>DASRDR010000099.1:0-6896 GCA_035652475.1 Candidatus Methylomirabilota bacterium | reverse complement strand
TGTTCGGGGTCGTGCTGGTCGCCTTCAGCGTGGCCCACATGGTCCCGGCCGACCCGCTGGCCACCGTGCTCAGCGACATGGCGACGAAGGACCCGTCGATCCGCGCCGCCTACATGAAGCGCTGGGGACTGGACCGCTCCGTGCCCGAGCAGTTCGTGGCCTATCTCCGCAACGTCGCGCGCGGCGACCTCGGGGAGTCGTTCACGACGCGGCGCCCGGTCCTGCAGGATCTCGCCCAGTTCCTGCCGGCCACCGTCGAGCTGTCGCTCGCCGCCCTGCTCGTCAGCGTGGTGGTGGGGGTGCCGCTCGGCGTCTGGGCCGCGCTCCACCACAACCGGACGGTCGACCACGCGGCCCGCGCGGTGTCGCTCGTGGGAGCGGCGTCGCCGATCTTCTGGACCGGGCTCGTCGCGCTCTACATCTTCTACTACCGGCTCGAGTGGGCGCCCGGCCCCGGGCGGCTCGACGGCTACCTCACCCTCCCGCCGCGGGTGACGGGGTTCCTGCTCGTGGACAGCCTGGTGGCGGGGAACCTCGAGCTGTTCGGGTCGGCGCTCCGCCACCTCGTCCTCCCGGCCACCGTCCTGGGGTGGTTCATCATGGGCCTGATCGCGCGGACCACGCGGGCGGCGCTCCTGGAGGTGCTGGCGGCGGACTACGTGCGCACCGCGCGCGCGAAGGGGATCCGCGAGGCCCGGGTGGTCGGCCTGCACGCTCTCCGGAACGCGCTGATCCCGGTGGTCACCGTGATCGGCCTCACGTTCGCGAGCCTCCTCTCGGGCGCGGTGCTGACCGAGACCGTGTTCGCGTGGCCCGGGATCGGCCGCTACGCGGTGACCGCGTCGACCCGCCTCGACTACCCGGCGATCCTCGGCGTCACCATGCTGGGGGCGGTGATCTACATCGTGGTGAACCTGGTCGTCGACCTCCTCTATGGCGTCCTGGACCCGCGGATCCGGGTCCGCTGATCGGGTGGGCTCCCGCCGCGCTGGCCCCGGCGCTCCCGTCGCGGCGCCCGCGGAGCTGCGCGTCCCCCGGGCGACGCCCACGGCGGCCGCGCCGGTCGCCGAGCGGGGACCCGTCCGGCGAGCGCGGGGACGCCGCAACACCGCGCTGATCACCGGGGCCATCGTGATCGGCGCCTGGACGCTCGTCGCGCTGCTGGCGCCGGTGGTTGCCCCCCACAGCCCGCTCGACCTCGACGTGATGAACCGGCTCGAGCCGCCCAGCCTGAGCCACCCCTTCGGCACCGACGAGGCCGGCCGGGACAACTTCAGCCGCGTGCTCTACGGCGCCCGGATCACGCTGCCGGTGGCGTTCGTGGTGATCCTGATGGCGAGCATCGTCGGCGTGGTGGTGGGCGCGGTGGCGGGGTACGCCGGGGGCCGCACGGACGACGTCCTGATGCGGATCGTGGACGTCGTGCTGGCGTTCCCGCCGATCCTGCTCGCCATGGCGATCACCGCGGCGCTCGGTGCCGGGCTGCGTCACGCGATGCTGGCGATCCTCCTGGTCTCCTGGCCGGAGTTCAGCCGCCTGATGCGGGCGCAGGTCCTCTGGGTCCGGGAGAACGACTACGTGATCGCCGCCCGGGCGCTCGGGTCCCCGGCGGCGCGGATCATGCTGACCCACATCCTTCCGAACGCGTTCCCGCCGGTCGTCGTCAAGGCGACCCTCGACATCGGCAACGCGATCATCCTCACCGCGGCCCTGTCGTTCATCGGACTGGGGGCGATCCCCCCCGACCCCGAGTGGGGCGCCATGATCGCCGCCGGGCAGGGGAAGTTCGAGTACTGGTGGGCGGCGACGTTCCCGGGACTGGCCATCCTGAGCGTCGTGCTGGGGTTCAACTTCCTGGGTGACGGCCTCCAGGACCGGCTCAACCCGCGGCTCGCGAGGGACTGAGCGACCCGGCGCCGCGACCGTGACCGTGGGGGCGGGGTCCGCGGCGGCCACGCGGCGTGACGCCCGGGGTCGCCGGAGGCGGGACACCTGGCGCCGCTCGCGTGACTCGGGATTCGCGGAGACGAGGATCCGGGCCCCGCGCGTTCATGCGCCCCTGCGGTTGACGCCCTCTCCCCCGGGCGAGTAGACTCCCTTCTTGACCGGATATGCGAGTTTCGGCGAAGGGAGAGTACGCCATCCGTGCCGTCCTCGACCTCGCCATTCACCACGGCCAGGGGCTGATCCCGATCCAGGAGGTCGCCCGCCGGCAGGGGATCCCGCAGCGCTATCTCGAACAGGTCCTGCTCCTGCTGAAGCGCGCGGGGCTTCTCGACTCGAAGCGGGGGTCGACCGGTGGCTACCAGCTGGCGCGACCGCCGGCCGCGATCTCGGTCGGCGAGGTGCTGCGGGCGGTCGAGGGGCGGGTCACCGCGCTCGAGGTCGCCGGCTCGACCACGGGGGACGGGCGCGCCTCGGTGGCCGACCTCTCCCCGCTGTGGGGGGAGATCGCCGGCGCGGTCGCGGGCGTGATCGATCGGACCACGTTCGGGGACCTGGCCGAGCGGGTCCGGGCGCGCCAGTCGCCGGAGCGCGCGGTTTACCACATCTGATTCAGCGAGGAGGCGGGATGGCGGCGCGGGCGGCGGTGGCCGACAGCGTCCTGGACCTCATCGGCAACACGCCGCTGGTCCGGCTGGGCCGGGTGACCCCGACCGGCAGCGCGTCGATCCTGGCCAAGGTCGAGGCGCGCAACCCCGGTGGGAGCGTCAAGGACCGCATCGCCCGGAGCATGATCGAGGACGCCGAGCGGCGGGGGGCGCTTCGACCCGGCTCCACGCTGGTCGAGCCGACCAGCGGCAACACGGGGATCGGCCTCGCGATGGTGGCTGCGGTCAAGGGGTACCGGCTGATCCTGACGATGCCCGACGACATGAGCCTCGAGCGGCGACGCCTGCTGGCTCGGCTCGGCGCCGAGCTGGTCCTGACGCCCGCCATCGAGGGGATGACGGGAGCCGTCCACGCCGCCCAGGAGCTTTGCCGTACCCACCCGGGCTACGTCATGCTGCAGCAGTTCGAGAACCCCGCGAACCCGGAGGCGCATCGGCGCACCACCGCTCTCGAGATCCTCGACGCCACCGCGGGCCGGCTCGACGCGTTCGTCGCCGGCGTCGGCACGGGCGGGACGATCACCGGGGTGGGTGAGGTGCTCCGGGAGCGGCTGGGGGCCCGGGTGCGGATCGTGGCGGTCGAGCCGAGCCGCTCCCCCGTGCTGTCCGGCGGCAAGGCGCGGGTGCACGGGATCCAGGGCATCGGGGCGTCGTTCGTGCCCGGCATACTCAACCGCACGGTCATCGACGAGATCGTGCAGGTCAAGGACGAGGACGCGAAGGCCACCGCGCTCCGGCTCGCGCGCGAGGAGGGCTTGCTGGTCGGCATCTCTGCCGGCGCGAACGTGTGGGCGGCCCTCGGGGTCGCCGAGCGGCTCGGCGGCGGCCGCACCGTGGTGACGGTCCTGTGCGACACGGGCGAGCGGTACCTGAGCGTCCCGCTCGACCCGAGCGAACGGTGACCGGCAAGGAGGACGTGATCATGCCCGTCAGCGTGTACATCCCGACGCCGTTCCGGCGCGCGACGGCGAACGCGGCCCGCGTCGACGTCGACGCGGGCGACGTCCAGCAGCTCCTGGAGCAGCTCGAGGGCCGGTTCGAGGGCCTGCGCGGCCTGGTCCGCGACGAGCAGGGCCAGGTGCACCACCACGTCAACGTCTACGTCAACGGCGAGGAGATCGGCGACCTCCAGGGCCAGGCCACGCCCCTCAAGGCGGGTGACGAGGTCTCGATCATCCCCGCGCTGGCGGGCGGGGCGTGACCGGCGCGGGTCCCGGCGCCGCCGAGTCCGGGCCGGGCGGGGGAGCGGCCGACCCGCTGCTGACCGCGGCCGAGCTGGCGGCCATCCACCGGCATGCCGTGGCCGACTACCCGGCCGAGTGCTGCGGCGTCCTCCTGGTCCGCGGCGGCGCGAGGCCGGAGCGGCGGCTCATGCCGTGCCGGAACATCCAGGACGAGCTCCACGCCCGGGAGCCGGCGCGGTTTCCCCGGACCGCGCGGACCGCCTACTACATCGCCCCCGAGGACCTGCTGGAGATCGGCCGGCGCGAGGGCGACGGGTTCGAGGTGCGGGTGATCTACCATTCGCACGTCGACGCGGGCGCGTACTTCTCGGAGACCGATCGACGGAACGCGATGGTCGACGGCGTGCCGGCGTACGCCGACACGACGTACGTCGTGGTGAGCGTCGCCGCCGGGCGGATCGCCGACACTCGCGCGCACCGGTGGGATCCGGGGGCGGCCACGTTCGTGGAGGTGCCGCTCGCGCTCGCCGAGGCGCCCGCCGGGCGAGAAAGCCGTTGACGGCCCAAAGGGCCGCTGCTATGATCCCGCCTGCCTTTGTGAAAGAACGTACTTGCCTCCTCGGCCCGCCCTGACCGGGCGCGGCCCCACTGGCGAGCAGGGAGCGAGACGGGACGGAGCGGATGCGGGTCCGCGTGCGGCAGCTGCGCGCCAGCCTGATCGCGTCGGTGTCCCTGGCGCTGGTGCTGGCCTGGGGCCCCGCGCGGGGGCAGGTTCCGATCGCTCCCGCCCCGCGCCAGCCGATCCTCTTCAGCCACAAGGTCCACGCCGGAGACTTCCAGATCGATTGCCAGTACTGCCACGCCGACGCGCGGCGCTCCGCGTTCGCGGGGCTCCCGTCGGTGAAGCGGTGCATGGGCTGCCACCAGATCGTGGCGTCGCGCGATCCGGAGCTCCAGAAGGAAGTGGAGAAGCTCCGGGGTTACTGGAAGGACGCGCGCCCGGTGGAGTGGGTGCGGGTCCACAAGGTGGCGGGCTTCGTCCACTTCCCGCACAAGCGGCACGTCCAGGTGGGGCTCCAGTGCCAGCAGTGCCACGGGCCGGTGCAGGGCATGACCGAGGTCGCGCAGGTCGCGCCGCTCACCATGGGCTGGTGCGTGTCGTGCCACTCGGAGCGGCGCGGCCCGCTCGACTGCGTCGTGTGTCACCATTGAGGAGGCCGATGGAGCGAGGGCGGGCGGCATGACGGACCGCGGCGGATCGGGGGCCGGCGTCGACCGGCGCGGCTTCTTCCGCATCCTGGGCGCGAGCGGGGCCGCGGCCGCGGCGGCCGGGTGCGGGCGCACGACCGAGGCGATCCTCCCGTACGTGGTGCCGCCCGAGCACGTGGTGCCGGGCGTGGCGACCTGGTTCGCGACCGCCTGCCGCGAGTGCCCGGGCGGGTGCGGCGTCCTGGCGAAGAGCCGGGAGGGGCGGGTCGTCAAGCTCGAGGGGAACCCGGACCATCCGGTCAACCGCGGCGCGCTCTGCCCGCGCGGCCAGGCGAGCCTCCTCGGCACGTACGATCCCGACCGCATCCCGGCGCCCCGCGTGCGTGAGGGGAGCGCCTGGCGGACCGTGGCGGTGGCCGACGCCCAGAAGCTCCTGGTCGAGAAGCTCGCCGCCGCCCGTCAGGCCGGTCCGGGGCGGATCGCGATGCTGACGCAGCTCGAGACCGGGACCCTCGGCCGCCTCTTCGACGAGTGGCTCAAGGCGGTCGGCGGGCGGCCGCGGGTGGCCTACGAGGCGTTCGCCCACGAGGACCTGCGGGCTGCCAACGTCGCCACCTTCGGCCTCGACGTCGTTCCCTATCACGCGTTCGAGGACGCCCGGACGATCCTCTCGCTGGGCGCCGACTTCCTCGAGACGTGGATCTCGCCGGTCGGGTACGCGGCCGGGTTCCGCCGTGCGCGCGCGCTGCGCGACCGCGAGCGGGCCGCGTTCATCCACGTGGAGCCGCGGTACTCGATGACGGCCGCGAACGCGGACGAGTGGGTCCCGAACGCGCCGGGGACCGAGGGGGCGATCGCGCTGGCTCTGCTCCGGCTCGTGCTGGAGTCGGGGCAGCACCCCGCGCTCCCGGCCCGGGAGGCGGAGGCCCTGACGGCGGTGGCGCGGACCGTCGAGGTGGACGGGGTCGCCAAGCAGAGCGGGGTGCCGGCTGCGAAGCTCCGGGCGATCGCCTCGGCGCTCGCCCGCGGGGTGCCGAGCCTGGTGCTGGCCGGCGGGGTGGCCCAGGGCGGGGCGGGGGGGACCGAGGCGGCGATCGCCGTGAACCTCCTGAACTACGCCCTCGGCAACGTGGGGCGCACGGTGCGCTTCGGACCGAACGCGGCGATCGGCCGGGCCAGCCGGTACGCGGACGTGCTGGCGCTGACGCGGGCCATGGCCCAGGGGGAGATCTCGGTCCTGATCGTCAAGGACACGAATCCCGCGTTCACGCTCCCCGCGCGGGCCGGGTTCGCCGAGGCGCTGGCGAAGGTGCCGTTCGTCGTGAGCCTGTCGAGCCACCTCGACGAGACCGCGGCCCGCGCGCACCTGATCGTGCCCGACCTGACGCCGCTGGAGTCCTGGGGCGACTACTCGCCGCGCGAGGGCGTGTGGACGCTCATGCAGCCGGCGATGGGCGCGGTCCCGGCGGTGGAGTTCACGAACCCCGACCTCCTGGACGTCCCGGTCCTCCAGCCGGTCCGGGCCGCGCTGGGCCGGATCCCGCCGGCGGCCTTCCCGGGCGTGCAGACCATCCCGAGCGGGGACCTCCTGCTCGAGACGGCCCGGGCGCTGGTGCCGGCGAGCGCGACGTCGACCTTCCAGGCCAAGACGTTCGCGGACTACCTCCGGGACGCCTGGCGCGCGCTCGCGAAGGCGGAGGCGCCGACGGTCCCCTTCGACGAGTTCTGGGAGGCGGCCCTCCGGCGGGGCGGGTACTGGCGCGAGGTGCCGGCGGCCAGGGTCGCCCTCCGGCCCGGTCTCAAGGCGTCCGCCGCCGTGCCCGCGCTCGAGGGTGGGGCGGCCGACCCCGTCCTGCTGGTGGTGCCGTCCTCGCGGTTCTACGACGGCCGG
>DASRDR010000098.1:0-9347 GCA_035652475.1 Candidatus Methylomirabilota bacterium | reverse complement strand
GGGCGTCGGCCGTCTCGCGGCAGCACCGCGTGGTCGCCGAGGGGCCCCACGGCCGCTTCCTGTCGATCACCGGGACCAAGCTGACGTGCTTCCGGAGCCTGGCCGAGGCCGTGGGCCGGCGCATCGTCCAGCTGCTCGGGCGCGGCGGCCCGAGCGAGACGGCGCGGACGGCGCTCGACGGCAGCGACGACGAGGTCTCGCGGGTGGAGGCGCGCGTCTTCCTGGACGTGACCGAGGCGGTGCGCAGCTCGGGCCTGGACCCCGAGCAGGTGGAGATGCTGGTGGCCACGTACGGCCGCCGGGCGCGGGCGGTCCTCGACCTGGCGCGGCGCCTGCCGAACGGGACGGAGCGCCTCTGCAAGAACGGGCTCGAGATCGCGGCACAGCTGCAGTGGGCGGTCGAGGCCGAGCTCGCCGTGTCCCTGCAGGACGTGCTGCTCCGGCGGACCGGGCTCGGAACCGGGCCGTGCCTCGGGCTCGACTGCGCCCCCGCGGTGGCCCAGCGGATGGGCGCGCTGCTCGGGTGGAGCGCGCGGCGCGTGGAGGCGGAGCTCGAGGCGTACGACACGACGGTCCGGCAGGGGCTCCGGTTCCGCGAGGCGGCTCGCTGACCGCGGCCGGCCGGCGCGGCGCGGGGGACCCGGCCGGCGCAGCGGGCCCCGGCGGGAGAGGGCGCAGCGGGCGTGGCCGCCGACGGCCGCCGACCGGTGGTGAACCTCGCCCGCGGGAGGCCGCGGGCCGGCCAGGGAGGGAGACGGCGATGAGGGGACGGCGCGGCATCCGGCTCGGTGGCTCGGTCCTGGGGCTCCTCCTCCTGCTCGCGGCGACGCCGGCGGCCGCGGAGCGCGTGTCGGTCGACTTCTGGCACGGGCTGAACCCGCCGGCGGGGCCCCTGCTCGAGCAGATCGCCGCCGACTTCAACGCGAGCCAGAGCCAGTACCAGGTGAACGCGACCTTCAAGGGCCAGTACCCGGAGACGATGGTCGCCGCGATCGCGGCGTTCCGGGCCGGCCATGCCCCGCACATCGTCCAGATGTTCGAGGTCGGCACCGCCACCATGATGGCCGCGCGTGCGGCGATCAAGCCGGTCTACGAGCTGATGCGCGAGACCGGGGTGCCGTTCGACCCGGCCAGCTACCTGCCGGCCGTCCGCGGCTACTACAGCCTGCCGGACGGGCGGATGATGTCGATGCCCTTCAACAGCTCGACCGCGATCACGTTCTTCAACAAGGACGCGCTGCGGAAGGCCGGCCTCGACCCCGCGCACCCGCCGCAGACCTGGCCCGACCTGGTCCAGGCGGCGCGCCGCATCAAGGCGACCAACGCCGCGCCGTGCGCCTTCAGCTTCGCCTGGCCGACCTGGACCCAGTTCGAGCAGTTCAGCGCGATCCACGACGTGCCGCTCGCCACCCGGGCGAACGGGATGGAGGGGCTCGACGCCGAGCTCCGGATCAACAGCCCGCTCCACGTCCGGCACCTGCAGACGCTCATCGACATGCACCGCGAGGGCACGTTCAAGTACGGCGGCCGCGACGCCGCGGGGGACGCGCTCTTCCCGTCGGGGGAGTGCGCCATCCTCCAGGGGTCGTCCGGGCTGCGCGGGCGGATCGTGCGCGAGGCGAAGTTCGAGTGGGGTGCCACGACCCTCCCCTACTACCCGGACGTCGCCGGCGCGCCGAAGAACTCCATCATCGGCGGCGCGAGCTTCTGGGTCATGACGGCCCCGGGCCGCCGGCCGGAGGAGTACCGCGCGGTCGCCGAGTTCTTCCGGTACCTGAGCCGGCCCGAGGTGCTGGCCAAGTGGCACACCGACACCGGGTTCCTGCCGATCACGTTCGCCGCGTTCGAGCTGGTGAAGCGCTCCGGGTACTACGAGAAGAATCCCGGCGCCGACGTGCCGTTCCTGCAGCTCACCCGCACGACGCCGACCGAGAACTCGCGGGGGCTCCGGCTCGGCAACATGCCGGAGATCCGCAACATCATCCAGGAGGAGATGGAGCGCGCGCTCCAGGGCCAGCAATCCGCCCAGCAGGCGCTCGACCATGCCGTCCAGCGCGGGAACGCCGTGCTGCGGACGTTCGAGCGGGCGAACCGCTGAGCGCGCCCGGCCGGGCCCGGGTCCTCGCCCGGGGCGGGGGCCCGCCGCGCCGGGCGCCGCGGCGGCCGTGGGCCGGGGCGCGGGGCGGACGCCGGGCCGCCGGGCCGCCGGCGGTCGGGGCTCCCGGTCCGCCCCGGCGACGCGGCCCGGCGCGCGTCGCCGTCCGGTGGGGTCCCCGGGGCCGGCCGAGGCCAGCCGGCGGACCGCGGTGACCCGCCGCGTCGTCTTCGAGGGCCGGGCGCTGCCGTACGCCCTGGTCGGGCCGCAGATCCTGGTCACGCTCGTGTTCTTCTTCTGGCCCGCCGGCCAGGCGGTCTACCAGGCGTTCTTCCTGCAGGACGCCTTCGGCCTGCGCCAGACGTTCGTGTGGTTCGACAACTTCCGGGCGCTGCTCTCCGACCGGCTCTACCTCGACGCGGCGGCGCGCACCGGGGTCTTCAGCGCCGCGGTGACGGCGCTGTCGATGACGGTGGGCCTGCTGCTGGCGGCCATGGCCGACCGCCGCGTGCGGGGCGTGCGCGTGTACCGGACCCTGCTCATCTGGCCGTACGCAGTGGCCCCGGCGGTGGCGGCCGTGCTGTGGCTGTTCATCTTCCACCCCGCCATCGGCATCGTGGGCCGCGCCCTCCGCGAGGCCGGGGTGGCGTGGGACTACAAGCTCGACGGCCGGCAGGCGATGCTGCTCGTCATCCTGGCCGCCTCGTGGAAGCAGGTCAGCTACAACTTTCTGTTCTTCCTGGCCGGGCTGCAGGCGATCCCGCGGGCGGTGATCGAGGCGGCGGCGATCGACGGCGCCGGCTCGCACGCGCGGTTCTGGCGCGTCGTGTTCCCGCTCCTCTCGCCGACGACGTTCTTCCTCCTGCTGGTGAACCTGGTCTACGCGTGCTTCGAGACCTTCGGGACGGTCCACGCTCTGACCGGCGGCGGGCCGGGCAAGGCGACCGAGACCCTCATCTACAAGGTCTACGTCGACGGGGTGGTCAACCTGGACCTGGGCGGCTCGGCCGCCCAGTCGGTGCTCCTGATGGCGATCGTGGCGGCGCTGACCGCGCTGCAGTTCCGGTACCTCGAGCGCCGGGTGCAGTACTGATGGTCGAGCGGCGCCGCGGGCCGGCCTGGCTGACCCACGCCGTGCTGATGGCCGGAGTGGCCGTCTTCGCGTTCCCGATCTACGTGGCGGTGATCGGCTCCACGCACGACGTCGGGACCATCGGCCGCGGGAACCTGCCGCTCACCCCCGGCGCGTCGACCGTCGAGAACTACCGCCAGGCGTGGCAGCACGGCAGCGGCGAGCGCGTCCGCGGCACGGCGGTGGCCCGCATGATGTGGAACAGCCTGGTCATGGCGATCGTGATCACCGCCGGGAAGATCACGCTGTCGCTCCTGTCGGCGTTCGCGGTGGTGTTCTTCCGGTTCCCGTTCCGGCTGGGCTTCTTCTGGATGATCTTCCTCACCCTGATGCTCCCCGTGGAGGTGCGGATCATCCCGACCTACAAGGTGGTCGCCGACCTGGGCCTGGTGAACACGTTCACCGGCCTCACGGTCCCCCTCATGGTCTCCGCCACCGCGACCCTGCTCTTCCGGCAGTTCTTCCTCACGATCCCCGACGAGCTGGTCGAGGCGGCGAAGATCGACGGGGCGGGGCCGCTGACCTTCCTGCGCGCGGTGCTGGTGCCGCTGTCGCGGACCAACATCGCCGCGCTCTGCGTGATCCTCTTCATCTACGGCTGGAACCAGTACCTCTGGCCGCTCCTGATCACGACCAGCCGGGGCATGGACACCATCGTGATCGGCATCACCAAGATGATCGGGACCGGGGACGCCCAGATCGACTGGAACCTCATCATGGCCACCACGGCGCTGGCCTTGCTGCCGCCGGTCGGGGTGGTCGTGCTGATGCAGCGCTGGTTCGTGCGCGGCCTCGTGGAGACGGAGAAGTGAGGACGCGCCGCCGGCTGCTCGGCCCGGCGCTGGCGGTGCTCCTGGCCGCGGCGTGCGCGGGCGCGCCGGGGCCCGGGGGCACCCCGGGCGGGCAGGCGGTGCCGGCGCCGGAGTGGCGGGTCGGCGACCGCTGGGTGTTCCGGCGGACGGCGCTCGGGGGCGCGCCGGCGGTCGTCACCCACGAGGTCGTGCGGGCGATGCCGAACGGGTACGTCGTCCGGCTGCGCGGGCTGGCCGGGGACGTGACGCGCGAGTGGACGCGTGAGCTCGCGCTCGTCGCCGAGACGGCGAGCGACGGCGCCGTCGGCCGTTACGCGCCGCCGCTCCAGGAGTTCACGTGGCCGCTCCCCTTTGGCCACCAGTGGAGCCAGGCCTTCACGTACACCGACGCCCGGGGCGGCGGCCGCTACAGCAGCCAGTGGCGGAGCGGACCGGCCGTCGAGCCGGTCGACGTCCTGGCCGGCCGGTTCTACACCATCCGGGTGGAGCGCTGGGCGGGGACGCAGCGGCTGGAGACCTACTGGTACAACGCCCGCGTCCGGTACTGGGTCCGGCTGGAGGACTACCTCCGCGGGTACGTCGAGGAGCTCGCCGAGTTTGCGCCGTGGGGGTCGTGAGGGCGCCGGGCGGGCCGCCGCCCGGGCCGGTGCCGCGGCTCTCGCGCTCCTCGCGGCGGGGGGCGCGGTGAGCGGCCCGGCGGCGGCCGCGCCGGCGCCGCGCCCGGCGATCGCCGCCCACCGCGGGGGCGCCCTGCTCTGGCCCGAGAACAGCCTGACCGCGTTCCGCGGCGCCCTGGCCCTCGGCGTCGACCTCGTCGAGATGGACGTGCACCAGACGCGGGACGGCGAGGTGGTGGTGCTCCACGACGCGACGCTCGAGCGGACCACGACCGGCCGGGGGCCGGTCGCGGCGCTCGCCTGGCCGGAGCTCCTGGGCGTCACGCTCCGGGGGACCGCGAGCGAGCGGCTGCCCCGCCTGGCCGACGTGCTGGCGCTGGTCGGGCCGACCCGGGCCGGCGTCCTCCTCGAGATCAAGACCGGCCCGCACGGGGCGCCGTACCCGGACATCGAGGCGCGGACCCTCGCGCTGCTCGCGGCGGCCGGGCTCGAGGCGCGGACCACGGTCATGGCGTTCGAGTGGGCCACGCTGGAGCGCTTCCGCGCCCGGTCGCCGGGTCTCCGGCTGACCGGCCTGGTGTCCCGGTACGATGCGGTGCGGCTCGGCGGCCTCGCCGCCGCCGCCGAGCGCCTGCGTGGGCTGGGGGCGAACGACCTCGGCATCGAGTGGACGCTGCTCGGGCCGGAGGCGATCGCCGCCGCGCGCGGGGCGGGGCTCACGATCGGCGTGTGGACGGTCAACCAGCCGGACGAGCTCCGTCGCGCTCTGGCCAGCGACGTCGACTACGTCACGACCGACCGGCCCGACCTCGCGCTCGAGTTCCGGGCCGCCCGGCGATGAGGGCTGCCGACGGGGGCCGGGGATGAGGACCGTCCTCGCGCTCGATCAGGGGACCACGGGCTCGACCGCGCTGGTCGTCGACGACGAGGGGGCAGTCCGGGGCCGCGGCTACCGCGAGCTCCCGCAGTACTTCCCGCAGCCGGGGTGGGTGGAGCACGACCCCGAGGAGATCTGGGCCACCCAGCTCGCGGCCGCCGGCGCGGCGCTCGCCGACGCCGGCGTGTCGCCGGCCGAGGTGGTCGCGATCGGGATCACGAACCAGCGGGAGACGACGATCCTCTGGGATCGCCGCACCGGCCGCCCGGTCCATCGCGCGATCGTGTGGCAATGCCGGCGCTCGGCGGCGATCTGCGAGCGGATGCGGGCCGACGGTCTCGAGCCGGTCGTCCGCGCCCGGACCGGCCTGGTCTGCGACGCGTACTTCTCGGGGACGAAGATCGCCTGGCTGCTGGAGGCGAAGCCCGAGCTCCGGAGATCCGCGGCGCGCGGTGAGCTCGCCTTCGGCACCGTCGACAGCTGGCTCCTCTGGCGCCTCACCGGGGGCCGCGTGCACGCGACCGACCCCTCGAACGCGTCCCGCACGCTGTGCTTCGACATCGAGCGGCTGGACTGGGATGATACGCTCCCGGCGTACCTGCGGATCCCCCGGGAGGTCTTCCCCGCGGTGCGGCCCTCCGCCGGCGTGTTCGGCCAGACCGTCGCCCAGGACTGGGTGCCGCCCGGCATCCCGATCGCCGGGATCGCCGGGGATCAGCAGGCGGCGCTGTTCGGGCAAGGCGCGCTGGGCGCCGGCGGGGCCAAGAACACCTACGGGACCGGCGGGTTCCTCCTCCTCAACACCGGGCCCGCGCCGGTCCGGTCCACGTGCGGCCTCCTGACCACGATCGCCTGGGCGCTCCCGGCCGGCCCGGCCCCCCCGCCCGCCGTCACGTACGCGCTGGAGGGGGCCATCTTCGTCGCCGGCGCCGCGGTCCAGTGGCTCCGGGACGGCCTGGGCCTCATCGCCAGCGCCGCCGAGTCGGAGCCGCTCGCGCGGAGCGTCCCGGATACCGGCGGCGTCTATCTCGTGCCGGCATTCGCCGGGCTGGGCGCGCCGTACTGGGACATGTACGCCCGGGGTGCCCTCCTCGGACTCACGCGCGGGACGACGCGGGCCCACGTGGTGCGGGCCACGCTGGAGGCGATCGCGTACCAGACCCGGGACGTCCTCGACGCGATGGTGGGCGAGTCGGGCGCGCGACCGCGCGACCTCCGGGTCGACGGGGGCGCCACCGCCAACGACTTCCTCTGCCAGTTCCAGGCCGACGTCCTCGGCATCCCCATCCTGCGCCCCCGGATCCGCGAGACGACGGCCCTCGGCGCCGCCTACCTGGCCGGGCTCGGGATCGGTCTGTGGCGTGGGCCCGAGGTGGTCGGGGCCCTCTGGCAGCTCGATCGGGCGTTCGAGCCGGCCCTGGCGGCCGACCGGCGCGCCGCCCTCTACACCGGGTGGCAGCGGGCGGTCGCCCGCGCGCGCGACTGGGCCCGCGAGCCATCGTGACCGGGCCCGGGACGGGGCGGCGGGGTTCCGTTGAGGGCGCGGCGATGCTAGGGTGCTGTGACCCGATCCACGCCCGAGGGAGGTGGCCCGTGCGCACGATCGTGATCGCGCTGTCGCTGCTCGCCCTGGCGCTCGCCGGGCCGGCCCAGGCCCAGGCGCCGATCGAAGACGAGCTGGTCCTGCAGACCCCGGTGTCGAAGTTCGTCGTCGACGGGGCGCTGAAGGCGTTCGCCGAGTACGCGAAGGAGAGGTGGGGCGTCACGCTCCGGACCAACGCCCAGTATGCCGGCACGCCGGTGTCCTACGGCCGGATCGTCGAGTGGAAGGGGAAGCCGGAGGCGGACATCTTCTGGGGCGGCGAGTCGGCGCTGTTCGACAAGCTCGCCGAGCAGAAGCTCGTGGTGAAGCTCGACCTGCCACCCGCGGTCACCGAGCCCGTGCCGGCGACGATCGGCAAGCCGAAGCCCAACCCGATCAAGGACCCGAACGGCTACTGGATCGGGACGGCGCTGGAGCCCTACGGGCTCGTCTACCATCCGCGGCTCCTCAAGCGGCTCGGGGTGCCGGAGCCGAAGGACTGGGAGGACCTCCTGCACCCCAAGCTCAAGGGGAACGTGGCCCAGTGCGCGCCGACCCGGTCGTCGTCCAGTCACGCGACCTACGAGGTGCTCCTCCAGAGCCGGGGCGACGCGGCCGGGTGGGACTGGCTGCGGCGGCTCGCCGCGAACACCGGGATCTTCACCGCCCGGAGCCGGGACGTCCCGTCGGTCGTCGCCAAGGGCGAGTTCGCCGCCGGCTTCGCCGTCCCGTCGTACATGGCGTTCGAGGAGGTGCTGGCCGGGTTCGACCTGAAGTTCGTGTCCCCGAAGAACGCCTTCGTCACGCCGGAGCCGATCGCGATCCTCGCCGGCGCCAAGCATCCCCGGGCCGCGCGCGCGTTCATCGAGTTCCTGCTCACCGAGCGCGGGCAGCGCGTGTTCATGGAGCGCGGCCTGTTCCCGATCACGCCGAAGTACCGGGTCCAGGGGCTGCCGGGATCGGTCGCCGAGAAGGCGGTCGAGTTCACCGGCGGGGTCCGGTCGTACTTCGACGGCGAGGTGGGCAACGTCTACGACGACGACATCGCGCAGAAGCGCTACCAGGAGGTCAACGAGCGATTCCGGAAGGACATCGAGTCCGTCTGGGACCAGCTCAAGCGGTAGCGCGATTTCGGCGGGACCGGCGCGGCCCCGCGCGGCGGCCGGGGCCGCGGGGCGCGGGCCCGGCCGGCCCGCTGCCGCGCCCGGCATGAGCCCGCACCCTCGGCGGCGGCCGGGCGCTGGCCGGGGCCGGCCTTCCGGATGAGGATCGCCATCCGGGACGCCGTCAAGCGCTTCGGCGCGGTGACGGCGGTCGACGCGGTCACGCTCGAGATCCGGGACGGCGAGCTGTTCACGCTGCTCGGACCCTCGGGGTGCGGCAAGACGAGCCTCCTCCGGCTGGTCGCCGGCTTCTACCGGCCGGACGCCGGCGCGGTCGCGTTCGACGACCGCGTCGTGAACGACCTCCCTCCCTCGGACCGGAACATCGGCATGGTCTTCCAGAACTACGCGCTGTGGCCGCACATGACGGTGTTCCAGAACGTCGCCTACGGCCTCCGGCTCCGCGGCCTCCGAGGCCCGGCGCTGGCGACCCGGGTCGAGGAGGGGCTCCGCACGGTGAACCTGGCCGGCCTCGGCGCCCGGTACCCTGGCCAGCTCTCGGGCGGTCAGCAGCAGCGCGTCGCCCTCGCGCGGGCGCTCGTCCTGAACCCCGACGTGCTGCTCCTGGACGAGCCGCTGTCCAGCCTGGACGCCCAGATCCGGGTGCAGGTCCGGGCCGAGATCCGGAAGCTCCAGCAGGCGCTCGGGATCACCACCCTGTACGTGACGCACGACCAGGAGGAGGCGCTCTCGCTCTCCGACCGGGTCGCGGTGATGCGCGACGGGCGCATCCTGCAGCTCGGCCGCCCGCGCGAGCTCTACGAGCACCCGCGGACGCGGTTCGTCGCGGAGTTCGTCGGCACGAACAACCTGGTGCCCGGGACCATCGCCGAGGTCGGCGGGCGGCGGGTCCTGGTGGACACGGCGCTCGGGCGCCTCGTCGCGCGGGCGGCTCCCGACGGCCCGGAGCGGCCGGGGCAGGCGTGCGTGGTGGCGATCCGCCCCGAGCACCTCACCCTCAGCGCGGCCGACGGGCCGCCCGGGCCGGAGGAGCGGAACCGGTGCCGGGGGCGGGTGGGGCTCACCGCCTACCTCGGGAACGCGGTCCGGTACGACATCGAGACCGCCG
>DASRDR010000097.1:0-9448 GCA_035652475.1 Candidatus Methylomirabilota bacterium | reverse complement strand
CCGACACGACCGTCACCGTCGTCCGGTACCTCGCCCAGGGGCTCACGAACCGCGAGATCGGCGAGCGCGTCCACCTGAGCCCGCACACCGTCAAGGACCACATCCAGAAGCTCTGCGACGTCTTCGGTGTCCGCTCCCGGGCCGCCATCGTGGCCGAGGCGGCCCGGCGCGGGCTCATCTGATCTCGCATGGAAGGGCCCGTCGCCACCGGGCCCGGTCCCCCCGAATGGGGGGACCGCCGTCCCCTGGTCGACCGTGCCGAATCCCGCGCTTCGACCGTTGAACGGGCGCCTCGCGCCCGCGTAGGGTGGACGCGCAAGGCTCGGCCCGGAGCGGGCCGGTCGCCGAGGGATGGTGCTGCATGATCCACAGCATGACGGACGGAATCACCGCGTGTCTCGAAACCTACCGCACCGTCATGGAGACGGTGACGCACCTGCAGGCCGACGGCCGGCGCATCGACGCGGAGGCGATCCGGCTCCTGTTCAACTGCGCGGAGATCTGCCACGCGACGGCGAGCCTGCTCCGGGGCGCCGACGTGCGGGCGCTGGGGCTCTGCGCCGAGCTGTGCGAGCGGAGCGCCGCCTGGTGTGAGGAGTTCGGGGACGATCCCCGCCTCCGGGCGTGCGCCGAGGCCTGCCGTCGCTGCGCCGACCACTGCGTGGATCTCGCGGTGGCGGCGGCCTGACGCGGCGACGCGCCCCGCGACCGATCGTCGCCCGGGCGCCGCGACCGACCAGCGATCACGACCAGGAGGAGAGCATGGACACGAACATCCAGCGAATGCAGGAGCGGAGCCGCCAGCGCGGCCACGAGATGACCCAGGTCGCCTCGCGCAGCATGGAGTCGGTGGCGAACTGGACGGAGACCGGCCAGCGGCTCCTGTTCGACCTCTGGAACATGTCGACCGACGCCGCGCGCGAGAACCTCCACCTCATGACGCAGCTCCAGGTGAGCACGCTCGAGCTGGTCACGATGCCGCTGAGCGGCTGGAGCCAGGTCCAGAAGGAGCTGGGCGACTGGTACCAGCGCGCGGTCCGCTCGGGGATGGAGAGCATGCAGCGCGCCCGGACCACCCTCCTCGAGGGCGACGACATCACGCGCGGGCGCGGCGGCGAGGCGCGCGAGGGTGTCCGGGGCGCCGGCCGCGAGATGGGTCGCGAGCGGGGCGCCGAGGAAGGGGAGGAGATGTCGATGCCGGGCGGGAACGGCAACGGGGGGAGCCGCGCAGGGCGCCCGCGCGGGAGCCGGCGCGGCCGGGGCCGCGGCGGCTCCCGGGCGGGCGCCGCCTGAGCGAGAGGGAAACACGGCGTCAGGCACCGACCAGCCGCCCGGAGCGTCACGCAGCCGGAACGGGGCTGCGGCGGATCTCGGCCGCGGCCCCGTCGGGCGCGAGGCGGCGGGCGCGCGAGCCGCGCTTCGACCGCCGCAGGCGCCGGCGGCGCGTCAGCTCGGATCAGACGGGCGAGCGGCGGCCTCGCGCCAGGTGAACGATCAGCAGGACGATGCCGATCAGGAACAGCACCCAGGCGATCTGGGACGCCACCGCGGCGACCCCCGTCAGCCCGAGCACGCCCGCGATGATGCCGACGATCAGGAACACCAGCGCATAGTAGAGCATCGCACCCCTCTCCTCGTGGCTCGACCGTGAACCGCGCGCCCCCGGCGCACGGGCCGGGCGGCACGCCTTCCACTCCGAGCAAGAGCCGTGCCCCGCGTCCGGCGGTTTCCGGCGCGGGAGCGGCGGCAAGATCTGCATGCCGGCCGCGCGCGAGGGCCGATGGTTCCGGGGGTCGTCCGGCGCCCGTCCCGGCACGAGCGCGGGACGAGGGGCGCGGGCGGGGCGTTCCTCGCCGGCCGCCCCGCGCTCAGACGGCGCCGGCTTGCCGCAGCGCGGCGATCGCGGCGGCATCGTAGCCGAGCGCGTCCAGGATCTGCTCGGTGTGCTGCCCGAGGCGCGGCGCGGCCGTGCGCACGGCGATCCGCCCTTCCGACAGCCGGACGGGGGTGCGCACGTGCGGCACCTCCCCGAGCTCCGGGTCCGCGGCGTGGACGACCATTCCCAGGTGGCGCACCTGGGGATCGGCGAAGAGGTGGGCGTAGTCGTTGACGGGTCCGCACGGCACGCCGGCCGCGTCCAGGGCCGCGACCCACCGGGCCGTGGGCCCGGTCGTCAGCACCGCCTCCATCTCCTTCTCGAGCGCGTCCCGGTGCGCGACCCGGTCGGCGTTGCCGCGGAACCGCGGATCGGCGATCCACTCCGGCCGGCCGAGGGCGCGCGCACACCGCTCCCAGAGCTCCTGGGTGGCGGCGCCGATCATGAGGTACCCGTCCTGCGTGGCGAACCGCTGGTACGGCGCGTTCTGCCGGTGGCGCGCGCCCTGGCGCGTCGGCTCCCGGCGGTCCACCAGCCAGGCAGCGCTCGTCCAGCCCGAGAAGCCGAGCGCCGTCTCGAGCAGCGAGCAGTCCACCTTCTGGCCGCGACCGGTACGCTCGCGCTGCCACAGCGCGGCCAGGATCCCCTGGACGCCCCACATCCCGGTGCCGAGATCGCAGATCGGCTGGCCGACCGACGTCGGCGGCCCGCCCGGCTCGCCGGTGACGTGCATGATCCCGCCCATGCCCTGGGCGATGAGGTCGAACCCGCCCTTGTCGGCGTACGGGCCGTCCGGTCCGAACCCCGACAGCTGCGCGTAGACCAGCCGGGGGTTCTCCCGGGCCAGCTCCGCCCAGCCGAACCCCGCCCGTCCCATCACGGGCGCGCGGTAGTTCTCGACCAGGACGTCGACCGCCCGCACCAGGCGACGGAACACCTCGCGTCCGGCCGGGTGCTTGAAGTCGAGCGTGACGCTCAGCTTGTTCCGGTTGATGTACCGGAAGAACGGGTTGCGCTCGCTCCCGTCGCCCATGGCGCGGGAGGCGTCGCCCCGGCCCGGGCGCTCGACCTTCCAGACCTCCGCGCCCATGTCGGCGAGGATCATCGTGCAGAACGGGCCCGCCATGTGCTCGGTGAGGTCGAGCACGCGCAGGCCGGCCAGCGGTCCGCAGGTCTCAGGCTCGGTCATGCCGTCTCGCCGGTCGGTCTCGCGCCCCCCGTCCGCGGCCCGCCGGGAGCGGGTCGGGGCCGGGGCCGCCGGGTCCGGGCGCCGCGTAGTATAGCAGGAGGCGCGCGGGCCATCCGGGCGCTCGACGGGCAGCTCCGCGACGACTCCCGCCCGGCGCGCCTGGCGAGGGTCGGGGACGGGGTGACGCTCGCGCGGCCGGATTCACGGCGGCGCCGCCGGCCGCGGTGCGGTGGGCGGCCCCCCCGCTCGCCGGCGGCGCCGGCGCGCGCCGCCGGCTCAGCCCGCCTTCTCGAGCGGGCGCCGGTCGGGCTGCCGCGCTCCCGGCTCGGCGGCGGCCCGACCGGGCGCCGGGCGCCGGCGGCTCCGGAGGCCCCGCAGCCGGCGATCCACCGCGTCCAGGTAGAGGTAGATCACCGGCGTGACGTAGAGCGTCAGCAGCTGGGAGAAGAGCAGCCCGCCCACCACCGCCAGGCCGAGGGAGCGTCGCACCTCCGCGCCGGCCCCGAACCCGAGCGCGATCGGCAGCGTGCCCATGATCGCGGCCAGGGTGGTCATCATGATCGGCCGGAACCGGACCAGGGCCCCCTCGTAGATCGCCTCGGCGGGCCGGCGCCCCGCCCGCTCGGCCTCCAGTGCGAAGTCGATCTGCATGATCGCGTTCTTCTTGACGATGCCGAGCAGCATGATGATCCCGATGAAGCCGTAGAAGTCCAGGTCGTAGCGGAAGAGCAAGAGCGTGAGCAGCCCGCCGACCCCGGCCGCCGGCAGGCCGGAGAGGATCGTGAGCGGGTGGACGAAGCTCTCGTACAGGATCCCCAGCACGATGTAGATGACCAGCACCGCGATGACCAGCAGGAGCCCGAGGCCGCCGATCGAGGACCGGAACGCCTCCGCGGCGCCGGTGAAGGTCGTGCTGACGGTCGCCGGGAGCCGGAGCTCGCGCTCGACCGCGCGGATCCGCGCGACCGCGTCGCCCAGGGACACTCCGGGGTCCAGGTTGAACGAGAGGGTCACCGCCGGCAGCTGGCCGACGTGGGTCACCGAGAGCGGGCCCACCGCCTGGCTCACCGTCGCCACCGAGCCGAGCGGGACGAGGCGGTTGCCGCTCGCGCGGACGTAGAGCAGCGACAGCGCGGCCGGATCGCGCTGGTAGGCGGGCTCGAGCTCCATGATCACCTGGTACTGGTTGGTCGGGGTCAGGATCGTCGAGACCTGGCGCGACCCGTAGGCGTTGAAGAGCCCGCTCTCGATCTGGGCGTTGGTCAGGCCGACCGCGGCCGCCTTCTCCCGGTCGATGTCGATGGCGACCTCGGGGCTGGCCAGCTCGAGGGTGCTGTTGACGTCGCGCAGCCCGGGAATGCGACGGAGCCGCGTCTCGAGCTCGCCGGCCCACCGGTAGAGCTCGGCGCTGTCCGGGGACAGCAGCGTGTACTGGTAGAGCGCCTTCGTGAGCTGCCCGCCGACGTTGACGGCGGGCGGGTTCTGGAGGTACACGCGCACGCCGGGGACCCGGAGCAGCGGCTGCCGCAGCTCGCGCAGGACCTCGTCGACCCCGGGCCGCTCGCGGCGGGGGCGGAGCCGGACGAAGACCAGCCCCGAGTTGGTGCCCCGCACGCCCACCACCGAGACGTAGCTCGCCACCGCGGGGTTCTCGGCCACCACCGCGTCGACCGCCCGCTGGTACCGGACCATCGCGTCGAACGAGACGTCCTGGGCCGCCTCGGTGAACCCCACGATCTGCCCGGTGTCCGCGCTCGGGATGAACCCCTTGGGGATCACGACCAGGAGCGTGACGGTGCCGACCAGCGTGACGGCGAAGGTCGCCAGGACCAGCCGCGGGTGGCGGAGCGCCCAGCCGAGCGTGCGGTCGTAGAGGACGCGGAGCCGCTCGAAGGCGCGCTCGCTCGTCCGGGCGAGCCGTCCGGCGGTCGCCCCCGGCGGGCGCAGGAAGCGGCTGGTGAGCATCGGGGTGAGGCTCAGCGAGATCGCGCCGGAGATGAGGATGGCGACGGTGATGGTCACCGCGAACTCGCGCAGGAGCCGGCCCAGGATCCCGCCCATGAACAGGACCGGGATGAACACCGCGACCAGCGACACGGTCATCGAGACGATCGTGAACCCGATCTCCCGTGCGCCGTCCAGCGCGGCGGCCATCCGGTCCTGCCCGTGCTCCATGTGCCGCACGACGTTCTCGAGGACCACGATCGCGTCGTCGACGACGAACCCGACCGCCAGCGTCAGCGCCATCAGCGAGAGGTTGTCGACGCTGTAGTCGAGGAAGTACATGATCGCGAACGTGCCGATGATGGACATCGGCAGCGCGGCGCTCGGGATCAGGGTGGCGGACACGTTCCGCAGGAACACGAAGATCACCAGCACCACCAGGACCACCGCCAGCCCCAGCGTGAACTGCACGTCGAAGACCGACTCCCGGATCGCCTGCGAGCGGTCGAACACCTCGTCGAGGGCGACCGCGGCCGGGATCTGGGCCCGGATGGCCGGCAGCAGCCGCTTCACTCCGTCCACCACCTTGACCGTGTTGGTGCCCGGCTGCCGCTGCACCGCCAGCACGACCGCGCGGGTGCCGTTGTACCAGCTCGCCACGCGGTCGTTCTCGACGCTGTCGATGACGCGGCCGAGCTCGTCGAGGCGCACCGGCGAGCCGTCCCGGTAGGCGACGATCAGCGGCCGGAACTGGGCGGCCTCCCGCAGCTGGCCGGTGGTCTCGATGGTGTACGCCCGGCTCGGGCCCTGGAGGGTGCCGGTCGGGAGGTTGGGGTTGCTCGCGCGGATCGCCTCCTCCACCTCGTCGAGGCCGATGCCGCGCGAGGCCAGCGCCCGCGGGTCCAGCTGGACCCGCACGGCGTACTTCTGGGCGCCGTAGATCTGCACCTGGGCCACGCCGCTCACCGTCGACAGCCGCTGGGCGACCACCGTGTCGGCGTACTCGTTGACGGTCGACAGGGGGAGGGTCGCCGAGCTCAGGGCGAGGTAGAGGATCGGCTGGTCCGCCGGGTTCACCTTCCGGTACGAGGGCGGGTTCGGGAGATCGGCCGGCAGGTTGCGCTGGGACTGGGCGATCGCGGCCTGGACGTCCTGGGCGGCCGCGTCGACGTCACGGTCCAGGCTGAACTGCAGGCTGATCGTCGTCGAGCCCCGCGTGCTGGTGGAGCTCATGGACTGGAGCCCCGCGATGGTGGAGAACTGGCGCTCGAGCGGCGTGGCCACCGCGGTCGCCATCGTCTCGGGCCCGGCCCCCGGCAGCGCGGCCGAGACCTGGACGGTCGGGAAGTCGACGTTGGGCAGGTCGCTGACGGGGAGGTCGCGGTACGCCATGAGCCCGAACACGACCAGCGCCACCATGAGGAGCGTCGTCGTGACCGGGCGCCGGACGAAGAGCCCGCTCATGCCAGGCGGGGCCCGCACCCCGGTCCGGCGGGGCGGCCCACGCGCCCGCGGCGTGCCCGGGGGCGGCGAGTCATCGCCCTCCCGTGCCGGCGCCGGGAACGCCCGGCGCCGGCGGCGTGGTCACGACGCTCGGGGCGCGTCCGGGCGCGGGCGCGCTCGCGCCCGAGTTCGCCCCGGCCGTCGGCGGCGGCGGTGCTGGCGCCGACCCCGGCGCGGCCGGCGCCGCCGGGAGGGCGCCGGCGCCTGCTGTGGAGTCCGTCGGGGCGCCCGGGGCGGGCGCGCTCGCTCCCGGAGCCGTGCCGGCCGCCGGGGCGGTCGGGCGGCCGCTCCCCGGCCCGGCGGCGCTGTCGCCCGGCGCAGCCCCGCCGGCACCCGGCGGCCCGCCGCCGGCCGTCGGGGGCTCGGCGGACGCGTGGTCGCCCTCCATCGCGGGCGCGGCGCGGGCCTCCACCCGGACGCCGGGGGCGAGGCGCAGCTGGCCGTCGGTGACCACGGTCTCCCCGGGGACCACCCCCTCGGCGATGACGCTTTCCGAGCCGACCTGCCGCGCGACCCGGATCTTCCGCCACTCCACGGTCTCGTCGGGTTTGACGACGAACACGTACGAGCCCTGCTGCCCCTGCTGGACGGCCGCGGTCGGCACGACGGTCGCCGCGGGCTCCACCGCGAGCGTGAGCACGACGTTGACGTACTGGCCGGGCCACAGCGTGCGGTCGGCATTCGCGAAGGTGGCCTTGAGCTGGATGGTGCCCGTGGTCGGGTCGACGCGGTTGTCGATGAAGGTCAGCTCCCCCCGACCGAGGGGCGGGCCGCCCTGGGGTGTCAGCACCTCCACCGCCAGCGAGCCCTGGTCCCGGTAGCGCCGCACCTCCGGGAGCTCGCGCTCGGGGAGCGCGAACGCGACGTCGACGGGCCGGAGCCGATTGATCACGACGAGCGCCGTGTCGTTCGCCTTGATGAGGTCGCCCTCGTGGACCAGGAGCGCCCCGGTGCGCCCGCTCATGGGGGCGCGGATGGTGGCGTAGCTGAGCTGAAGGCGCGCGTTCTCGACCACGGCCTGATCCGCCTGGACCGTGGCCACCAGCGCATCGGCCGCCGTGCGGAGGCGGTCGTACTCCTGCTGGGCGACGAACCCCTGGCGCGCCAGCTCCGCGTACCGCGCGGCGTCCCGCTGGGCGTTCTGCAGCTGGGCACGGCTCCGGGCGAGCTGGGCCTGCGCCTGGCGGAGCGCGGCCTCCAGCGGGCCGGTCTCGAGCGTCATCAGCACCTGGTTCTCGGTGACGTCCTGGCCCTCGCGGAAGTGGACCTTGGCGAGGATCCCGCCGACCCGGCTCCGCACGGTGACGGTCTCGGAGGGGAGCACGTTGCCGATCGCGCGGATCTGGAGCGGCACGGACTTCCGGGCCGCGACCGCCACCGCGACGGGCACGGGCTGCGGTCCGCCGCTGGGCGGCTGCTCGCCGCCGCGCGAGCAGGCGACGCCGAGGAGCGCGCAGACGAGCACGACGCGGCCGGCTCGGCGCAGGCGTGGAGTCATGCAACTGCCGAACCGGGCATCAGGCGCGCCGCAAGAGCCACGCGTCACCGGGCGGCGGTCGTCGTGCGGAGGGGCGTGCCGCGGCGGCGGCGCTTGCGGCGATCATCCGGACAACCGCCTGACGCGCGGAACGCCCCGCAGATCTCCTCGCGCCCCGGTTCGTCGCCTCCTGGCTTGCCGTGCCGGACCTCCGAGCGGCCACCTGCTGCTCCTGCGCGGGCTCACCTCCCGGCACCCGCATGGAAGGCGCGGCGGCCGGTGCCGCCGGTCGTAGTGACGGATTACACGGGGCGACACCTCGTCGGACGGGCTTGCAGGCCGCGTCGCTCTGTCGCGAAAGCGCCATCTTGTCGCAATCCAAATTCCGTGATAGGGACGCGGAACCAGCTCGGCGCCCGAGCTGGTCGAACGCACTCCGAGCCCCCGAACAGGGAGGAGGACCCCATGCACCGCGATCCCCGTTCGTCATGCCCCGGCTGGATGCGGCGGTCCGCGCTCGTCTCCACCCTGCTCCTGCTGAGCGGCTGCGTCTCCGGGACCAAGCTCCTCGGCACGGTGGTGCTGAAGGACGGCACGACCCTGGAGCACGTCCAGGTGATCACCGAGGGTCAGGACGGCCCGAAGCTGGTCGTGATCGAGACGTATCGCTACGATCCCGCGAAGAACGCCTCGACCAAGGACGGTTCCTACCAGGCGGCCGGCTCGAGCCTCACCGCGGACGTGCTGCGCGGTGCGGCCAGCGCGGCGATCGTCGGCGGCAGCCTGATCGGCGCCGCCGCGGTGATCCGCCCCGACCGCACGAACGTTTCGCAGACCGGCGGCGGCGCCAGCATCAGCAACAGCGGCAACTCCAGCGCGTCGGCCAGCGGGGGCTCCGGGACCAGCTGCTCCGGCCGGATCAGCGCCAGCAACAGCGGCGCGTCGGGCGGCGGCGGGATCGCGACGGATGCCTCCGGCGGGACCATCGTCAACTCCTGCGGGAACTGAGACGGCCGGATGCACCGACCGGGGAACGGCCGTCCGAGCGGCCCACGCGCCCGGCCTCCCCGACCGGCCAGCCGGTCACCCGCTCCCCGCGGGGAGCCATGCCGTGCATGACCGACACGACGAGGAAGGTGCGATGCGACGGATGATGATCGGCTCCAACCGAACCTGGTGGCGGAGTCTGGCGGTGTGCCTGTCGCTCCTGGTGCCGCTCTTCGTGGCGGGCTGCGGCAGCAGCCACTCCACCGGGCCGTCGAGCCAGGTCTCGGCGGCGGCCGGCCCTGGAGGGTCCGGTGGCAGCGGGACGTCGGGAGGCGCGGATCCCACCTGCAACGCGAACGTCAGCGCGAGCAACGGCGGCGATTCCGGCGGCGCTCCCATCACGGTGACCGCCACCAACAGCAACGTGAACACGTGCGGGAACACCGTCGCGCCGACCCCTGCGCCCAAGACG
>DASRDR010000096.1:0-3454 GCA_035652475.1 Candidatus Methylomirabilota bacterium | reverse complement strand
AGCGCGGGCGACAGGAAGGTGAGGATGATCGGCCAGGGCGGCCGCGCCGGGCGCCACCCGCCGCGGGCCCCGGCCCGGCGCGGGGGCCCGCCCGGGTCTGGGGCGGACCGCGCTCGCGCCGGCGCCTGGAGAGGCAGGGGGGCGCCTAGCCCGTGTAGCAGCCCTGGTTCAGCATGTCGACCGCCGCGTTCACGGTGAGCAGCCCACCCGGGAAGGCGTTGTTGAGGACCTGGGTGAACGTGTCGCGGCACTTGCCTTCCAGGTGGTCCCGGGGGATGCCGATGAAGTACTCGGCGTCCCTGTTGCGGTCGAGCAGCTCGCGGAAGTACGCGGCGTACCGGCCGCCGACCTTGCTCGCATCGCTCTTGATCGCGGTCTGGAGCAGCACGGTCTCGAGCCACAGCGTGCCCATCTCGGGCGTCGCCATCTCGTTGAGCATGGCGGCGGCGAGCTTCGTGTTCTTGGAGGCGGCGTTCAGGATGAAGCTCGCCCCGATCGTGAGCGTCTTGCAGTGGTTGCACGCGCCCCGATCCATCGCCGGGAAGGCCATCACGCCGAGGGGGAAGTTCTCCGGCTGGCCACCCTTGTCGGGCGGGACGAACGCCCGGCCGGTGTAGAAGCTCCCCATGGGGAACATGAGCGCGCCGGGCTTCGTGTGGAAGTAGTAGTGGGACTCCCCGAGCTTCAGGGTCGCGAAGCTCTTCGGGTACGCGCCGGCGTCGACCAGCGCCTTGACGAACGTCAGCGCCTCAACGACCCGCGGGTCCTTGTAGGACAGCTTCCCCGCCAGGAGCTTTCCGTAGTCGTCGCGCCCGAGCTTGCGGAGGAGCGCCTCCTCGGCCATGTACGCGCCCGGGTACGGCCGGTCGCCGACGCCCTGCGAGATCGGCGTGATGGCCGCGCTCGCCTTCTTGACGATGTCGAGGAACTGGGCCTGGCCGACCTGGCCGTTCGGGGGCAGCGTCACCCCCAGCTTCCTCATGAGGTCCTTGTTGTAGTAGAGCTCGATCGTGTACGCCTCCTGGGGGAGGCCGTACGTCTTCCCGTTCACCGTCCACACCCCGCGCGCCCAGTCGTAGATGTTCCCCCAGTTCACCAGATCGTCGAGCGGCTGGGCGAAGCCGTTGGTGATGTACTCCGTCTGGTCGGGCTCGGCGTAGAAGATGTCGGGGCCCTGGCCGGCGCGCAGCGCCGTCCGGAGCGCGGCGTTCAGGGCGGGCTTGTCGTACCAGGTGATCTTGACCCTGGCGTCCGGATGCTTCGCCTCGAAGTTCCGGGCGGCCTTCTCGCGCCAGGCGACCTTCGCGGGCTCGTCCGCCTCGTGACTCCAGATCGTGATCGTCGTTTCGGCCGCCGCCGGCGCCCGGCCGGCGAGCGCGAGCGCGGTTCCGAGGAACGCGGTCGCCAGCCACCACGGGGAACGTCGCGTCCGAGCCATGCTGGTCTCCCTTCGGTCGTCGCAGGGCGGGATCGGGAACGGCCCGACGCTAGACCTGGGGCCGGACGCGTGTCAAGCCGGGGGCGGGGCGGCGGGCTCGCCCGCGGGCTCGCCGCCCGCGGCCCGGCGCGCCGCCCAGTGGCGCCGCGTCTCGGTGGCGCTGCGGCGCTGCTCGCGCGCGGCCCTGACGACGCTCCGGGTCGCCTGGCGCGCCTGCTCGGCGCGATCGCACTGCTCGAGCGCGGTCAGGAACGTCGCCCGGGTGGCGCACAGGAGGTGCATCTGGTGGCCTGCCTGGCTCAGGAGCCGGTCGGCGGGGCGGATCGGCTCGGAGCACGCCAGGCAGGTGGGGTCGGCGGCCGGGGGGGCGAGCAACCGCACGATGAGCTCGAGGGCGCTGAAGGTCACCGGCTTCACGATGTGGATGTCGAACCCCACGCTCCACGTGCGCTGGGCGACCTCGGGGCCCTCGGCGGCGGTCAGGGCGACCAGGCCCACCCGGGCCAGCTGGGGCCGGGCGCGGATCTCGGTCGCCAGCTCGAACCCGTCCATCCGCGGCATGTCCAGATCGCAGACGACCAGCGCGGGCTGCTCGGCCGTGCTGGCGAGCCGCTCGAGGGCCTCGGCTCCGTTGCCGGCGGGATGGACCCGCGCCCCGAGCAGACCCAGCATCGCGGCGGTGGTTGCCCGGCTCTCCGGATCGTCCTCGGCCAAGACGACGGTGCTGCCTTGGAGAATCATGGGCCGTCGCGAGGGGGGTGCAGTCGCGGTGCCATGTGCGGCGGGGTCGGGCCGACCCGGCACGCCGGGATCTCGCGCGCGGACACTCGCCGCTGGGTGCCCCCGCCCGTGACCGAGTGAAGGAATTGGTCGTGGCGAGTGAAGGAATTGGTCGTGGTGATAGAGGCTGCCTCGCGGGGATCGGGCAGAGCCGGTGCCAGGCCGACGCGTCACCGCGCGGTCACGGGCCCGGTGCCCCGTGGGGGTGGGCGCGCCAGGGGTTGACCCGTCGCACCCCCGCCAAAGGCCGGCGCCGCCGGCCGAGGAACGCGAGCCTGACCTCCTCGGAGGACCGCGTGGACCCCCCGGCCGGGAGACGAGGCCGGGCGGGACCGCCAGCCTGACGCCGCCCGGACAAGGATGCGCCTCTCCGCAGTCCGACCGCCGCCTCGACATCGCCCCGATCGCCGGCTCTGGACGAGGCCCGGGGTGTGACCCCGACGAGGGCCACCGGGGGTCGTCCGGGCCCAGACCGAGCGAGGGTGCCGAGCGGGCGATCCTCGTCACGGGGGGCCGGAGGCGAGGAAGCGACCGGGGTCGGCGTCGAATCGCGCCTTGCAGCCCGCACCGCAGAAGTAGACGGGGCCGGCCGGTGTCTCGGACCGGTGCCGCGCGGCGAGGACGGGCACGCCCATGCCGCACACCGGGTCCCGGGCTTCGTCCGCGGATCGCGGCGCCGTCGCGGCCGCCGGTGCCGCCGCGGCGGCGAGCCGGACTCCCTCGGCCCGCCGGCGGTGGCCGACCAGCTCGGCGAGGATGCTGACCGCGATCTCCTCGGGCGTCCCCGCCGCGAGATCCAGCCCGGCAGGGGCCTTCAGCCGGAGGCGCGCGGGTTCGGGCACGCCGAGTGCCGTCAGCGCCGCGAGCACCGCTCGCGCGCGCCGCGGGCTGGCAACCAGGCCCACGTACTCGGCCTGGCTCCGGAGCGCGGCCGCGACGGCGTCCTCGTCGGCGCGGCCGTGCGTGGCCACGACGATCGCCGTCCGCGGCGTGATCGCAACGTCAGCCAGCGCCGCGGCGACGTGGAGGGAGCCGGCCGCGGCTGCGCGATCGTCACTCACCACGGTCACCGCGAACCCGACCGTCGCGGCGAGGCGGGCGAGCGTGACGACGACGGGCCCTTCTCCGACGAGGACCAGCTCCGGCCTGGGCAGCACCGGCTCGACGTAGATCTCGAGCGTCCCTCCGCTGTGGCAGCTCATCGTGTACTCGCGCACCCCCTCCGCCCGGCCCGGC
>DASRDR010000095.1:0-22099 GCA_035652475.1 Candidatus Methylomirabilota bacterium | reverse complement strand
GGCTTGAACGCCACGCGGAAGTAGATCGTCTCGCCGTTCGAGATCCCGCCCTGGACCCCGCCGCTCAGGTTCGTGCGCGTGCGGACCCGGTCGCCTTCCATGTAGAACTCGTCGTTGTGCTCGCGCCCGGTCAGCTCCGTGCCCGCGAACCCGGAGCCGATCTCGAACCCCTTGCTGGCGGGCAGGCTCAGTATGGCCTTGGCCAGGTCGGCCTCGAGCCGGTCGAAGACGGGCTCGCCCCAGCCGGGCGGACACCCGCGGGCGGCGCACGCGACCACGCCGCCGAGCGAGTTCCCGTCCCGCCGCGCGGCCTCGACCGCCTCGATCATCCGCCTCGCCGCCTCGGGATCCGGGCACCGGATCGGCGTGCGGTCCACCTCCGCTCGCGTCACGCGCTCAGGGTCGCACGCGGCCCCGAGGCGCCCGACCCGCGCGACCCACGCCACGATCTCGACCCCCCACCGCAGCCCGAGGAGCTTCCGCGCGATCGCCCCGGCGGCCACCCGACCGGCGGTCTCGCGCGCGCTGGTGCGGCCCCCGCCCCGCCAGTCCCGGACGCCGTACTTGGCGTCGTACGTGTAGTCGGCGTGGCTCGGGCGGTACTTCTCCCGCATGTCGCGGTAGTCGCCCGGGCGCATGTCCTCGTTCGGGATCTCGAGCGCGATCGGGGTCCCCAGGGTCACGCCGTCGAAGACCCCGCTCACGATCCGGACGGTGTCGGACTCCTTGCGCTGACTGGTGAGGAGGCTCTGGCCGGGCCGGCGGCGGTCCAGGTCCGGCTGGATGTCCGCCTCGGCGAGCGGCAGGCGCGGCGGGCAGCCGTCGACCACCGCGCCGATCCCCGCGCCGTGCGACTCGCCCCAGGTGGTGACCCGGAACAGGTGGCCGAAGGTGTTCCCCATCGGCGGTCAGGCGTCCGGGTGCGTGGTGATGAACCGCGCGGCCCGCGCCGGATCCACGCGGGGGGCGCGCACCTCCACCCCCGCCGCCTCCTCCTGGAGCCGCATCGTGACGTTGGTGTCGAGCCCGGCCCAGCCGCGGTTCATCGCGGCGATCGCGATCTGCTCGGCGAGGGCGGCGACGGGCAGCGGGACGTCGAACTCGCGCCCCAGCTCGATCGCCAGCCCGATGTCCTTCCGGGCCAGGGCCAGCGCGAACGTCGGCGGATCGAAGCGGCCCTGGAAGAGCGTGCGGGGCAGGCCCTCGTGGAGCAGGTGCATCCGCCCCGCCGCGCCCCGGCGGACGCACTCCCACACCGCCTCCGCATCGACGCCGGCCTTGACCCCGAGCGTCAGCCCCTCGATGACGGCCTGGCGGATCCCGTGGCCGATCATGTTGTGGACCAGCTTGCACACCGAGCCGGCGCCGATCGCGCCGGCGTGGAAGACCTTGTCCCCGATCGCGTCGAGCACGGGGCGGACGCGGTCGAAGACCGCCCGCTCCCCGCCGACCATCACGGCCAGGTTCCGCGTCTGCGCACCGGTCTTCCCGCCGCTCACCGGCGCGTCCAGCACGTGGGCGCCCTTGTCGCGGAACCGGCGCTCGAGCTGCCGGATCAGCGTCGGGCGGCTGGTCGAGGTGTCGATCCAGACGCTCCCCGGACGGATCCCCTCCAGCAGGCCGGCCGGGCCCACGGCGACCGCCTCGACCTCCGGCGGCCCCGGCAAGGAGGTCAGGGTCACGTCGGCGAGCTGGGCGACCTCGGCCGCGGACATCGCGGCGCGGGCCCCCGTCGCCACGACCGCCGCCACCGCCTCCGGCCTGGTGTCGTGCACGACCAGCGGGAATCCCGCCCGCCGCAGGTTCGCCGCCATGCCGCTCCCCATGTTCCCGAGCCCGATCAGGCCGACCGTGTCCACGAGCCCTCCCGTCCTCACTGTGCCGCGCGTTCCCGCCCGGCCGCCGCCCGCCTCGCGGACGGGTGTGCGCCCGCACGTTCCTGCCACCGCTCGCCGCGAAGCGGCCCCAGCATACCCGCCGCCTCCCCGGCCCGCGAGCCTGCCGGCCGGCGGCCCCGCGCCCCCTCGCCGCCCGGAGCCGAGGAGGCCGCGCCTCCGAGGGGCTCCCGGCGTCGAGTGCGGCCGGAGCCCTCGAGGCGCCGGCCCTCGCCGAGCGGGCAGCGGGCGCTCCCTCGCCTCCGCCGGAGGCGGCCCCGTCCGGCGGGCGCGCGCGGCCCCGCGCCGCCCGCGGCGACTCAGGAGCCCGCGGGCTCGCGCCGCCCGAGGAGGATGTCGACCGGCTGGATGCCCACCACCTTGACGCGGAGTCGCCACGGCGCGGGGCCCGCCCGATCCAGCGGGAACACGGCGATCACGCGATCCGCCGCCGCGGCGCCGAGCGGGATGCCGACCCCGGTGTCGACCGCGTAGCTCCCGCCGTCGGCCGCCCCGGTCGCGCCGACCCCGAGCCCGAGCACGACGCGCGTGCGCGAGGCATCGGGCCGCAGCGTCTCCGGCGCGAGCTCGGCGCCATCGGGCTGCACCAGGACCGCGCGCTCGACGCGATAGCCATCGGTCGCGATCGTGACCCGCAGCCGGCCGTCGGCCACCCCGACGTCGGCCGAGATCGTGATCCCCGCCGGCTGCTCGGCCGGCTGGTACGGGAGCGTCGAGGCGCAGCCGGGGAGGCCGAGCGCCACCAGCAGCACGACCGAGGCGCGGGCGGGACGGCGGCGGGACCGCGGCCGACGGCTGCCGTCCGGCCCCCACCGCCGGCGCGCGGTGGCGGACGTCGTGCCGGAGCGCGGTCCGGCCGGGACCACGCGGGCTCCGCGAGCGCGCCCGACGCGCTGCGCGCGGTCGCGCGTGCCGAGGACCAGGCGGTCGAGCCGGGCGATCACCGACCCGCCGGCTCGCCGCGGGGCTGGAGCGTGTAGGTCCAGCACTCGCCCTCCAGCACGGTCGTCCCGTCCTGGTTGACAATGGTCGCCCGCAGCTCCACCACCGGCTTGTCGGGCTTGACCGAGACCACCTCGACCTCGGCGGTGAGCGTGTCGCCCAGGTACGTCGGCGCCAGGTACCGGAGCGTCTGGCTCATGAACACGGTCCCGGGACCCGGGAGGTCCGTCGCGACCAGGGCGTTCAGCATCCCCGCGGCGATCCCGCCCTGCGCCACCAGCCGCCCGAACCGCGTCCGGGCGGCGAACGCCGGGTCGAAGTGGAGCGGGTTGCGGTCGCCGGTGATCTCGGCGTACAGCTCGACCTCCCGCGCGCCGATCCTCTGGGTCCGGCGCGCCCGCTGGCCGACCCGGAGGCCCAGGGGCCCACAGGGCTCGCCGGCCGGACCGGACGGAGCCACGGGCCCCCCTCAGGACGGCGCGAGGGCCCGGTCCGGCGTGAAGGCCACGTCGACGGGGTCGCCGTCCCGCGCGAGGTCACCGCGCGCCGCGGCCTCGGCGGCGAGCGCCTCGGAGGCGTCGGCGAGCCGCCGGGCGGCGAAGGCCACCGGCCCGATGCCGGTCGCGTTCCCGTCGGTGGTGGCGGTCGCGACGTCCTGCCCGGCGGGGCCGGCGAACGCCTGCGCGACGCGCATCATGCGCGGGAGGCGCGCCACGCGGGAGATGCCCGTCGGCCTCACCGCGCGCCGCCTCCGCGGGGACGAGCGTCCGGCGCCGGGATCTTCACCTCGATCTCGACGAAGACGAACGGATGGGCGTTCGCGTTCACCACGTCGTGCTCCGCGCCGGCCGGGCGGTAATAGGCCTGCCCCCGCACCAGCTCGGCGGTGTGCTCGCCGTCGCCGCTCCGCAGCCGCAGGGTGCCGGTCGTCATCGGGACGACCACGTACGCGTGCTCGTGGCGATGCCAGCCGGTGGCCGCGCCGGCCGCGAACGCCCACTCGGTCACCCGGACGTGGGGGTTGTCGACCTGGACGGTCGGGCGGGCGCGGAGCTCGCCGCTCCGCGGGGCCGGAGGCTCGGCGCCCGTCGTCATCGCGCCTCCGGGGCGATCGGCGCCGCGGCCGCGCGGAGCCGCGCGAAGCCGGCCTCCAGGTCCGCGACGAGGTCGTCGACCGCCTCGAGCCCGACGTGGAGCCGGATGAGGAACCCCGGCTCCCGCCACGGCCGCGCGGTCCGCACCGGCCGGGCGGGGATCACGAGGCTCTCGAACCCGCCGAAGCTGGCGCCGATCCGGAAGAGCCGCAACCCCTCGATCATCGCCGCGACCGCGGGCTCCGACTCCGTCCGCAGCAGGACCCCGAACAGGCTCGATCCGCCGCGGAAGTCCCGGCGCCAGAGGGCGTGCCCGGGGTGGTCCGGGCAGGCCGGGTGCAGCACCCGCGCGACCTCCGGACGGGCGCGGAGCCAGGCGGCGACGCGCTCGGCGGACTCGGCGTGGCGACGCATCCGCACCGCAAGCGTCCGCAGCCCCCGGAGCGCCTCGTAGCAGACGTCGGGCGCCGCGCAGTCGCCCGCGTAGGCGGCCTGGTCCCGCACCGCCCGGTGGAGCTCGTCGCGCCGGGTGAGCACCGCCCCCAGCAGCAGGTCGGAGTGGCCGGCCACGAACTTCGTCAGGGCCTGGACCTCCACGTCCACCCCGTGCTCGAACGCCCGGAAGTGGAGCGGGGTCGCCCACGTGTTGTCGAGGATCACGACGGCGCCGCGGGCCCGGGCGGCCGCCGCGATCGCCCGGACGTCCTGGACCTCGAAGGTGAGCGAGCCCGGCGACTCCAGGTAGACCACCCGGGTCGCGGGCCGGATGAGGGCCGCGATGTCCCCGCCGAGCGCGGGGTCGTAGAACGTGACCTCGATGCCGAACCGGGCGAGCACCTCGGTGCAGAAGGTCCGGGTGGGCTCGTAGACGCTGTCGGCCACCAGCGCGTGGTCGCCGTGGCGCAGGAAGGCGGTCAGGCTCTGGGTGACCGCGGCGAGCCCCGAGGAGACGACGACCGCGTGGGCCGCGCCGGAGAGCTCGCACAGCGCCTCGCCGAGCGCCAGCGTCGTCGGCGTCCCGTGGAGCCCGTAGGCGTAGCCCGTGTACCGGCGGGCGTTGCGCTCCTCGAACGCGGCCAGCGTCGGGTAGACGACCGTGGAGCCCCGGTACACCGGCGGGTTCACCATGCCGCCCTGCCGGTCGGGGTCTCGCCCGGCCTGGGTCAGCCGCGTCTCCAGGTCCATCCGCCGCCTCCCGGGATTTCGTGGCCGGCGCCGGACCGGCCCCAGGTATTCTACCCGCTGCCCGCCGCGTGCTCTACGAGACTCCGGCGAATCGACCCGAGCGGCTGATCCGGGCCGGGTCGCCTCGCGGTGATTCCCCTCGCGATGGTGACGCTCCTGGTCGTGTGGCGCTGGGCGCGCGCGCTCGCGGGCGAAACGGCAGGCCTGGCCGCGCTCGTGCTCGCCGCCGTCGATCCCGACCTCATCGCGCGCACGGCCACCTGGTCACGTCGGACACGGCGGTGACGGCCATGATGGCGGCGGCCGCGTACGCCCTCCGGCGTGCCCTCGCGAGATGGGACACCCGCTGGGCCGTCGCGGGGGGCGTCACGCCGGGCCTCGCGCTGGCGACCAAGTACACCGCCATCGTCCTGGCGCCGGTCGTGCCGGTGCTGGCCCTGGCCCGGGCGATGGATCCCGGCGGGTGGCCGACGAGACATCGGGGTACCGGGAGCTCCTCGACCGCGAGCGCAGGGGGGGCGTGGTCCGCCACGCGATCCACGTCTACGAGGTGCCGGCCGCGCCAATAGCCGCCCGCCGGGGCGGGGCGCGCTTTGCTGCCGGTCTTTCACGGCCCTGGATGAAGCGGGAGTTGCCCTCAACACGTGGCTAGGGTATACCGAACGCCATGGGGACCGCGGCGGTCCAGGCGACCCTCTTCGGTCGTGCCGAGCCGCGAATCGACCCCTCGCTCGCGGGCCTCCGGCGCATCGCCCTCGCGGGCGGGGCGTGGGTCGACCACCTGCCGGGGTGGCTCGATGGCCACGAAGTCGTCTTCGAGGCGCTCCGGGGCTCGATGCGCTGGCAGCACCATCGGCGCCACATGTACGACCGCGTCGTGGACGTCCCCCGGCTGGTGGCCTCCGTCCCGGAGGACGGGCCGGGGCATCCCGTGCTGCTTGACGCCGCCGCGGCGCTCTCGGCGCGCTACGGCCTCCGGCTCCACCATATCTCGCTCGCGTACTACCGGGACGGCCGGGACAGCGTCGCGTTCCACGGGGATCGGCTCGGCCCGCTCAGCGCCGACACCGTGGTCGCGATCCTGTCGGTCGGCGCCCCGCGGCGCTTCCTCCTCCGGCCGAAAGGCGGCGGGCGATCCCTGACGTTCGACCTGGGCTGGGGCGACCTCGTGGTCATGGGGGGCACCTGCCAGCGCTCGTGGGAGCACGGCGTCCCGAAGGTCTCGGAGGCGGCGCCCCGGATCAGCATCCAGTTCCGGCCGGCGGCCGAGACCCGGGTCGCCTGACGACGGAGGCGCCGGCTGCGGGCGTGGGCCCGTGCCGGCGTCGCCCGGGCCGCCCCGTCCGCGCGCCCGTGCCACCGCACGCGAGCGGCAGCCCCGCCGACGCGAGGCCGCCTGCGACCGGTGGCTCAGGCCGCCGACTGCGGCGCGGCGTGATCGCCCGCGGCGGTCCCGTCCCCCAGGTCGACGAGCAGCGTCAGGTCGTTCCGGCACTGGGGGCAATCCACCGTCCGGCGCGTGCGGAGCCCGCCCCCCGGGGGGAAGTCCTGGGTGACGCCGCACCGGGGGCACGTGCCGTGGATCCGGACGACGCGCCGGCGCTGGCGGAGCTGGATCACCGCGAGGACCGGGCCCGCGAGCAGGAGCCCCGGGACGAGCACGAAGTGCGCCACCGGGAGGAACACGGCGGGGAAGGCCAGCCCCCAGCAGATCCCCAGCGCCGCCGCCGCCCGTGAGATCCGGCGGCCCGGCCCGAGGGTGACGATCGTCACCTCGACCGGCTGCGGCGGGGCGCCGAACACGCTCAGCCGGCCCGGCAACCGCTCGGCGCCGGCCGGCAGGACCCCGGATTCGGCCATGCGATCTCCTCCTTTCGTATCGTGCCACGGAACGGCGCGGCGCGACGGCGCCGACGCCGCATCGCCTGCGCATGCCCCGCCGCGCACCGCCTGGGCGACGCCGCGACTCGCGCGCGCCCCACCGGCACCGCTCGTCGGAGCCGACGACGACCGCCAGCTCCCGGGATGGTGGCGGGAGGGCGTGGCATGCGCCCACCGGCACCGCTCGCCGGAGCCGACGACGACGCGCTCGACGCCCGACCGGTGGCGCCGCTGGCGCGTCCCGTTGGGGTTGCAGCCCGCCCACGGCGGGATTACCGTGGCCGCGTGGGCGCGGGCGCTCGCCGGTCCCCGCGCACCCGGAGGTCGACCATGCGGCGAGCCCCGTCTGCGCGTCGACGCCCCGGCTCGACCATGGGCCGAGCCCGGTCCCCGCGTCGACGGCCGGGCCCGCGGTGGCGGCAGGCGATGCTCGGGGCGGCCCTCCTCGCGTCGGTCGTCCCCGCGCCCGCCCGCGGCGACGTGCGCCTCCCGCCCGGGTTCACGACGCACATCTACGTCACGGGCCAGGGATTCGATCCCGGTCGCGACGCCCGCGGGATCCCGGCGGCGTCGACGCTCGTGTTCGACGACGCCGGCCGCCTCTACCTCGGCCGCACCGGCCGGCGGTACGTGTCGGTGGAGGCGGACGACCTCTTCCCGCTCTTCCGGGTGCCGCTGGGCGGCGGCCGGATCATCGCGGGGGCCGAATCCTCCTTCCTGCACGGCCCGCCGCTGCGGAACCCCCAGGTCACCGCGATTCGCGGCGCCGGCGAGCTGCTGGTCACGACGTTCGACCGCGAGCGGCGGATCGGGGTGCTCTACCGGATGGTCGACGGGCGCGCCGAGCTCCTGGCGGGCGGGACTCCGCCGGACGGCCAGCAGCCGGTCCTCCGGCAGCCGGAGGGCGTCGCCGTCGCGCCGTCGGGAGAGCTCTACGTCGCCGATCGGGACGCCGACGCCGTCCTCCGGCTCGATCCCCGTGGCCGGATCCTCGACCGGCGCTACCTCGCGGTCCGCCGGCCGCGCGTGCTCGCGATGGACCCGGCCGGCACGCTCTGGATCGGGGCGGATGGCGACGCGGAGGCCCCGTGGCAGCAGGGCACGGGGGAGATCTGGTGCGCGCCCCGCGAGGAGCCGCCACGCCTCGTGCTCCGCGGCCCCGTCCCCGCGGCGCTGGCGCTCGCACCCGGCGGCCATCTCTTCGTCGCCGACCGCCACGCGCCCGAGGTGTTCGTGCTGACGCGCGACGGCCGCCGGATCCCCTTCGGCACCTACCGCGAGGGCGACGCGCCGCGGGCCCTGGCCTTCGCCCCCGACACCCCGGCGACGCGCCAGGCCGGCATCGCGAGCGACCTGTTCGTGGTGACGATCAACCTCGGTGCGTGGCCCGTGAACGAGGTCGTCCGGATCTCCGGTCCGTTCGAGAGCTTCCTCCGGGAACGCGCCGCCGCCGGGCCGTGACGCGGGCACCCCTGCGGGGCGGCCCGCGCGACCGACGCCGCGGTCGCCGGAGCGCTCCGCGCCCGGACCGCCGCCCTTGCCGACCGGGCGGTAGGGCTCCCGTGCCCGCGCGTGCGGCCGGAGCGGCTCAGCCCGTCTGGACCGCCGTCCCGGGGCAGGCGACGCCCGTGCCGCCGAGCCCGCAGTAGCCGGCCGGGTTCTTCGCCAGGTACTGCTGGTGATAGCCCTCGGCGTAGTAGAACGGGGGCGCCGGCCGGATCTCGGTGGTGATCGGGCCGTAACCCGCCCGGCGGAGCGCCGCCTGGTACGCATCGCGCGACGCGACCGCCGCCGCCTGCTGGGCGTCCCCGTACGTGTAGATCGCCGAGCGGTACTGGGTCCCGACGTCGTTCCCCTGCCGCATTCCCTGGGTGGGGTCGTGCATCTCCCAGAACACGGCGAGCAGCGCCGGGTAGCTCACGATCGCAGGGTCGAACACCACCCGGACGACCTCGGCGTGGCCGGTGAGCCCGGAGCAGACCTCGTCGTACGTGGGGTTCGGCGTCACCCCGCCGGCGTACCCGACGGCGGTGGTCCACACCCCGGGCGTCGACCAGAACCGGCGCTCCGCGCCCCAGAAGCACCCGGCCCCGAAGACCGCCTCCTCGAGCCCGGCCGGAAACGGCGGGTGGATCGGGCGCCCCGTGACGAAGTGCCGGTCCGGGACCGGCAACGGCTCGGCCCGGCCGGGAAGCGCCTCGTCGGGCGCGGGCAGCCCGGCCTTCTTCCGGAACGAGAACAGCGCCATCGCTCTCTCCTCCTCGCGTCGTGAGACGCGGGCGGCAGCCCGGCTGATTCGCCGGTCCGCCGGCGCGACGAGCGGCCGCGGGGCCATCAGCCCAGCGTACCCCCTCGCGCGCACGACCGCCGCGACGCTGTCCGGTGTGCGCCCCTCCGCGGCGGCGGAGGCGCCTGCCGGATCGGCACGGCGCGCGAGCGGACCGGGGGTGCCGCCCGCGCCACCCCGGGCCGGCCAGAACTCAGCGGGCGCCGGGCAGCGCGGCGACCAGCCGATCGACGAGCCCGCCGAACGCGCCGTTGCTCATGACGAGCACGACGTCGCCCGGCCGCACCTCCTCGAGGAGGCGCTCCAGGAGCGCATCGACGTCCGGCGCCGCCCAGCCCCCGGTGCCCCGCCGCCCGAGCTCGCGAGCCAGCTCCCCGGCGTCCAGCCGCTGGTCGGCGGGGACCATGTCGTGGGGGTCGGGGACCTTCACCGCCACCCGGTCGGCCCCGGCCAGCGCCCCGGCGTACGCGTCCTGGTGGAGGCGGCGGCGGCTCGTGTTCGAGCGCGGCTCGAACACCGCCCACAGCCTGCGGCCCGGGTACCGGCTCCGGACGGCGGCGATCGTCTCGCGGACCGCGGTGGGATGGTGCGCGAAATCGTCCACCACCACGACGCCGCCGCGCTCGGCCCGCACCTCCTGCCGGCGGCGCACGCCCGCGAAGGTCGCGAGCCCGCCCGCGATCTCGTCGAACGGGAGCCCGAGGGCGCGCGCCGCCGCCACGACTCCGACGGCGTTCTCGACGTTGTGGACGCCGCCGACCGCCAGCGTCGCGGGACCCAGCAGCACGCCGCGCTCGTGCACCTCGAACCGGGCCCCCCCGGGTCCGAGCGTGACGCCGCGCGCGAGGTAGTCGGCGGCGACGGAGCGACCGGGACGCTCCACCCCGTACGTCACCACCGGCGCCGCGGTGCGCCGGGCGATGCGGACGGCGTTCGGGTACGGCGCGGCGACCGCGAGGCAGCCGTCCGGCGGCAGGAGCCGCACGAAGCGCTCGAACGCCGACTCGTAGTGCTCGAGGTCCCGGTAGATGTCGACGTGGTCCAGCTCGATGCTGGTCAGGATCGCCGTCCGCGGCCGGTAGTGGAGGAACTTCGGCCCCTTGTCGAAGTAGGCGGTGTCGTACTCGTCGCCCTCGACCACGAAGTGCGGCCCGCGCCCCAGCCGGTAGCTCGCGCCTCCGTTCCGCGCCACCCCGCCGACCAGGAAGGAGGGATCGCGCCCCGCGGCCGCCAGCACGTGGCCCATCAGCGCCGAGGTGGTCGTCTTCCCGTGCGTCCCGACCACCACGACCGGGTGGCGCCCGCGGAGGAAGAACGAGCCGAGCGCCGCCGGGAAGCTCATCTGGGGAAGCCGCCGGGCGCGGACCTCCGTGGCCTCCGGATTGACCCGGCGGATGACGTTCCCCACCACCACCAGGTCGGGCTTGACCAGGTCCAGGTGGGCGGGATCGTACGGCGTCAGCACCGGAATGCCCCAGGCGCGGAGCATGTCGCTCATGGGCGGGTAGACGTTCTGATCGCTGCCGGTCACCTCGTAGCCGGCGGCCGCGAGCATGCCGGCGAACGAGCCCATGCCGGTCCCGGCGACGCCGACCAGGTGCACGCGGCGGACGCTCACCGGATCGACCTCCGCCAGGACCAGGCCGAGATCCGGCGCCGTGCTCACGTCCGACGCTGCTTCCACGTGCCCGCGACGCGCCTCCCGATCCGCATGCCCGACCGCGGGCAGACGCCGGAGGCCCTCCGCGCGGCCACCCGGAGCGTATCACGTCGCACGTGCGAACGACGCACGCCGGGCGCGTCGGGCCCGGCCTGCGCCCGGACGGCCGCCGCCCGGGGATGCGGGGCCCGGCCGCGCGGCCGGGCCCCTCCCAGCCAAGCCGGCGGCTATCCGAGCGGGCTCCAGAGCGGGGCCGGGGCCGGCTGCGGCAGCTCCGGCGCGCCGGCCGGACGGGGCGTGGTGGTGGTGAGGGTGTTCGACTTGCGGCCCGAGGCGTCGGTCAGCGTCACCGCCTCGGTGAGGCTCGTCCGGCTGCCGTAGGTCACGCAGGCGCTGAGCGTGATCGTGCCGCTCGTCGTCCCGGTGATCCGGAGCGCCGGCGACGGGATGGGGAAGTCGACGGGGAACGTGGCGCCGCCGTCGAACGTCGCGACCACCGAGACGGTGCCGCCGCTCACGTTCCCGTCGGCGTCCTGGAACCGGAACGTCAGCCGCCGCGGCGTGCCGGGGCCGGGGCACGTGCCCGACAGGAACTCCCCGACCAGGTCCGAGATCACCGGGGCGTTCGGGTCCGGCGCGGTGCCGCCCTTCCCGCCCCCGCCGCAGCCGGCCAGCGCGACCACCGCGGCCCCGAGCCCCACGAGCATCGGTCGACTCGCCAGTCTGGATCGCATCGGTCCCCCTCCGCGCATGAGTGACGATCGCGGACCACACTTCGCTGGAGGGATCGCGGCCGCGCGCTCGCGCGGCGCCGCCCCCCGGGCGATCGGAGGGGCAACCCGGGTGCCCGGGGCGTCGAGCGTGGATCGGCCGCTGCGATGCGGGGTTGGACGTCCTCGGGGCGGGCGGCTCAGCGGGGGTGGGGCGGGAGTCGCCGGGGGACCCCCACCCGCTCGACCGGAGGGCGCGGCGGCGGCGCCGGTCGCGCCGGGCCCGCCGCCCGCTCAGGCGAGCCCGAGCGCGTCGGCGACGGCGTCGTGGAAGCGCCGCCGGAACTGGCGGATCCGGAGATCGGCCCGGCCCGCCGGGCCCGCGGTCCGGTTCGTGCACAGGGCGACCACGACGCCGCGGGCGAGGTCGATCCAGAGGCTCGTGCCCGTGAACCCGGTGTGGCCCACGGCGCCGGGCGGTCGCGTCCCCAGGCGGTCACCGGCGGAGCTGGCGCCCGCCGGGTCGCCGGGCCGGCGCGTGTCGAAGCCCAGCGCGCGCGTGCTCCCCGGCGTCGCGGCGTCGCGCCGGAGCGCGGCCGCCCAGCACGCGGGCGGGGCGACGCGGCCGGCCCCCGCCCAGTCCTCGAGGATGGCCTGCCCCAGGGCGGCGACGTCGGCCGCCGTCCCGAACAGGCCGGCGTGGCCGGCGACCCCGTCCATCACCCACGCGTTGTCGTCGTCGACCTCACCGGGCGCCGACGGCCGCGGCTCGAGCGGCTCCCAGAGCCCTTCCTGTCCCGGCGCCGGGTCGCGCGGCCGCGTCCGCCCGGTCGGCGCCGCGGCGGCGGCCCCGTCGACCGCAGCGGCCGACAGGCGGTGGAACCCGGCGGCGGCCCCGAGCGGCGCGGCGACGCGCTCGACGAACGCCACGTCCAGCGGCACGCCGGCCGCGCCGGCGAGCGCCTCGCCGAGCACGACGAACCCGACGTCGCCGTAGCGGGCGCGGGGCGGCCCGGCCTCGGGCGCGACCGCCAGCGCGCGCCGGATCGCGTCGGCGCGCGCGGCGGCGCGGATCGCGGCCGGGCAGCCCGGCTCGCGGAGCGCCGGCCAGGCGCGGAGCACCGGCGCGAAGAGCGGCACGAAAGGGGGCAGCCCGGCCCGGTGGGCCAGGAGGTCGGCCAGCGTCGCGCCCGTGCGGGCGACGGCGGCGTCCGGCAGGAGGCGCGCCACCGGGGTGTCCGGCCCGAGCGCGCCCTCGCGCCAGAGCGTGAGGAACACGAGCGTGGTGGCGAGCGGCTTGGTCAGCGAGGCCAGGTCGAACCGGGTCTTCGCGGCGGCCGCCCCCGCCGCCCCCTCGAAGACCCGGCGTCCGCCGTGGAGGACGACGGCCGCGGCGGCGGGGAACACGCCGGCCCCCGCCGCCTCCGCGAGGAGCGCCTCGAGCGCCGCGGCGCGCGTCACCCGACGCGCTTCTGCTTGCGCGCGAGATAGTCCACGAGGACGTACTCGCCCAGCCGGTCCGGCTGGACGAAGAAGGCCCGGCCCCGGTTGATGCGCGACATCTCGCTCACGAACCGGACGAGTCCCGGGCTGTCCTCGAGCATGAAGGTGTTGATCGTGATCCCTTCGCGCCCGCACCGCCGGACCTCGGCCTGCGTCAGCTCCCAGGTGCGCCGGGTGGTGGGGTAGTCGAAGTGGGCCTGGTCGCCCTCGAGATGGGCGGTGGGCTCCCCGTCGGTGATCATGACGACCTGGCGGTTGCCGCCCCGGTGGCGGCCGAGCAGCCGGCGGGCCAGGGCCAGCGCGTGCTGCATGTTGGTCCCGTAGTGCCGGTCGGTCAGGACGACCGCCGGCACCTCGTCGGGGGGCAACTCGCGGGCGTAGAGCGAGAAGCCGATGACGTACAGCGCGTCGCCGGGGTACTGGGCGCGGATCAGCGCGTGGAGCGCGAGCGCGACCTTCTTCGCCGCGGTCCAGCAGTCCCGGTAGAGCATCGACCGGCTCATGTCGAGCACCAGCGCGGTCGCGCAGCGCGCCGAGAGCTCGGTCCGATGCACCGTGAAGTCGCTCGGGGCCAGGCGGAGGGGCAGCCCGCCGCCCTCCCGCCGGAGCGCGCTCCAGAGCGTCTCGCGCAGGTGGAGCAGGAACGGGTCGCCGAACTCGTACGGCTTGAACTCGTCGGTCCGGTCGCCGCCGCTGCCCCGGGCGTCGACCTGATGGCGGCCGACGCGGTCCCGCCCGAGGTGTCCGAGCACCTCGGCGAGCGCGCGCTGGGCGATCTTCCGGATGGCGCGCGGGGTGAGGGTCCAGCGGGCGCCGCGCGTCTCGAGGTAGCCCGCGGCCTCCAGCGCCTCGGCGAGCCGGCGCAGGACCTCGAGCGCCTGCGCCCCCGGCTCGCCCAGCGCGCGCTCGAGCGCCCGGGCGTCCACCTGGTCCACGCCTCCGGACCGCTCGGCCTCGCGCAGCGTCTCCTCGGCGCGATCCAGGTCGTGCAGGGCCCCCATGACCCGGAGCGCCTCCCGCAGCGACAGCGGGACGTCGCCCTCCATCCGGTACCGTCCGGCCCGGCGGGCGAACCCGAGCCGCGCCAGGTGCTCGCCCAGCTCCGTCATCGCCTCCCGGAGCGCGGGATCCCCGAGCAGCGCCTCCTGGAGCGACTCCAGCTCCCGGCGCTGCGCCGCCGGGAGCGAGTCGAGCAGCGACTGGAGCTGGGCGGAGTCGCGGGCGACCCGGTCGAGCAGCTCGTCCAGGCTCCCGACCCCCGGAAACATCCCCCCCCAGCGGTCGAGGAAGCCGCGGGCGTCGGGCCGTCCGCCCCGCGCCGCCCCCTCGCGCAGGAGCCGGTTCAGGTCTCCCAGCATCGCGCCCAGCGCGGCGACGTCCCCCGGGCCGAGCCCCTCGAGGCCCTGCTTCATCCGGCCGAAGAGGCTCTCGGCGATCTCCTGCCGGAGCCGCATCATCAGCGCCTGGAACTTCTGCCAGGCCTCGGGATCCATGAACGGGTAGTCCTGCAGCGCGCGGATGGCGCCGCCGACGTCGGACGGGAGCGCGTCGAGCCGCTCCCGGCGCGCCGCCGCCGCCTGCGCGAGCGCTTCCCGCGACCCGGGCGCGTCCGGCGCCCGCTCGGCGAGGCGGCGCTCGATCCCGGCCCGCTCGGTCTCCACCACGTCCCGGAGCTGCTCCCGCAGCTCGGCCAGCACGTCGCCGAGCTCGTGCTCGCGCAGCAGCGCCTGGCGCGCCTGGCGGAGCCGCTCGAGCTGCTCGCCGAGCCCGGGCACCGGTTCGCCGGCGCGGGTGCGGAACCCGCGACGGAGCAGGCGCTCGAGCGCCCGGCGCGGGTCGCCGTCCGCCATCAGGTCGTCGGCCATCGCGGCGAGCACGTCGTCGGCGTCGAGGTCGGGGAGCGACTGCGACCCGTCCCAGCGCGAGTAGCGGATCAGCACGTCGATCCCCGGATCACGCCCGGTAGCGGAGACCGCCGAGGTCGCGGTCCTTGTTGAGCTTGCGGTTCAGGTGGAGCCCCTCCAGCACGAACTCGACGCCCGCGGCCACCCGAGCCGGGTGGCCCAGGCCGTCGATCGCGGCCAGCGCCTCCCGGAGCCCGTCGGCGCGCCCGAGCTGCCGCTCGTACTCCGCCGCCGGCAGCGTCTCGCCGACCTCGACGACCAGGCCGCGACCAAACGCCTCCAGGACGCCACCGAGCGCCCCCGCCTGGAAGCGACGGTTGAACACGGTCAGCACCGCCTTCTGGGCCAGGCGCTCGAAGACCCGCGCCTCGTCGACGTCGCCGGCGGCCTCCAGCTCGATCTTGCCGACCGTGGAGGTCACCAGGGCGCCCAGGTCGGAGACGCGCGGGACGGCGAGCGCCTCCCGCAGGCGCGCCGCGCGCCGCACCGCGTTGGCGACCAGCGTCTCGTAGTTGCAGATCGACACCCGCACGCTCACCCCGCTGCGCTGGCTGATCTCGGGGCTCCGCCGGGCCAGGTGCGTGAGCTCGGCGATCACCTCCCGCATGTAGGCGGGCACCTCGACCGCGTAGCCGTCCTCGAACCGCGTCGCCTCCTGCTCGACGATCCGGATCTCGTCGCCGGTGGTCCGCGGGTAGTGCGTCCGGATCTGGGCGCCGAACCGGTCCTTGAGCGGCGTGATGATCCGCCCGCGGTTCGTGTAGTCCTCGGGATTCGCCGAGGCGACGACCAGGACGTCCAGCGGAAGGCGGACCCGGTAGCCGCGGATCTGGACGTCGCGCTCCTCCATGATGTTGAGCAGGCCGACCTGGATCCGCTCGGCCAGGTCCGGCAGCTCGTTGATCACGAAGATCCCGCGATGCGTGCGCGGCAGCAGCCCGTAGTGGATCGTGAGCTCGTCGGAGAGGTACCGCCCCTCGGCGACGCGAATCGGGTCGACCTCGCCGATCAGGTCGGCGATCGTGATGTCCGGCGTCGCGAGCTTCTCGCCGTAGCGGCGCTCGCGCGCGAGCCAGTCCACCGGCGCCCGGTCCCCCAGCTCGGCGACCAGCTCCCGCCCGGCCTTGCTGATCGGCTGGAACGGGTCGTCGTTGACCTCGCTGCCGGCGAGGACCGGGATCTCCGGATCCAGGAGGGTCACCAGCGCGCGGGCCAGCCGGCTCTTCGCCTGGCCTCGCTCCCCCAGCAGGATCACGTCCTGGCCGGAGAGGAGCGCGTTCTCGAGCTGCGGGACGACGGTCTCGTCGTATCCGATGATCCCGTCGAAGATCGGCTGGTCCCGCTCGAGCCGCTGCAGGAGGTTCTGCCGGATCTCGGCCTTGACCGAGCGCGACGTGTAGCCGAGCTGCCGCAGGTCGCCGACCGTTCTCGGCTTGGTCATGCCTGCGGACCCACTATGCGGCCCGCCATGGACCGTGTCAACGCGCGCGGGGTCGTCGCCGGCGGCGGGCACCGGGTCACCGCGGGGGACGCGCGGCGACCGCCGGCTCCAGCACGACGAGGGCGCCCGTCCCGCCGTCGATCCGCACGCGGCACCCGAGCGGGAGCGGGACGTTGACCGCGCCGTGCCCGACCGGCAGCCCGGCGACGCACGGGAGACCGGTGGCAGCCGCCAGCTCGCCCAGGAGGTCCTGCAGGACGTAGTCGCCGTCGCGCTCCTCGCAGTCCGTGAACTCGCCCAGCGCCAGGCCCGCGATCCGCGCGAACACGCCGGCCAGGCGCAGGTGCGTCCACATCCGGTCGACGCGGTACGGCCGCTCGCCGACGTCCTCGACGAGCAGGATCGCGCCGGCCAGGTCGGGCAGCCACGGCGTGCCGAGCAGCCGGGTCAGCACGGACAGGTTGCCGCCGAGGAGCGGCCCCTCGGCGATCCCGCCGACCACCGGTGTCCCGAGGAGCGGCGGGGGCGCGGCCCGGGCGTCCTCCAGCAGCGCGAAGAGTCGCTCGACCACCGGCCGGGGCTGCCCCCCCAGCTGGGTCACGACCGGTCCGTGCACGCTCACCACGCCCGTCGCCTGCTGGGCGGCGTGGAGCGCCGTCAGATCGGAGAAGCCGACGAGGAGCTTGGGAGCGGCCGGCGGCGCCGGGCGGCCGGCGGCGTCGACCGGCCAGAGCGCGGGGAGGAGGCGCAGGCAGCCGTACCCGCCGCGCGCCGCCACCACGGCGGCGATCCCGGGATCGCCGAGCGCCCGCCCGAGCTCCGCGCCGCGGCGGGCGTCGTCGCCGGCCAGGTACCGGGTGCGGCTCAGGAGCCCCGGCTCCCACTCGACCGCGTACCGGCTCCCCAGGATCCGGAGGCCGGCCTCCAGGCTCTCCCGATCGGTCGGCCCGGCGGGCGCGACGACGGCGACGCGGTCGCCGGGAAGCAGCCGGGGCGGCCGCCGGAACCGCGCCGGCTCCGCGGCGCCCGCCGGCTCGTCCAGGCGCGCGGGGCGCGCCTCGCGCGCGATCCTCCGTCGCGTCTCCATGGCCGTGAGCCGTATGCTAGCGCGTCCCCGCCCGCTCTCCCAGGATCGCGCCGCCGCCTTGACGGGGAATCGCCGGCCGGGCCACGATGGCGCGGCGGCCAGGACGGAGGCGCGACGGAGCGCGCCGCGCCCGCGCGCCTGGTCAGCGAGGAGGCCATGGCTCGGTTCGCCGACTACGAGGCGTACGACGCGGTCGGGCTCGCGGAGCTGGTCCGGCGCGGGAAGGTCACCCCGACGGAGCTCCTGGACGCCGCGATCGCGCGGGTCGAGGCGCGGAACCCGACCGTCAACGCGGTCGTCCTCCGGCTCTACGACGAGGCGCGCCGGGCGATCGCGGCCGGCCTCCCCGACGGGCCGCTCCGGGGCGTGCCGTGTCTCCTGAAGGACCTCACCGCGTCGCTGGCCGGGGTGCCGATGCGGCGCGGCTCCCGCTTCTTCGCCGACACGCCGCCCCCGCCGGCGGACAGCGAGCACGTCCACCGGCTGAAGCAGGCCGGGCTGGTGATCTTCGGGCGCACCAGCACCTGCGAGCTGGGGCTCTCCCTCACCTGCGAGCCGCAGCTCTACGGTCCGACCCGGAACCCCTGGGACCCCAGGCGGATCTCCGGCGGGTCGAGCGGCGGCGCGGCCGCCGCGGTCGGCGCCCGGATGGTGCCGATCGCCCACGCGAGCGACGGCTTCGGATCGATCCGGGCGCCGGCGGCATGCTGCGGGCTGGTCGGCCTCAAGCCGACGCGCGCCCGCAACACGATGGCGCCGTACACCGGCGAGGGGCTGGCCGGGCTCTCGACCGAGCACGCGGTGACCCTGAGCGTGCGCGACTCGGCGGCCCTGCTCGACGCCACCGCGGGGCCCGGGCCGGGCGACCCCTACGCCGCGCCGCCGCCGGCCCGGCCGTACCTCGAGGAGGCGCGGACCGCCCCCGGGCGGCTCCGGATCGCATGGACCGCCCGCCCGCCCAACGGCGCGCCGGTCGATCCGCGCGCCCTCGCGCTGCTGCGCGAGACCGCCGCCCTCTGCGAGAGCCTCGGACACCGCGTGGAGGAGGCCGATCCCGAGATCGACCGCGAGGCCGTGATCCCCGCGTTCCTGACCATCGCCCAGGCGAACACGGCGGTGACCCTCCGCAGCCATCCCACCGCGGGCCGCCCCCCGCGGCCGGACGAGGTGGAGCGCGTGACCTACGCGACCGGCGCGCGGGGGGAGCGCGTGACCGCGGCCGACTATGTCCGGGCGACCCAGGCCGCCCATCGCCTGGGGCGGCAGATGGCCGCGTTCCACCGGCTCCACGACGTCCTCCTCACCCCCGCCCTGGCCACCCCCGGCGCGGTCCCGCTCGGGTGGCTCGACATGATGATGGAGGACGTAGACGAGTACTGGCGGCGCGTGTTTGCGTTCTCGCCATTCACCGTCTGGTTCAACCTCACCGGCCAGCCGGCGATCGTGCTCCCCCTGGGCCAGGTCGAGACCGCCGGGGCGGAGCGGGGCCTGCCGCTCGCCGTCCAGCTGGTGGGGCCGTACGGCGACGAGGCGACGCTCTTCCGCCTGGCCGCCCAGCTGGAGGGCGCTCGCCCGTGGATCGACCGGCGGCCCGCGCTCGCCGAGCCGAGTCCCTGACCCGGGACCGGGAGCGCGTCCCGTCCGGGTCCCGGGGGCGGTCCGCGCAGCCCCGCCGAGATTCCGGGCAGACCGGCGCCCGAGCCACGAGCCGCCGGGGTGGGAAGAGCCCCCCGGCGGCGTCGCCCGCGGGCGACCCCGGGCGCCCGCGCGGGCGAGCACGGCGGCTCCCCGCTCGCCGCGCGCTCGCGCGACCCGCTCCCGGCTGGCGCCGGGCGGGGAATCACCGCCGGAGCAGGATCACGGTCGCGATCCCGGCCCCGCTCAGGGCCAGGTAGAGCAGCGCGGGCGACCCCGTCGCCAGTATTGTCGTGGCGACGAGCGGGCCCACGAACCCCGAGCCGACGCGGGCGGCGTTGACGAACCCGATCGCGTCGGCGCCGTGGCGCGCCACGCGGGCCACCACGAGCGGGAAGAACGGCGCGATGCAGAGCGACTGCGCCACGCGGACCACCGTGAACGCCCAGAGCGAGCCCGTGACGCCCAGGAGCAGGAGCCCCGCCGACGAGACGCCGAGGAGGAGCCAGAGCGCCCGGTGCTCGGACAGCTGCTCGGCGACGTACGGCGCGGCGAGGCCGCCCAGCGCGGCGGCCGCGCCCGACGCGAACACCAGGACCCCGGCCGCCTCGAGCGTGTCGGGCTCCGCGACCCCGAGCCCGGGGAGCACCCGCGGCAGGACGGCCGCCAGGAAGGTCTCCTGTGACGAGGCGACCAGCACCAGGGCCGCCGCCGTCGCCACCTCCCGCACCGGGACGCGGCGGTCGGCCGGCGCGGCCCCCGGCGGCGGCGAGGGGCCCGCCATGCCCCACTGCAGCAGCGCGCCGCAGACCGCCAGGATCAGCCCGCCGATCAGGAAGGTGAGCCGGAACCCGAGCTGCCTCGCGGCGACGGCACCCGGCAACGGACCCAGCACCTGGCCCACCATCATCGCCGTCTGGACCGCGGCCAGGCGCCGCCGCATCCCTGCCGGATCGGGCGTCCGGCTGGCCAGGATGAACCCGAAGGTCGACGCCGACCCGAAGGCGCCCAGCGCCAGACGTGCCAGGAAGAGCCCCGGGAGTCCGCCCGCCACGGCCGTCGCCAGGAACCCGAGCGCCTGGAGGGAGTAGACCCACACGCAGGCCACCTTCGGATCGCTGCGGTCGGCGAAGCGGCTCCAGAGCGGCCCGCTCACCACGGCGCCGAGCGAGGTGATGCCGAGGATCCAGCCGGTCCAGGCCAGGGTGGCCGCGGGGCCGACGGTCGAGAGCTCCTCGATGCGGAACGGCAGCACCACGTAGACGAGCGCCCACGCGAAGCTGGTCAGGAACATCGTCAGCGTCAGCATGCCCGGTCAGCGGGCGGGACCGGGACGGCGCGCCGGGCCGGCGGTCGCGCTCGCCGGGGCCGGCCGGCGTGTCCGGGGAGGACTCGGCGCGGGACGGCACGGCAGGGCCCGACCGGATCCCGGCGGCGGCCGCCCGGGGGAAGCCGCCGGCGCCGGCGGGTCCCGCCGGGGCGCGACCCCCGCCGGCCTGCTGGTTCGTGGTCCGGTCGCCGGACGCCGAGGCGAAGGCGATCCCGCCGACGCCCCCCCGCTCGGCTCAGGGCCAGAGTGGCAGACCCGAGAGCCCGGAGGTCTCGGGCAGGCCGGTCATCAGGTTCGCGTTCTGGACCGCCTGGCCCGCGGCGCCCTTCCCGAGGTTGTCGATCGCGGCGAGCGCCACGACGAGCCCCGTCTCGGCGTTCACCGCGTAGCTGACGAAGGCGAGATTCGAGCCGGTCGCCCACTTGGTGCGGGCGCTCCGGCCCCCCTGCACCGGCGCGAGCCGCACGAACGGCTCGTCCCGGTACATCGCGCGGGCGGCCTCCTCGAGCCGGGAGACTGCGACCGGGCCGCGCGGGCGCGCGTAGCACGTCGCCAGGATGCCGCGGGTCATCGGGACCAGGTGTGGCGTGAACGCGAGGGTGACCGCCCGGCCGGCCAGGCGGCCCAGGGCCTCCCGCATCTCGGGGGCGTGCGGGTGACCGCCGAGGCCGTAGGCGACGACGTCCTCGTTCGTCTCGGCGTAGCCGAACCCGCTCGCGCCGCCGCCCCGTCCCGCCCCGCTCACGCCGGTCTTGGCGTCGACCACCACGGCGTCGAGCTCGATCAGCCCCGCGGCGACCAGCGGCGCCAGGGCCAGCAGCGCGGCGGCCGGATAGCAGCCGGGATTGGCGACGCGCGCCGACGCGGCGATCGCCGGGCGCGCCCCCGGCAGCTCGGTGAGGCCGTACGTCCAGCCGTCCACCCACCGGTGATCGCCACCGACGTCGAGGACCTTCACGTCCCGCGGCACGCGGGCGAGCGGCTCGCGCGACTTGCCGGTCGGCAGCGAGGCGAACAGGAGGTCGACACCGTGGAGCTCCTCGGGCACGAACGGCTGGATGACGAGGTTCCCGGTCGGGTGGCCCGCCAGGGCCGGGAACTGCTGCGCGAGGCGCTGTCCCGCCGTGGTCTCGCCGCTCGCGTAGACGACCTCGAACGCCGGATGCCCGACGCACAGACGCAGGAGCTCGCTCCCGCCGTACCCGCTGACCCCGACGATCCCGACCCGCACGCCCATGACCGCTCCTCCTCCGCGGGCCATGGTACCGGCGCGGTCCCCCGGGAGGCAATCCGGAACCGCTATACTGGGCGCGCGGCGGCGCACCGCCGGGTGGCCGCCGGCCGCCGCGACGTCACCTGCCGACGGAGGACCGCGATGCAGATCGGCGTGTGCCTGCCGCACTACGGACGCCCCCTCGAGCCCGACCGCCTGCTCGCCGTCGCGCGCCGGGCCGAGACGCGGGGCCTCGACGCGCTCTGGGTCACCGACCACGTGATCGTCCCGCGGGACGTCCACATCATCTACAAGACCGAGATGCTCGATCC
>DASRDR010000094.1:0-14568 GCA_035652475.1 Candidatus Methylomirabilota bacterium | reverse complement strand
GCATCCCGCTCGGACGGATCGCCCATCCCCGTGAGATCGCGTTCGCCGCGCTGTTCCTGGCCTCCGACGAGTCGTCGTTCATGACCGGGGCGGAGCTCGTGATCGACGGCGGCTTCACCGCCGGCTAGGGGTGCTCCCCGGCGCCGCCTCGGCGCGCCTCCCCGCCGGGCGGCCGGGTCCCGGACCGCGGGCCGTCGGCGAGACGGCGCTCGACCCGGACCGGGGGCGACGCGGGGGATCGCGGGCGGATGACGTGGGGCGTGGCGGCGGCCCGCGCGATCGGCGGGACCCGGCCGTCCGTCCGGCGAACCGGCCGCGGCGCGTTGAACGTGTCGCCGGTCGAGGGTATTCTCCGGACGCAGAGCCCCCATCGGCTCCGCGGGAGGTGCCCCCGTGCCAGAGCCCGGCGGGCCGTCCTCGCTGTGCCCCGTCTGCCGCAAGCCCGTGCGTCCGGGCGATTCCGCGTTCTTCGAGCCCGGCCAGGTCATCCATCTCCGGTGTGAGCGCCGTCGCCGCAAGCGCCGCCCGCCGTCGGCGCCGGGGACCGAGACCCCGCGCCCGTTGCCGCCGCGCTCCGGCGAGCCACACTCCGGCGACGGACCCGTGACCAGGCCTCCCCCGGCCTGAACCGGCGCCCCTGCGCCCCGGCATCCCGCCGCCCGTCGCCGAGGCCCCGCGTCCGGCCCACCGCCGCCGGGCCGCGCCGCTGGCGGGCCGGCGGGCCGGGGCGGGATTGGCCCGGCGCGCCCGCCGTGAAGCGGTTCTGGACGACGCCGCGCGCGTCCCGTAGCATCAGCCGGGACTCGCCCGCGCGCGGATCTCGTGCGCTCGCGGCGGGCATGCCCCGAACAGGAGGACGGCGACGGTGACGACGGTGATCCGCACGGTCTGTGCCCACGACTGCCCCGACATGTGCTCGATCCTCGCTCACGTGGAGGACGGACGGCTGGTGCGCGTCGAGGGGGATCCCGCGCAGCCGTTCACGGCGGGCTTCGTGTGCGCGAAGGTGCGTCGCGAGCCGGAGCTGGTCCACTCGCCGGACCGCCTCCGGACGCCGCTCCGGCGCACGGGGCCGAAGGGCGCCGGCCGCTTCGCCCCCATCTCCTGGGACGCGGCGCTGGACGAGCTCACGGCGCGATGGCAGGCCATCCTCCGCGAGGACGGTCCGCTGGCGATCCTCGGATACTGCTACAGCGCTCACCAGGGGCAGCTGAACCGGTGGCTCCCGATGGCGCTCTTCCATGCGCTCGGGACCACCCGCCTCCAGCCGGGGACCGTGTGCGACACCTGCGCGGACGCTGCCTGGGAGGCGACCTGCGGGCCGGTCGGCGGCGCCGATCCCGAGACGGTCGCGGACTCGGACCTGATCGTCGCGTGGAGCGCGGATCTCGTCACCACCGCGGTGCACGCGTGGGCGCGGGTCGAGGCGGCGCGGCGCCGCGGCGCGCAGCTGGTCGTGATCGATCCGCGCCGGAGCCGCACCGCGGCCCATGCCGACTGGCACGTCGCCCCCCGGGTGGGGACGGACGCCGCCCTGGCGCTCGGGCTGATGCACGTGCTGGCCCGCGACGGTCTCGCGGATCGGGCCTATCTCGCCCGGGAGACGGTCGGGTTCGAGCGGCTCGAGCGCGAGGTGCTGCCCCGCTTCGGCCCCGACCGGGTCGAGGCGATCACGGGGGTGCCGGGGGCGGACGTCGAGCGCCTGGCGCGGCTCTACGGCCGGGCGCGCGCGCCGCACGTGCGGATCGGGTTCGGCATGTCGCGGAGCCGTCAGGGGGGGCAGGCCGTCCGGGCGGTGGCATGCCTGCCCGCGGTCGTCGGCGCTTACGCCAAGCCCGGGGGCGGCGCGCTGCTGCTGACCGTCGGCGGCTTCGGCTTCTCGTTCGCCGCCCTTCGCCGGCCCTCCGGGCCGGCGGCGACCCGGCTGGTGAACCACGCCCGGCTCGGCCGGGCCCTGCTGGAGCTGCGGGATCCGCCCATCCGTGCCCTCTTCGTCTCGGCGAACAACCCGGCGGTGACGTGCCCGGACTCGCGGACGGTGCGGCGGGCCCTCGAGCGCGCGGATCTCTACACCGTGGTCCACGACCCGTTCCTCAGCGACACGGCCCGCTACGCGGATCTCGTGCTGCCGGCCGCGACGTACCTCGAGACCGAGGACCTGTACCGCGCGTACGGCTCCTACTACGTCCAGTTCGGGCCGCGCGCCCTCGCCCCCCAGGGGGAGGCGTGGTCGAACGTCCGGCTGGCCCAGGAGCTGGCGCGCCGGCTGGGGGTCACGGACCCCGTGTTCTCGATGGACACCGCCGAGCTGGTCCGGGTCGCATTCGCGGACGCGACCGGACCGGCGGCGGAGCTCGACCCGGACGCGGTGCGGGAGGCGGGTCCCCTCAAGATCGACCCCTATCCGGCCGGGCAGCGCTTCGCCACGCCGTCCGGGAAGCTCGAGTTCTACTCGGAGGCGCTCGCGGCCCGCGGCCTCCCGCCGATGCCCGACTGGCGGGAGGATGCCGACCCCGCCGCCCGGCCGGGGCGCTGGCCGCTCCGGCTCCTCACCGCCCCCGGGTACTTCCAGAGCCACACGGCGTTCTCGGGGAATCCCGCGCTCCGGCGGCGGGAGGGCGCGCCGATCGCCATCCTCCACCCCCGCGACGCCGAGCGGGCCGGCCTGCGGGCCGGCGAGCCCGTGGAGCTGTTCAACGACCACGGCACGCTCCGCGTGGTCCTGCGGGTCTCCGACGAGGTCGCCCCCGGCGTCGTGCTCGTGCCCGGCCAGCGTCCGGCGCACGAGAGCGCCGGCGGGACGGTGAACGTCCTCTGCGGCGACGAGCTGACCGACCTGGGCGAGGGGGCGACGTATCAGAGCACCCTGCTCGCCGTCCGGCGCGCGTCCTGACCCGACGCTCGGCCGCGTCCCGGCCGTGCTGTGGAGCACCGGCGGACGCCCCGCCTGACTTCGCCCGCCAGGGCTGAGGGGTCGGGGCGCGCGAGAGGAGGGGCGCGATGCGCTGGAAGCAGACGCTCACCGTCGTGGGCGTGCACGCCGAAGGCGAGTACGGGAAGGTCGTGACCGGCGGGGTCGTCGACGTGCCGGGCCGGACCATGTTCGAGAAGATGCGGTGGCTGGCGCGGCGCCGCGACGGCCTCCGCAAGTTCCTGCTGTTCGAGCCGCGCGGGGCGGCGGTGCACAGCGCCAACGTGGTCCTGCCCGCGACCCGCCCCGGCGCCGCGCTGGGCTTCGTGATCATGGAGTCCACCGAGTACCCGCCCATGTCGGGCTCGAACACGATCTGCACCGTCACCGCGATCCTCGAGACGGGCATCGTCCCGATGACGGAGCCGATCACGCGCCTCCGGCTGGAAACCCCGGCCGGGCTGATCGACGTGACCTGCCGGTGTCGGGCCGGCCGCGTCCTGCAGGTGAAGTTCCGGAACGTGCCCGCGTTCGTCCAGTGCCTGGATGCCCCGGTCGAGGTTGAAGGGCTCGGCACCGTGACGATCGACGTCGCCTACGGCGGGATGCACTACGCGCTCGTCGACGCGGCGCGGCTCGGGTTCCGGATCACGCCCGACGAGGCGCGCGACATCTGCGCCGTGGGGGAGCGGATCCGCGAGGCGGCCCGCCGGCAGCTGCGGATCGTCCACCCGCAGAACCCCGAGATCCGGGACGTGACCATCACGGAGTTCATGGGCCCGCTCCGCCGTCGCGGCCGAGGACTCGCGGCCCGCAACACCGTCGTCGTCTCGCCGGGGCGGCTCGACCGCTCGCCTTGCGGCACCGGGACCTCGGCGCGCCTCGCGGTCATGCACGCGCGCCGGCAGATCCGGGCGGGGCAGTCGTTCGACCACGAGTCGGTGATCGGGACCCACTTCCTGGCCGAGATCGTCGGGACGACCCGGGTCGGCCGCCGCCCGGCCGTCCTGACGACCGTCGCCGGCCGGGGGTGGATCACGAGCATCGGCCAGTACGGCTACGACCCCGACGATCCGTTCCCCGAGGGCTACACGCTTTCGGACACCTGGCTTCGCGCGATCTGATCCGCCTCCCCCTGCGGCCCGCTCGGGGCCGAGGCCCGCAGTGGTCATGATGGAGCGCCCGACGGCCGCGCCAGCGTGATCCCGCGGGACCCGGCCTTCCGCTCGAAGGTCGGGCAGCCCCGCTCGATCCGGAGCGCGAGCGTCGGGCGGGTCGAGAGGAGAGCCGCTGGCCCGGGGGAGAGGCAGGATGCCGGTCTCCGCCGCCGCCGTGATGCCTCGAGACCGAGGGCCACCGAGCGCGAGGTCGGTTGCGGGCGCCGACGGGGCTCGGGTATGGTGGCGACGTGCCCGCCCCCCCGCGGGGGTGGTACGCTCCGGCGACCCCCTCACGCGCTCCCTGGACGTGCCACCCGCGGCACGCCGGGCAAGAGGAGATCCCCGATGAGGACAGCCCGCAGACTCGCAGCCCAGGGCGCCGTGGTCGCGCTCGCGGTCGCCGGCCTCGACTCCGGCGGGGGCGCCCGCGCGGCCGACTACCCGACCCGCCCGGTCGAGATCGTCGTCCCCTACGCGCCGGGCGGCGGCACCGACATCATGGTGCGGCAGATCGTCAAGGTCATCGAGGAGCAGAAGCTCGTGCCGGTGCCGGTGACCGTCAACAACCGCACGGGCGGGAGCGGCGTGGTCGGGAAGTCCTACGCCATCAACCGGCCGGCCGACGGCTACACCCTGGTCGCGGTCGACGCCGGCAACTGGCAGCAGGAGCTGCTCGGGAACGCCACCTGGAATCACCGGAAGGACTTCGCCTACATCGCCCGCATGGTCACCGACGTGAACCTGCTGATCGTCCGGAAGGAGTCGCCGTACAAGACCTTCCAGGAGTTCCTGGCCGCGGCCCGCGCCAGGGGCAAGGGCGGGCTGTCGATCGCCGGCACCAACGTCGGGCAGGTCGACCACATCGCCAACATCAACCTCAACAAGGCCGCCCGGATCGACGTCACCTACGTGCCGTTCAAGAGCGGCGGGGAGGTGATGACGAACCTGCTCGGCGGCCACGTCGACGCGGCGTGGGCGAACCCCAACGAGTGCATCGGCCAGCTCGAGGCGGGCCAGGTGCGCGCCCTCGCCGTCGCCGACGAGGAGCGGCTCAGGAGCCTCTCCGGCGTCCCGACCATGAAGGAGCTCGGCGTGCCGGTGGTCAGCAACCAGTGGCGCGCGATCGGCGGGCCGGGGGCGCTCCCGAAGGCGGTCGTGGACTACTGGGTGAACGTCCTCGACAAGGTGCGGAGGGCGGACAGCTGGCGGAAGGGGTACCTGGAGAAGAGCGTGCTGGAGGACGGCTGGCTCACCGGCGACGCCTTCCTGCAGGTGGTGGACCGGGAGCAGGACGTCGACCGGGCGGTGTTCGCCGAGCTCGGCATGCTGAAGAAGAAGTGAGGGCCGGCGCCGCGGGGACGGGCGCGCCCGGTCGCGGGCCGGTGCCCGGGCCGGGCCCGGGCCGCGACCGGTGAGCCGGCGCGGGGAGCGCGCCCTCGGGGCCGGATTCGTCCTCGTCGGGATCGCCGCGGCGGCGCTGGCGACCGGGTTCGGCCAGGGGACCGAGACGGGCGGGCCCACCGCGCGGTTCTTCCCCGTTCTCCTCGGGCTCCTGACGACCGGCCTCGGGGCCGCGATCGCCCTCCGCGCGCCCTCCGGCGCGGCGGCGGTCACGCCGCCCGAGGGTCTCCTCCGGGCCCTCGGGACGCTCGTGGTCCTCTTCGCCTACCTCGCGGTGTTCGAGCGGCTGGGCTTCCTCCTCGCGACCGCGCCGTCCCTGGCTCTGCTCCTGGTGGTCTTCGGGGAGCGGCGCTGGCCGGTCGTCGCGAGCGTGGCCGTGGTCGCGACGGCCGCCGCCTACGCCGTCTTCGCGGTGTGGCTCGGCGTCCCCCTGCCGGCCGGTCTCGCGGGGCGGTGACGGTTCGAGCGGGAGCGCGGTGAGCGACCTCCTCCAGCATCTCGGGTTCGGGTTCGCGGTGGCGCTCGCGCCCGTCAACCTCCTCTACTGCTTCCTGGGCGTGGTCGTCGGCACCGCGATCGGCGTGCTGCCCGGCATCGGTCCCGTGACCACCGTGGCGATGCTGGTGCCGCTGACGTTCGGGATGAGCCCCACCGCGGCGCTGATCCTGCTCGCGGGCATCTACTACGGCTCGCAGTACGGCGGCTCCACCACGGCGATCCTCATCAACACGCCCGGGGAGACGTCGTCGGTCATGACGTGCCTGGACGGTTACCAGATGGCGCGCCAGGGGCGGGCCGGGCCGGCGCTCGGGATGGCGGCGATCGGGTCCTTCGTCGCCGGGACCGCCAGCGTGGTGCTGCTGATGCTGCTCGCGCGGCCGCTGGTGCGGGTCGCGCTGGAGTTCGGGCCGGCGGAGTACTTCGCGATCATGGTGCTCGCGCTCCTGACGCTGGGCGGGCTCACCGGCGAGTCCGTCCTCAAGGGGCTGCTCACGGCGGCGTTCGGGCTGCTGCTGGGCACGATCGGCAGCGACCCCCTGACCGGGACGCCCCGGTTCACCTTCGGCGTCCCCAGCCTGCTGGACGGCCTCGAGTTCCTGCCGGTCACGATGGGGCTGTTCGCGGTCGCCGAGGTGCTGGCGACGGCCACCCGCCCGCTCACCCAGGACGTGTACGCCGCGCCGATCCGCGGGCTCCTGCCGAGCCGCGAGGACTGGCGCGCCTGCCGGTGGACGCTGCCCCGGGCCACCCTGATCGGGTTCGTGGTCGGCGTCCTGCCGGGCGCCGGCGCGACCCTGGCGTCGATCCTCGCCTACCTGGCGGAGAAGCGCGCGTCCCGCCATCCGGAGCGGTTCGGGACGGGCGTCATCGAGGGTGTCGCGGCCCCCGAGACCGCGAACAACGCGGCCAGCGGGGGCGCCATGGTGCCGCTCCTGACGCTGGGCGTCCCGGGGTCCGGCACCACCGCGGTCATGCTGGGGGCGCTCATGCTCTGGGGGCTCCGCCCCGGGCCGCTCCTGTTCGAGAAGAACCCGGAGCTCGTGTGGGGGCTGATCGCGAGCATGTACATCGGCAACGTCCTCCTGCTCGTCCTGAACCTGCCGCTGATCGGCCTCTGGGTGCGCCTCCTCACCGTGCCGGCGCGGATCCTGTTCCCGCTGGTGCTCCTGTTCTGCGTCACCGGGACCTATGCGGTGAGCGCGAACGTCTTCGACCTCTGGGTGATGCTGGCGTTCGGGGTGCTGGGATTCTTCCTCCAGCGCCACGGCTTTCCCGTCGCGCCGATCGTGCTCGGCCTCATCCTGGGACCGATGCTCGAGACGCACTTCCGGCGGGCGCTGATCGTCTCGCGCGGCGACTACGCGTTCTTCCTCCATCGCCCGATCGCGGCCGGGCTGCTCGCCCTCGCCGCCGCGTACCTCGTCCTCCCGGTGATCGCGTGGGCGTGGCGCGTGCGGCGGCCGGCCGGCCTGCCGGCGTGACGGCGCGCGGCGGCCGGGCGGCGCGGCGCGGCGGCGGCCGGGGCCGAGTCGGCGGCGGCCGGGGCTGAGGGGTCGCGTGCGCGACCAGGCCTGGGCGGTCATCGTCGGCGGCGGGATCGCGGGCTGCAGCCTGGCCTACCACCTCGCGCGGAAGGGCCGGACCGACGTCCTGCTCCTCGACAAGGGCGCCCTCACCAGCGGGTCGACCTGGCACGCCGCCGGCATGGTCACGCACTTCCACACCTCGCCGACGATCATGCGGATGCGCCAGTACTCGATCGGCCTGTACCGGAGCCTGCAGGCGGAGCCCGGTGCGCCCGAGCACTGGCACGAGGTGGGCAGCCTGCGGGTGGCATCCAGCCGCGACCAGCTGCTCTACCTGCGCCGGCAGGTCGGGACCGCGCGCGCCCTGGGGCTCGACGTCGACACGATTTCCGCCGCCGAGGCGCTCCGCCTGTTCCCGCTCATGTCCGCCGAGGGCGTGCACGGGGCGATGTACCTGCCGGGGGACGGCTGGATCGACCCGAGCGGGGCGACGCTCGAGCTGGCCCGGCGGGCGCGCGACCTGGGAGTGGCGATCGAGACCGGGGTCCGCGTGACCGGCATCGAGCGGGGGCCGCGCGGGGCGGTCACCGGCGTGGTGACGGACCGGGGCCGCGTCCGGGCGGAGATCGTCGTCAACGCGGCCGGGATGTGGGGCCGCCAGGTCGGCGCGCTCGTCGGGGTGAGCCTCCCGATCACCCCGCTCATCCACCAGCATCTCCTCACCAGGCCGGTGCCCGGTCACGAGCTCCCGCGGCGGACGCCGTGCCTGCGCGACCCCGAGCACCTCGTCTACATGCGCGAGGAGGTCGGCGGGTTCCTGGTCGGCGGGTTCGAGCGCCACCCGGTGGCCTGGTCCGTCGACGGGGTGCCGTGGGACTTCACCCAGCGGCTCCTCCCGTCGGACTGGGAGCTCTTCGGCGAGATCATGGAGGGTGCGATCCGGCGCGTGCCCATCCTGGCCCAGGCGGAGCTGGTGCACCTCACCAACGGCCCCGAGGGGATCACCCCGGACAGTCGCCCGCTGCTCGGGCCGGTCCCCGGCGTTCCGGGCTTCTGGGTCGCGGCCGGCCTGTCGCACACCGGCTTCGGAGCCGGCGGGGCGATCGGCGACATCCTGGCCGAGTGGCTGGTGGAGGGCGAGCCGCCGTACGACGTCACCGAGCTCAACGTCCGGCGGTTCGGCCCGGTGTACGAGGACAGAGCGTACGCGGCCGAGCGCGCCCGCGAGTCGTACCGGTACTACTACCTCCTTCGTTACCCGCACGACGAGAGCGAGTGGGCGCGCAGCCGCCGCCTGTCGCCGCTCGACGGCCGCTGCCTGGCCGAGGGCGGCGTCTTCGGCGAGAAGAACGGCTGGGAGCGCGTGAACTACTTCGATCCCGGGCGACCCGGGCGGCGGGCCGGCGCCGACCAGCGTGCCTGGGGGTGGGGGCGCCCGCCCTTCTTCGAGCTGGTCGGTGAGGAGCACCGCGCCGTGCGCGAGCGCGCCGGGCTCCTCGACATGACGTCGTTCGGGAAGATCGCGATCGAGGGCCCGGGGGCCCTCCGGTGGCTGCAGGGGCTCGCGGACAACGACCTCGCCCGGCCGCCGGGGAGCGTCGTCTACACGCAGCTCCTGAACGAGCGCGGCGGGATCGAGGCGGACGTGACCATCGCCCGGCTCGCCGGGGACCGGTTCCGGCTGGTGACCGGATCGAGCTTCGTCGCGGGCGACCTCGGCTGGCTCCGGATGCACCTGCCCGACGACGGCTCGGTCGACGTGCGGGAGGTGACGGACACCCTGGCCGTGGTCGGGCTGTGGGGGCCGGCCGCCCGGCGCGTCCTCCAGGCGGTCACGCCGGACGACGTGTCGAACGCCGCGTTCCCGTACATGACCGCGCGCACGGTCCGGATCGCCAGGGCCGAGGTCTGGGCGCAGCGCGTCACGTACGTGGGGGAGCTTGGCTGGGAGCTGTACGTGCCGGCCGGGGATGCCGGCCGCGTCTGGGACGCGCTGCGGGAGGCGGGCCGGCCGGAGGGCCTCCGGCCCGCCGGCTACAGGGCGCTCGAGTCGCTGCGGCTCGAGAAGGGTTACCGGTACTGGAGCGCCGACATCACGCCGGCCGAGACCCCGTACGAGGCGGGGCTCGGCTTCTGCGTGAAGCTCGACAAGGGGCCGTTCCTCGGGCGCGAGGCGCTCGTGCGCGCGCGGGCGGCGGCGCCGGTCCGCCGCCTGGCCACCCTGCTGATCGATCCGGCGCCGACGATCTACGGGGGCGAGGCGGTGTGGGCCGCCGGCCGCGTGGTGAGCCGGCTGCGGAGCGGCGGGTACGGCTACACCGTCGGGCGCAACATCGGTCTCGCGTACCTCCCGATCGACCTGGCCCCGGTCGGGACCGCGCTCGAGCTGGAGGTGTTCGGGGAGCGCGTCCCGGCCGAGGTCGCGCCCGACGTCCTCCACGACCCGGGAGGGCGCCGGATCCGCGCCTGACCGGGCAGCGGCCGCCCCGACGCCGGGAGGCTCGCCGCCAGGCCGGCCGCCGGCGAGCGATCAGGCCCACGTGGACGACGGGTCACGCCGCGGGCGGGGCCGGGCCGCCCGCGCGGACGCGGACGAGCAACCCGAGGCCGACCAGGAACATCACCCCGACCGAGAGCATCGCGGCCCGCTGGTTGCCGCCGCTCAGGCGCGAGACGGTGCCGAAGATCGCCGGCCCGATGACGGCCGCCGTCTTTCCGCAGAGCGAGTAGAAACCGAACAGCTCCGCCTCCTGGCCCCGCGGGATCAGGCTCGCCATCAGCGCGCGCGCGGCGGCCTGGACCGCCCCGAGGCCGCTCCCGGCCAGCACCGCCACGACCAGGAACTGCGGCTTCGTCGTGACGGCGTACGCCGCCCCGACCACGACGCACCATTGGACGAGCGTGCACGCCACCACGCGCTTCGGGCCGTAGCGGTCCGTCGGGGCGGCCCAGAGCCAGGCGCCGGCCAGCGCGGAGAGCTGGACCAGGAAGTAGAGGCCGATCACCTCGGGCGTCGTGAATCCGAGCGTGTGCCCGGCGAAGATCGACGAGAAGAAGACGACGGTGTTGACGCCGTCCTCGAAGAACAGGTAGGCGAGGAGGAATCCCCGGACGTCCGGCATGCGCCAGATCCGCGCCAGCGTCGCGCGCGTTCCGGCGAAGCTGCCCCGGACGGCGGCGGCGAGGGTGCGGGGGCCCGGGCGGTCGGCGGGGAGGTAGCGCATCGCCGGGAGCGCGCCGATCCCGAACAGGGCCGCGGCGACCAGGAACGCCCCGCCCGGCCACCCGGCGAGCGCGAACGGGAGCGCGGCCGCGAGCGCCGCTGCCGACCCGGCGTATCCCCACGCGAACCCGTACGCGGAGAGGCGGCCGCGGGCGTCCGGCGGCGCGAGCTCCGGCAGGTAGGCGTTGTAGTGGACGAGCGCGCCCTCGAACCCGACCGTGCCGACGACCGCCACCAGGAGCCCCCAGACCACGTCGCCGGGCCCGACCGTCGCCATCAGCGCCGTGGCGCCGACGGAGAGGTACGTCAGCAGCGCGAGGAAGCGCTTCCGGACACCGGCGTGATCGGCGATCGCCCCGAGCGGCGGTGACGAGAGGGCGACCAGGCCCATCGAAAGCGTGACCGAGAGGCCCCACCAGAAGTCGCCCTCGCCCCGGGCGTTCCCGACCACCGTCAGGGCGTAGTACTTCGAGTAGACGGTGGCCGGGATGACCGCGGCAAACGCCGAGTTCGCGAAGTCGTACAGGAGCCACGCGAGGACGGCGGGCCGCCGGGGGACGGGCATCTGGGGCCGTAGGATACGCGACCCCGGCTCGCGGTCTCGCGCGCGGCGGGAGACGGGGCCCGCCAGGCCTGGGCGGGCCGCCGCCGCGCAGGCCGCCCGGCGGGCCCGCATGCCGGCGGACCGCGCGTGCCGGTGGCGGGAGGCCGCTGGCGGCCCCCGAGGCGAGGCGGTCAGCGGACGCGGGCCGGTGCCGGCTCGGGCAGCCGGCGAAGCTCCGGGGCGACCTCGCGGGCCAGGTCGAGGAGGGCGTAGGTGTGGCACGCGCGTCCGCGGGTCCGGTACGGGCACATGCACATGAGGTAGACGTCGCGGGTCCGCGCCTCGGCGATCACGCGCCGGAGAGCGTCGATGGCGCCCGGCCGCGCGCGGAGCTCGGCGAGGTAGCGGGCGCGGTAGCCGAGCCTCCGGTGGGCGGCGGCGTGCGCGGCGTCGGTGGCCAGGCCCCGCCGCACCAGGGCGCGCTTGGCGGCGAGGAACTCGGCCAGCAGCGCGGCCGAGGGCGCCAGGAGCTTCAGGCCGCCGGCGCCGCGCCGCATCACGCTGATCCGGCGGGCGCCGGGCGGGAGCGCCGCGAACCGCGTGGTCCGTCCGAGGCCCATGCGTCGCCTTGTACCACGCCGGTTCTCGGTTGACACCCGGCGGGTCGACGCCCTACCGTGCCAGAGGTCGTGATCGCCCGGGACCGACTCGCCGAGAGCCGTGGTCGGGGGGAGCCGCGCACGCTGGTCGACGCGCTCCGCCGGCACGTGCCCCACGACGGCAAGGAAGCCGCCGACCTCTCGGAGATCCTGGCCTTCGTTGCGCGGCACGGGAACCCGTTCGACCGCCAGCTGTCCGAGGGCCACCTGACCGGGAGCGCCGTGGTGGTGTCCGCGGACGGGGGGCGCGTCCTCCTGCTCCACCACCGGAAGCTCGGGCGGTGGCTCCAGCCCGGCGGCCACGCCGAGCCGGGCGAGGCCGACGGCGCGCGGGTCGCCCTCCGCGAGGCGCGGGAGGAGACGGGGATCGAGGACCTCGTGCTCCACGCGTCGGCGCCCCGGCCGTTGGACGTGGACGTGCATCCGATCCCGGCGCGCGGCGACGAGCCGGCGCACCGCCACCTGGACCTCCGGTACCTGGTCATGGCGCCGCCCGGCGCCGTCCTGCGCCGGGCCCCGGCCGAGGCGCGCGCCGTGCGCTGGTTCGCCTGGGCGGAGCTGGCCGCGCTCGACCTGGACCCGGGCCTCCGTCGCGCGCTGGCCGCGGCGCGCGCCCTGACCGCCGCCGCGTCGGCGGCGGAGCGGTCGCCGTGGGAGGCGTCCTGAGCGGGTCGCGCGCCCGGGCCGACGGCCGCCCGGCGGCGCCGGTCGGCTGCTCGGTCGCCCTGCCGCCCGCGAGCGAGACCGTGCGCTTCCCCGGCGACCCGCGAACGGGGCGGGCGCCGGCGGAGCTCGAGGCCGTGCTCCTCCGGCCGTCGGGGCCTGGGCCCTTCCCGGCCCTGGTGATGCTGCACGGCTGCAGCGGGCTCCGCACCCGGGGCGGAGCGATCCAGGGGAAGCTGCGCTTCTGGGCGGAGCACTTCCGCGACCGGGGCTACGTCGCGCTCCTCGTCGACAGCTTCACGCCCCGCGGGGTGGACGAGGTCTGCACGGGCCGGCACCTCCTCTCGCCGGTCCGCGAGCGGGCGGACGACGCCCGCGGCGGGCTCCGGTACCTGCAGGCCCGGCCCGACGTGCTCCCGGACCGGGTCGGCCTGGTGGGGTGGTCGAACGGCGCCGCGGCCACGCTGAGCGTGCTCTTCGACACGGGGAGCCGCGACCGGGACTTCCGGGCCGCCGTCGCGTTCTACCCGAACTGCACGCGCCAGTACCCCGGGGGGCCCGAATTCCGGCCCTACGCGCCGCTCTACATCCTCGCCGGCGCCCTCGACGACTGGACGCCGCCGCGACCGTGCGTGGCCCTGGTCGAGGCCGCCCGCGCCCGGGGAGCGCCGATCGCGATCAAGCTCTATCCGGGGGCCCACCACGGCTTCGATGCGCCCGGGATGGCGCTCCGCTTCCGCCCCGAGGTGCGGAACCACAGCCGCGCCGACGGAGATCGGGGGGCGACGATGGGCACGGATCCGGCCGCGCGGGCCGACGCGATCGCGGAGGTGACGCGCTTCTTCGCGAGCGAGCTCGGGGGCGACTGACCGCGCCCGCGCCGACCGTCCGGCCCGGCGCCGCGGACGTCGGAGCGGGGCGGGGGCCGCGGTCGCGGTCGGACCGCGCGGGGTCCGTCGTCCCGGGCCCCGAGTGGCTGTCACCCTGCGGTTCTCGTTTGCGTTCGCGGCCCGGGCCCGGGTACACTGCCGCCCGAGGCCCTCCTCCCGACCCGCTGCGGGCTTCCGGTACCGCGTGCTCCCGGCTGAGCGGCTGCACATCGTGTTCGTGCTCGGGTACCCCACGCGCACGCGGGGCGGGACGGAGCACGCCGCGCTGGCGTTCAGCCGCGGGCTGGCCCGCCGCGGCCACCGGATCACGGCCGTCTTCCGGCGCGAGGGCGAGCTCCTCCCGGAATACCGCCAGTTCTGCGAGCGCGTGTTCGTCCTCACGTCGGCCGGCGCCGCCCTGCGCTTCGCCGCCGCCCTGGTGACGCCCGGCCGGGCGCCGCGGGGGGCGATCGTCTACGGGCACCATGCCGGCCGGAGCTTCGAGCTCTGGGCCCTCGGGGTCGCGACGCGCTCCCGCGTGGTGTGCCATCTCCACCTGCCGGCGCCGGAGCGCCTGGGGCGACTCACCGGCTTCGGGCTCCGGCGCCTCGACCGCTTCCTGGCGGTCTCGCGGGCGACCGGCGACGACTGGGCGCGGCGGCACGCGATCCGCCCCTCGCGGATCACGGTCGTCCCCAACGGGGTCGACGTCGACCGGTTCGTCCCGGCGGGCGACGCCGCGGTCGCGAAGACGGAGTATGGCCTCGATCCCGCCGAGCCGGTCATCTCGTTCCTGGGACGACTGGACCGCGCGAAGGGACCCGACCTGCTGATCCGCGGGTTCGCGGCCTTCCGGGCCCAGCACCCGGGGCGCCGCGCGGCGCTGCTGATCGGGGGCGCGCCGCTCTGGGAGGGCCACGGATACCTCGCCGAGCTCCGGCAGCTCGCCGCAGAGTCCGGGGCCGGGCCGGACATCCGCTTCATCGGGCAGGTGTCCGACACCCGCCGCTTCTACCAGGCCTCCGATCTCTTCGTCCTGCCGAGCGTGTGGCCGGACCCGCAGCCGCTCACGCTGACCGAGTCCATGGCCTGCGGGGTCCCCGCGCTGGCG
>DASRDR010000093.1:0-7216 GCA_035652475.1 Candidatus Methylomirabilota bacterium | reverse complement strand
TGGCGAGCACCTTGTCGACGTCGGCCAGCGCGACCTGGTACTCGCCCTTGTCCAGCGCCTCCCGGGCTCCGACCAGCAGCGGATCGATCTCCACGGTCTCGGCCGGCCGGCCGCCCGTCTCCGCCGGCGCCGCCTCGGGCCGCGTCGCCGTGTCCACCGGCGGGCGCGGCCGGAGCTCCGGGAGGACGAACGGCACCCCCGGGATCTCGGGGATCTTCAGCACCGTGCCCGCCGCGAGCCGGGGATTCGGCGGCAGCTGGTTGGTCTCCCAGATGACCTCCGACCGGGCGCGGTCACCGTAGTACCGCTCGGCGATCGTGGCCAGCGTCTCGCCGGCCTTGACCGTGTGCGTGACGAACCGGATCTCCTTGACCTCGTTCTGCAGGGCCTCGAAGGCCGCGGCGTGGGCGGGGTCCAGCGCCAGGACCGCGAGGAGGTGCCGCCGTGCCTCCAGGTGGTCGTTCCGGGCCAGGGCCTGGCGCGCCTGGGTCATCCGTTCCGCGATCGTCTGCTCGATGCGCGCCTCGAGCTGGCGGCGACCGGCCTGGGCGACCGCGTCGGCGGGATCGATCGTGAGCGCGATGCGCCACTCCTCGAGCGCGCGGCGGAGCTGGCCGCCCCGCTCGAGCTCCCGGGCGCGAGCCCCGTGGGCAGCCGCGAGCTCCTGCCGCGGCGAGGGCGGCGGGGGGGCGGGGGCGGGCGCCGGGGCGGCGGCCGCGCCGGGCGGGCGCCCGGGAGAGGGCGCGGCGCCGGCCGCCGACGGCGGGCCGGGCGCAGCGGGCGGCGCGCCCGGAGCGGCCGCGCAGGCGGCGAGCGGGAGGCCCAGGGCGCCCAGGAGCAGCTGGCGCAGGCGGGATCGCGGCATCACCGGATCGTCTCCTCGCTGAACACGGTCAGGTTCCGGGCGAAGTCCTCGAGGGTCATGTCCGAGTAGATCTGGGCACGGTGGATCGTGAGGTGGGGAGTGAACGAGGGATTCCCCTGCCGCCGGACGTCGAACGCGGCGACGTAGCCGGCCTCGCGCGCCCGCTTCACGACGTCGTCGTCGTGGGAGCCGTAGGGGTAGGCCAGGATCGTCGGGGTGATCCCGAGCCGCTGCTGGAACGTCGCCAGCGGCTGGACCAGCTCGGCCGTCATGCGGCGGGCGTACTCGTCGTCCGACTCCCCGGGCTTCCGTCGCATGTCCCCGTGCGACTTCGAGTGGGCCTGAATGTCGAACCCGTCCGCGGCGAGCTCCTTGAGCTCCTGCCAGGAGAGCGCGATGCGGGCGCCCACGAAGTCCGTGTAGATGAACAGCGTGGCCGGGAAGCCCAGCTCCTTCAGCACCGGGTAGGCGTACTCCTTGAACGACTTCCAGCCGTCGTCGAAGGTGAGCACGACCGTCTTCCGCGGGAGCTGGCGGCGAAGCGCGGTGAACTCCAGCAGCTCCTTCACCGTGATGACGTGGTACCCCTCGCGCTTGAGGTACCGCATCTGCTCCTCGAACGTCTTCGCCGCCATCACCAGCCGGCCCCGGGCCTGCGGCGCCTGGTTGTGGTAGCAGAGCACCGGCACCAGCTGGTATCCGCCGGGCTCGACCCCGGACGGGTTCCACGGCCGCCTGGGGATCACGACCTCGCGGCCCGCCTCGAAGGTCGCCGTCCCGTTGTAGTCCTCGATCATCCAGGCCTTTGCCGGGTCGCCCAGGTACCGGGCGGCGAGGCTCTCCGCGGTGTCCCCGGCCCGGGCGTGCGGCACCACGACGAAGTCCTCGGACTCGAACGCCTCCGGGAGCGGCGCGGGCGGCGCCGGGGCCGCCGCCGCGGCGGTCCGGGCGGTCCCCGGCGCGGCGGGAGCGGTGGCGCGCGCCGGCGGCGCCGGGGCGGGGCTGGCGGCGGGGCCGGGCGGGGCGGCCGCGCACGCCGAGAGCACCGCGATCGCCAGGCCGAGCCCCACCAGTCGCCCGCCGTTCCCCGTCACCGTCCCCATCACGCCCTCCTTGGGCCCCGGCCGGGACCGCGCCCCGCCCGCCCGCGACCGTCCCGCCGCGCCCGCGCTCGCGACACAGGACCGCGCGGGCCCGCCGGCGCCGGCCTCACGCGCTCGGCGCGAGCCCGAGGACCTCGTAGACCTCGACCTGCTCTTCCTTCCCCTTCACGCGGATGGCGCCGAGCGGGCGGGTGTTCACCGCGCCCACGACCTTCTCGAGCGTCCGCTGGCTGATCAGGATCTGCCCCGGCTTGGCGTTGGACTCCAGGCGCGCGGCCAGGTTCACGCTGTCGCCGATGACCGTGTACTCCATCCGGTCCTCGGTGCCGACCGTGCCGGCGACGGCCTCCCCGGCGCTCACCCCGATCCCGACCGCGATCGGCTCCCGGCCGTCGAGGCCTCGCTTGCGCGACAGCTCGGCGATGCCGTGCTGCATCGCCAGTGCGGTCTTCACCGCCCGGAGCGCGTGGTCCTCGTGGACGATCGGCGCTCCGAAGATCGCCATCACGCCGTCCCCCAGGAACTTGTCGACGATGCCGTCGTTCTTGGCCGTGGTGTCCACCATCAGCGTGTAGAAGTCGTTGAGGACGGCGACCACCTCTTCCGGGGACAGGCGCTCGGCCATCGGCGTGAACCCGCGCATGTCGCAGAACAGCACCGTGACGTCCCGGCGCTCCTCCTTGAGGGCCAGCTTCTCCGGGTCCTTCAGGATCTCGTCGACGACCTGGCGGGCAACGTACCGGGTGAACGCCCGCTTGATCATCTCCTTCTCGTGGAGGCTCTTGGCCATCGCGTTGAACGAGGCGGTCAACGCCCCGATCTCGTCGGCCGACGTCACCGGCAGCCGCACCTGGAAGTTGCCCTCCGCGACCGCGCGGGTGCCCTCGGCCAGCCGCATCACGGGCCGGGAGAGCACGGTGGCCAGCCCGAGCGCCCCGCCGATCCCGACCACGATCATCGCCGCGCTGATCAGGACGGTGGAGTTCCGGGCGTGGGCGACCGCGGCCTCGATCGACTTCCGGCTGAATCCGAGGTAGAGCGAGCCGACCCGGACCTTGCTGAACACGAGCGGCACCGCGAAGTCGAAGATCCGGCCGCGCTTGGGGTCCACGTACTGCGTGACCTGGATGTCCCCGGAAGCCAGCGGCAGCCCGGCCGTCCGCTCGATCCGGCGGCCGATCTGGCCGAGGTCGGGGTGGCCGACCACCTTGCCGTCGGCGTCGGTGAAGATCACGTAGGTGACGTCCGGGTCCTTCATCGCGTCCTCGACGAGGAGCGACAGCGTGAGGTCGTCGTTCGAAAGGATGGAGTTCTTCGACGCGTTCGCGAGGCCCTTGGCGATCGTGAGCCCCCGCTTCGTCATCTCGGCGGTCAGGCTCTCCTGCTCCTGCCGGACCAGGAACAGGCTCACCAGCAGGACGGTGACGACCAGGAGGCCCGTGATCAGCAGCGTGAGCTTCAGCTTGAGCGTCAGCCGCAGCGCCGGCGACCGCTTGCTCCGCGTGTCCTCCCCCACTCCGTCTCCTCCCGGGGCGCTCCCGCCCCGCCCTCCCGCGCCGGGGGACGCCCCCGCGCTCCTCCGTCCCGGGCCGCCGCGGCCCGGGTCAGAGCCGCCCGGCGCGCTCCGTGCCGACCACGCCGAAGAAGCGTCGGATCCGGCCGAGCAGCTGCCCGGCGCGGTCCGCGGGCTCCTCGGCCGCCACCGACCGGTGCACCGCGCTGTCGCGCTCCGCCTGGCGGCGGGCGAGCGTCTTGGAGAGCCGCTCGGCGACCATCGGGTCGGCCAGGACGAGCGGCCGCACCGCCGACTGGTGGAGCACGACCAGCCGGGTCTCCTCGGCGGTCCGGATGGTCGCCGACCGCGGGGCGCCGGTCAGGAGCGACATCTCGCCGAAGTACTCGCCCGGCCCGATGGTGGCGAGCCGCTGCTCCGGCCCGCCCGGCCCGGCGTGCACCGAGACCTCCACCCGCCCGGCGGCGACCACGAACATGCTGTCCCCGGCATCCCCCTGGCGCACCACCGCCGCGCCGGCCGGGTACGGCACCACCCGCGCCTGCTCGGCGAGGGCGTCGATCTGCGCCGCGGTCAGCGCCTCCAGGAAGTCGACCCCGCGCAGCAGGTCCGCCACCCCGGTGGTCTCGCGCGCGCGCTCCTCGGCCGCGACCTTGGTGGCGTCGCGCCAGTTCACGTCCGAGGTCGGGAACGGGATCTGGATCCCCTCGCGGCGGAACGCGTACCAGACGTGGGCGAGGACCTCGCCCTGGATGTCGTGCACCCGCGGGTAGTCGTCGATGTAGTAGATGAGCTGGTACACGACCGCGAAGTTGTCGAAGCGCAGGACGCGGGCGCGCGGCGGCGGCTCCGCCAGCACCCCCCGCACCTCGCGCGCGGCGGCCAGCAGCACGTCCCGGACCCGTCCGGGCGCCTCGCGGTAGGCGACGCCGATCTCGATGGCGTGGCCGTGGACGCGGAGCGGCTGGCTCATGTTCACGATCTCGGACTTCGCGACCACGCTGTTCGGCACCACCAGGTAGTCTTCCTGGCGGATCAGCTTGAGCCGCACCGCCCGCCAGCTCACCTCCTGGACGCACCCCGTGAGATTGCCCATCTGGATCCAGTCCCCGGGCTCGAACGGCCGCTCCAGCATGAGGGCCAGCCCGGCGAACAGGTTGGCGAGCGTCTCCTGGAGCGCGAGCCCGACGACGATCGAGAGGGCCGCCGAGGTCGCGACCAGCGCCGCGACGTCCACGCCGAAGCTCGCCCGCAGGAGCACCACCAGGATCAGCCCCCCGACGATCGCGGCGACCACGTCGCGGAGGATGGCCGGCGCCCGCGCGCGGCCGCCGCTGGCCGGGAGCAGGTCGATCAGGGTGACCTCGATGACCTTGAACGCCCCGTAGGCGAGCGAGAACAGGACCAGGAAGCGAAGGTACGGGGCGACCAGCGGCGCCTCGGCCGGCGCGAGGGCCCGGAACAGGGCCAGGCTCGCGGCGAGGGCGGCGATCGACAGGGCGAGCGAGAGCCGTCGCAGCGTCGGGCGGGCGCAGACGACGCGGATGACCGCGACCGCAGCCACCAGGGCGATGACGGCGGGAAGGCCGCCGCGCAGCAGATCGCTCAGCTGTCCCTGCATCCCAGGCCCGTGTCGGGCGACCTCGGAGGACTCGGATCCCCGCGCGTGCTGCCGACTTGCACCGCCCGATGGTACGACAAATGCCACCCGGCGCCAAACCACGCGGCCCTCCGGGCGTGCCTCAGCTCGCCCGGGCGGGGCAAGCTGGGGCACTGTCGGACCGCCGGGCGGCCGCGGACGCGCCGCCCCGGGCCGCCGGCCGTCGGGCGCCCGGCGGCCCCGGCAACCCCGGGGCGGAGCCCCGATCCGGCCTCGCCCGCCCCCCCGGGGCCCGCGCGCCCCCCCGGGTCGCCCGGCCCGGCGCGCGTCTCCCGCCGCGCCTTGCGGAAACGGAGCCGCGATGGTGGAGTAGACGGCGATGCGGGCGCTCCGCGCGCCCGGGGGAGGTCGCCGGTGGACTTCGAGCCCTCCAAGCGGGTCCGGGAGTACATGGACCAGCTGATCGACTTCATGCACCGCCACGTCTACCCGAACGAGGCGACGTTCCTGGCCCAGCTGGACGCCGGGCCGACGCGCTGGCAGGTGCCGACGATCATGGAGGAGCTGAAGGCGCGCGCGCGGGAACGGGGCCTCTGGAACCTCTTCCTGCCCGACAGTGAGCACGGCCCGGGGCTGACGAACCTCGAGTACGCGCCGCTCTGCGAGATCATGGGCCGGTCCCCCATCGCCCCCGAGGTGTTCAACTGCTCGGCGCCGGACACCGGGAACATGGAGGTGCTGGTCCGGTACGGCACCGAGGCCCAGAAGCGGGAGTGGCTCATCCCCCTCCTGGAGGGCCGCATCCGCTCGGCGTTCGCGATGACCGAGCCGCGCGTCGCGTCGTCCGACGCGACGAACATCGAGGCCAGCATCGTCCGCGACGGCGACGCCTACGTCATCAACGGGCACAAGTGGTGGACGTCCGGGATCGGCGACCCGCGCTGCAAGCTCATCATCTTCATGGGGAAGACCGACCCCGCCAACCCCGACCGGTACAGGCAGCAGTCGATGATCCTGGTCCCCCGGGACGCCCCCGGCGTCCGCGTGGTGCGGATGCTCACCGTCTACGGGTACGACGACGCCCCGCACGGGCACGGGGAGGTCGTGTTCGAGAACGTGCGGGTGCCGGCGTCGAACCTCCTGCTCGGCGAGGGGCGGGGGTTCGAGATCGCCCAGGGCCGGCTCGGCCCCGGCCGCATCCACCACTGCATGCGCCAGATCGGGGTCGCCGAGCGCGCACTCGAGCTCATGTGCCGGCGCGCCCAGGACCGGGTGGCGTTCGGCCGCCGCCTGGCCGACAACGACATCACCCTCGAGCGCATCGCGCAGTCGAGGATCGAGATCGACCAGGCGCGGCTGCTCGTCCTCCACGCGGCGTGGATGATGGACACCGCGGGGAACAAGGCCGCCCGCCAGGCGATCGCCGCCATCAAGGTCGCCGTCCCCACCATGACCCTCCGCGTGCTCGACCGCGCCATCCAGCTCCACGGCGGGGGCGGCGTCAGCCAGGCGTTCCCGCTCGCGTACTGGTGGGCGCACTCGCGCACCCTCCGCTTCGCCGACGGCCCCGACGAGGTCCACCGGCGCCAGATCGGGCGCCTGGAGCTGCGCCGGCACGGCTAGGCCGGCGGGCCGCTCGGCCGATCCCGCGGCGGGTCCTGCGCCCTCGACGGCGCCCGAGCTCGATCTCCTGCTGGCCTGCATGCGGGCCGCCGTCTCCGGAGACGGCACCGGCGCGATCGGCGAGGCGCTGCCGCGCGCGGGCTGGCCGCGCACGCTCGAGCTGGCCCGCCGCCACGGGCTGGTGGGGATCCTGGCGCACGGGCTCGGCGCCGCCGGGTGGGACGGGGTCGCGCCGCCGGTCCGGGCCGCCGTCGAGGACGAGGCACGCGAGCTCGCCGCCCGGAACCTCGCGCTCGCCGCCGAGCTCCTGCGGGTGCTCGACGCGCTCGCCGCCCGGGGGATCCCGGCGATCCCGTACAAGGGCCCCGCGCTGGCGGTCGCCGCCTACGGACGCCTGGCGCTCCGGCCGTTCCTCGACCTGGACGTGATCGTGCCGCGGGACGCCGTCGCCGCCGCCGGCGCGCTGCTCGAGGCCGAGGGCTTCCGGCCGGTGAGCCCGCTCCCGGCCGGCC
>DASRDR010000092.1:0-13627 GCA_035652475.1 Candidatus Methylomirabilota bacterium | reverse complement strand
GCCTCCGGGCGAACCACGGCGTCACGTTCGATCGCCTGATCACGCTCAACAACATGCCGATCAGCCGGTTCCTCGAGTGGCTGGTGGAGAGCGGCAACCTCCAGCCGTACATGGAGCGGCTGACGGCGAGCTTCAATCCGGCCACCATCCCGGCCCTCATGTGCCGGTCCACCCTCTCGGTCGCCTGGGACGGCACCCTGCACGACTGCGATTTCAACCAGATGCTGGAGCTGCCGGTGGAGAGCCCGCCCGGCACGCGGCCGCACGTCCGGGACCTGGGCGCCTGGCTGACCGGGCGGACGATCCGGACCGGTCGGCACTGCTTCGGCTGCACCGCGGGGGCCGGGAGCTCCTGAACGGGCGCCACGGCGTGAGTTCACGCCGGCCGGAGCGAGTGGAGATGCCCGCGGGACCGGCACCGGAGGCGGGCGCGCCAAGCGGCAAGGGGGCCGCGGCGCCGCCTGGCCGCGTGCGCCGCCCATGGCTCCGGGTGGCGCTCCTCGTGATCGCGCTCGCCGCCGCGACCGCACTCGCGTGGGCGACCGGCGTCCACGAGTGGCTGCGGCCCGAGCGGCTGGCCCGGCTCCGCGCGTGGATCGCCGGCTACGGCGCCTGGGGGCCGGCCGTGTACGTCGCCGGCTACGTCCTCGCCGAGCTGGTCTTCCTTCCTGCGATCCCGCTCGCCGTCCTGAGCGGCGTGGCATTCGGCCCGCTCTGGGGAACCGTGTACGCCTCGATCGGCGCCACGCTCGCCGCGGCCGCGGCGTTCCTCGTCGCGCGCCACCTGGCGCGCGACGCGGTGGCGCGGTGGATCGCCGGGGCCCCTCGCCTCGCCCGGATCGACGCGGCGCTGGAGCGCCACGGCTGGCGGGTCCTCGTCGTGACCCGGGTCCTGCCCATCTTCCCGTTCAACGTCCAGAACTTCGCATACGGCGTGACCCGTATCCGGTTCCGCACCTTCGTGCTGGTCTCGTGGCTCAGCATGCTCCCCGGCACCGCGGCGCTCACCATCGCCGGCGGGGCGGTGGTCCAGGGCGAGAGCCTCGGGCGTGTCACGTGGATGCTCGCCGCGGCCGGCCTGCTGGTGGTCGCCGCGTCGGTCGTCGTCCCGCGGCTCGTGGGCCGGACCGCCGCCGGCCGGGCCCTGCTGCCCGCCGGCGACCCGCGGCGCCCGTGACGCTCTCCATCGTGGTCCCGGTGCTCGACGACGCCCGGCACCTGGCCGCCCTGCTCCCCGCGCTCCCGCGGGAGTGCCCGGACGCCGAGATCATCGTCGTCGACGGCGGCAGCCAGGACGGGAGCCCGGCGGTGGCTCGACGGACGGCGGGGGTGCGGCTCCTGACCGCCCGCCGCGGCCGGGCGCCGCAGATGAACGCGGGCGCGGCCGCGTCCCGCGGTGACGTGCTGCTGTTCCTCCACGCCGACACCCGCCTGCCCGCCGGCGCCGGCGCGGCCATCGAGGCGGCGCTCCGGGACCCGCGGGTCGTCTACGGCCGCTTCGACGTCCGGTTCGACTCCGGGCGATGGCCCTTCCGCGTCATCGCGTCCCTCATGAACCTCCGGTCCCGCCTGACCGGGATCTGCACGGGCGACCAGGCCATCTTCGTCCGCCGGGCCGCGTTCGCCGCGGTGGGCGGGTACCCCGACATTCCCCTGATGGAGGACGTCGCCCTCACGCGCACCCTCAAGCGGCGGGGCCGGCGGGCCGCCCTCCGGCTCCGCGTCACCACCGCCGCGCGGAAGTGGGAGCGCGAGGGGATCGCGCGCACGGTCGGGCTCATGTGGACCCTGCGGCTCCTCCACGCGGCACGGGTCCCGCCCGAGCGCCTGCACGACTGGTACTATGGGCCCGGACCGGCGCCGGCGCGCGATCCCGGAGCCGGCGAGGAGGGCATCGCGCCCGGATGATCTGCCGGCGACCGGCGGCCGCGCCGGCCCGCCGCGCCAGGCGGGCCGCGCCGGGCGGGCCGGCGCGCGTAGACTCGGCTTGGGACCGGCCCGCCCCGTCCCGTCTCCGGAGGGGAGCGGTTGCGCTCTGCGAGGCTCTTCGCCACCCGTCGACCGCCCGGACGGCGGGCTGGATGGGGCGATGCGCTCGCCCTCGTGGGCCTCACCGCCCTGCTCTACGCGGGGGTGCGCCTCGCCCTGGAGACCCCGCGCCACGTCGCCGGCCCGGCGGTCACTCTGGCGCCGACGGCCCTGCCCTGGTACGCGAGCCTGTCGCTCGGCCGCATGGCGGCCGCATACCTCCTGTCGCTCCTCTTCACCTTCGCGTGCGGCGCCGTGGCGGCCTCGAGCCGCCGAGCCGAGCAGGTGCTGCTCCCGGTGCTCGACGTGCTCCAGAGCGTGCCGATCCTGTCGTTCCTGCCGGTCGTGCTCCTGAGCTTCAGCGCCGTCCTGCCGCAGGCGCTCGCCGCGGAACTCGCGTCGATCGTCCTGATCTTCACGAGCCAGGTATGGAACCTGACCTTCGCCTGGTATCAGGCGCTGACGACGATCCCGCGCGATCTGGCCGAGGCCAGCACGATCTTCCGCTTGCCGGCGTGGCTCCGGTTCCGGACGCTCGAGCTGCCCTTCGGCGCGGGCAGCCTGGTCTGGAACAGCATGGTGAGCTGGGCCGGCGGCTGGTTCTTCCTCATGGCTGCCGAGATCTTCACGGTGGGCGAGCGCGACTTCCGGCTGCCCGGTCTCGGCAGCTACCTCAAGGAAGCCGCCCGCGCCGGCGACCGGACCGCCACGCTCTGGGGGCTCCTCGCGCTGGTTGCGCTGATCGCAGCGCTCGATCAGCTCGTCTGGCGGCCGCTGGTCGCGTGGGCGGACCGCTTCAGGTTCGAGAGCGTCGGCGGTGACCCGCCCGTCACGAACTGGGCACTGCGGGCCGCCCGAGGATCCCGCGGGGTCGCGTGGCTCCGGGAGCGGGTGGCCGCGCCCGCGCTGGACGCCCTCGACCGAGCCATGGTCCGCCGAGCCGGAGGGGCGACCGCGGCCCGGCCCGCACCGGCCCGGGGCCGACGGGTCGCCTGGCGCGGCCTGGAGGCGGCGGCGGCGCTCCTCCTGGCCTACGGGGCGGCCCGGGCGGCCATTCTCCTCGGCCGGCTCCCGGCCGGCGCGTGGGCGAGCCTCGGACCGGCGCTCGGGGCGACGCTCGGACGCGTCCTCCTCTCGGTCGCGCTCGCGATCGCATGGACGGTCCCCGTCGGCGTGTGGATCGGCAGCCGTCCCCGCGTCGCAGCCGCGCTGCAGCCGGTCGTGCAGATCGCGGCCTCGGTGCCGGCCACCGCCCTGTTCCCGCTGCTCGTCTCCGTGCTCCTCCGTGCGCCCGGCGGCCTCGGGGTCGCGGCGGTGGGGCTCATGCTGCTGGGCACCCAGTGGTACCTCCTCTTCAACGTGATCGCCGGGACGACGGCCATCCCCCGCGACCTCCGTCACGCGGCGGCGCTCCTCCAGCTCGGATGCGTGGACCGCTGGCGCGCCCTCGTGCTGCCGGCGCTGGTCCCCTACGTCGTCACCGGGGCGCTCGCGGCCGCCGGCGGCGCGTGGAACGCCAGCGTCGTGGCCGAGTACGTCGATCTCGGAGGCCGCTCCGTGAGCACGGTCGGGATCGGGGCCCTGATCGTCGAGGCGACAGCGGCGGGCGACTACCCGCTGCTGCTCGCCGCCACCCTCGCGATGGTCCTGACGGTCGTCGCGTTCAACCGGCTCCTCTGGCGGCGACTGCACCGCGCGGCCGAGAGCCGCTTCCGGATGGATTGATGCCGGAGCCCGGGGCGCTGGTGGAGCTGCGCCACGTCAGCCAGAAGTACGCCAGCGATGGCCGTGTCTTCACCGCCCTCCGGAACGTCGATCTCGTCGTCCAGGAGAGCGAGTTCGTGGCGCTCGTCGGACCATCGGGCTGCGGGAAGAGCACGCTGCTCCGCATCATCACCGGCCTCCAGGCCCCGAGCGAGGGCGCGGTCCTGTACCGGGGATCGCCACTTCGCGGCATCAACGCCCACGCCGCCATCGTGTTCCAGACCATGGCCCTGTTTCCGTGGCTCACGGTGCAGCAGAACGTCGAGATTGCGCTGAGGGCGCGGGCGATCCCGGCCCCCGAGCGGACCGCGCGCGCGATCGCCCTCCTGGACCAGGTGGGGCTCGACGGCTTCGAGTCCGCCTACCCGCGTGAGCTCTCCGGCGGCATGCGCCAGAAGGTGGGGTTCGCCCGCGCCATGGCCGTGGAGCCGGAGCTCCTCTGTCTCGACGAGCCGTTCTCGGCCCTCGACGTCCTCAGCGCGGACGCCCTGCGTGCGGAACTCCTCGAGCTGTGGACCGGCGGGACGATCCCGACCCGGACGATCCTCCTGGTCACGCACAACATCGAGGAGGCGGTGTTCCTGGCCGACCGGGTGGTGGTGATGGAGAAGGACCCCGGTCGCATCGTCGCGGAGCTCGTGGTCGCCCTGCCCCACCCCCGGCACCGTCGGTCGGGGGAGTTCGCGGCCGTGGTCGATCGCGTCTACGCGTTGCTGGCCGGACAGACCCAGCCGGAGCACATCGAGCTGGGAACGGCGCCCGGCGAGCCCGGTCGCACGCGCAGGCTGCCCGCGATCAGCATCAACGACCTCGCGGGGCTGCTCGAGCACCTGGCCGGGGCATCCCGCGCCGAGATCGACCTCTACCGCGTCGCGGCAGACCTCAGCATCGATTCCGATCGCCTGCTGCAACTGGCCGACGCCGCGGAGCTGCTGGGGCTCGCCACGATCGCCCGCGGTGACATCGCGCTCACCCCGCTCGGCGAGACGTTCGCCGACGCGAGCATCCTCGCCCGGAAGGAGATCTTCGCCAGCCGCATGCGGCGGCTGCCGATCTTCCGCTGGCTCGCCGGTCTCCTGGAGGTGGCGGAGCATCATCAGCTCAAGGCGGGCATCGTGCAGCGCGCGCTCGAGATCGAGTTCCCCGCGGCCGAGGCGGCGAGCCAGCTGGCGACGCTCGTGAGCTGGGGCCGGTACGGCGAGCTCCTGGCCTACGACGACACGAGCGAGCTGATCTCGCTCGAGACCCCGCCGGCGCGCGGCGGGGACGAGCACCGCCCGCCCCGCGGCCCCGAGGAGCGCTGACCCGCGCGAGGCGCCGCCGGAAGCCGTCGCCCGCCGGCCCTCACGGTGCTGGCCGCGCCGCGCCCACGAAGCGCCGATCGATGCGGTCCTTGAGCCACCACGCCCAGCGCGAGTGGCGCACCACGCGCCGCCACCGGAGGAGCGCCTTCCCGTCGGCGGTGGCCAGGAGCGAGAGGAAGCTCCGCTGGGGGGCGTACCGGCGCGGGGCCCCGTCCCCGAACGCCGCGCGCAGGTTCGCCGCCAGCACCGGCCCCTGGCGGACCGCGTACACGCCGGCCTTCGGCACGGCCGGACCGTCGGCCAGGCTCGCGCAGTCCCCCGCCCCCCAGACGGGGCTCCCGTCCACGGCCCGGAGCGTCCCGTCGACGCGCAGGAACCCGCGGGCGTCGACCGGCAGGCCTCCGGTCCGGAGCAGGGTGGGCCCGGCCGCGCCAGCGAGCCACACCACGACGTCGGCCGGGAGCGTGGTGTCCCCCGCCAGGGCGACGGCATCGGCGTCGACCCGGACGACCGGGCGCCCGGTCAGCACCGCGATCCCGCGCCCGCCCAGGATCGCGCCCGCCCGCCGCCGCACCGGCGGCGCGTAGTCCGGGAGCACGGAGTCTCCCGCCTCGACGAGCGTGATCATCGGGCGGGCCCCTGCCCGCTCGATCCGGCGGTGGAGGGCCAGGGCGACCTCGAACCCCGCCGCCCCCGCGCCGACGACGGCGACGCGCACGGACCCGCCGGCGGCCGCGGCCGCATCGACGCGTGCGCGGAGCGCCACCGCCCGGGCCATCGGCCTCACGGTCACCGCGTGCTCGCGGACGCCGGGGATCTCCAGGCCGGCCGGCTCCGATCCCACGTCGAGCGCCAGGGCGTCGAACCGGAGCCGCCCCGCGCCCAGGAGCACGGCGCGGCCCGGCCCGTCGACGGCGCGAGCGGTGTCCTCGACGAGCCGGACGCCGGCCCGCCGGCAGAGCCAGGCGAGGTCGAGGGCCAGCTCGTCCTCGGCGTAGGCGCCGTGGAGATAGCCCGGGACCATGCCCGAGTAGTGGTGCCGGGCCGCCGGGGAGACGAGCGTGACCTCGACGCCCGGCAGCGGCCGCTCGCCGAGCCGCTGCAGGACGCCGACGTGGGCGTGGCCGCCGCCGACCAGGACCAGCCGCCGGGTCACCGCGCCGGCGCCGCCGCGCGGCCCGGCCCCGCGCGGCGGGTCCCCCGGGGGCTCACCCGCCGGACGATCAGTTCGATGCCGGCCGGACGCGCCCGCCGCTCGCCTCGTACGCCTCGACGGCCTTCTTCAGGTCGCGGTACTGCGAGCAGGGAAACAGGCAGAGCTTGTCGAGCCGGGCCAGGTGCTCCTTGGCGTGGGCCAGGTCGCCGAGCGCCAGGTACGCCTCGCCGATGTATTCGTGCGCACCACGGTGCCCGGCATCGATCGCGAGCGCCTTCTGGTAGAGGGGGATGGACGCGGCGGGATCGCCGTTCCGGCGGGTTGCGTACGCGAGCCAGTTGTACGCGTCGGCGTTGGTCCCGTCCCGGGCCACGACGCGCTGGAGGAGCGGGATCGCCGCAGCGTACTGTCCGGCCTTGATCGCCCGGACGGCCGCCGTGTAGTCCGGGTCCTCCGGCTTGGCCGGGGTCACGCCTCCGCCCCCCCCGCCGCTCCCGCCCCCGCCGTCGGCCCACACCGGCGCGACGACGGCGCCCAGGACGACCGCTGCGAGCACGAGTCCGATCACCTCACGCATCCCGTGTGCCTGCATGACCCCTCCCGGGGGCCGGCGCCCAGGCGGCGGCGCGGCCCCTCGGCTGCGGAACGCGTGACACGTCCCCCGCGTTCCCGGCGCGGCGACGGCCGGATGCAGCGGCGGCTTGACCGCCTCGGAGCCCCGCCCTAGAGTCGGCCCCAGGACCGGCGGACGATCGGCCGCCGCCGTCGGAGGAGACGCCCGTGCAGTTCCCGCTGACCGCCGAGCAGCTCGCGCTCCGGGCTCGCGTCCGCGCCCTCGCCGACCGCGACTTCCGCGACCGCGCGGCGCGGTGGGACGAGCGCGAGGAGTACCCGTGGGAGAACGTCAAGCAGCTCGTGGCCGAAGGCCTCATGGGCATGACGATCCCCACCGCGCTCGGCGGGGGGGGCCGTCCCGTCCTGGACGTCGTGCTCGTGATCGAGCAGGTCGCGCGCGCGTGCGGGGTGACCGCGCGCATCCTGGTCGACGCGAACCTCGGCCCCGTCGGGGCGCTGGTGCACTACGGCACCGACGCCCAGAAGCGCCGGTTCCTGCCGCGCGTGCTCCAGGGAGACAAGCCGGCGATCGCGATCACGGAGCCAGGCGCCGGGTCGGCGGCGACCGAGCTCGAGACGCGGGCCGAGCGGGACGGCGCGGCCTTCGCCCTCACCGGCACCAAGCACTGGATCACCGGCGCGGGCGTCTCCCAGACGTACCTGGTGTTCTGCCGGTTCGACGCGATCCCCGGCGCCGCCGGCATCGGCGCGGTGCTGGTCGACGCCGGAACGCCCGGGCTCCGGGTGACGCGGCGCGAGCGAGCGATGGGGATGCGCGGGATCCCCGAGGGCGAGGTGGTGTTCGCGCGCTGCCCGGTCCCGGCCGAGGACGTCCTGCTCGGTCCCGGCGGCTTCAAGCGCCTGATGGCCGCGTACAACGGCCAGCGGCTGGGGGCGGCGACGGTCGCGCTGGGCCTGGCGCAGGGGGCGCTGGAGCTGGCGATCGAGCGCGCCGGGGCGCGGCGGCAGTTCGGGCGCCCCATCGGCCACTTCCAGGGGCTCCGGTGGACCATCGCGGACATGGCGGTGCAGGTGGAGGCCGCGCGCCAGCTGATCTACCGCGCGGCCGCGAACGCCGGCACCGGGCTGCCCGACATGGTCGAGGCGGCGATGGCGAAGACGCTGGCCAGCGAGACCGCGGTCCGGGTGACCAACGAGGCGCTCCAGGTGTTCGGGGCCTCCGGGTACTCGCGAGACCTCCCCCTCGAGCGCATGGTGCGCGACGCGCGGATGTTCACGATCGCCGGCGGCACGGTCCAGATGCTCCGGAACGTGGTCGCCGGCTCCTGCCTCGGGCGCCTCGACGAGCCGGGGCTCTGATGCCGGTCGACGCCTACGGCCTGCCGGTCACGACCGCCGAGCCGGCGGCCCTCGCGCGCTACGACCGCGCGGTCGAGGAGCTCCTCGGGTGGGGCCGCGGCGCGCGGGAGGCGTTCGCCCAGGCCGCGACGCTCGATTCCCGGCTGGCGCTGGCCCACGCCGGGGCCGCGGTCTGCCTGTTCCTGGAGGAGCGGTTCGCCGACGCCCGGGCGGCGGCCGAGCGGGCCCGCGCGGCGGCCGACCGTCAGAGCGACCGGGAGCGGAGCCACGTGGAGGCCCTGGCCCTGCTGGTGACGAACCGGCTCGCCGAGGCCGAGCGCGCGATGGCGGCCCACCTGGACGCCTGGCCGCGCGACGTCGTGGTCCTCCAGCGGCTCTACTTCGTCTGGTTCTGGCAGGGCCGGTTCCCGGAGATGGCGGCGCTCACCACCCGCCTCCTGCCGCGCTACGCGGACGGGTCGTTCGTGCTGGGGCTCCACGCCTTCGCCCTCGAGCAGCAGGACCGCTGCCGGGAAGCGGTGGGGGCGGCGGAGCGCGCGCTGGCGCGCAACCCGCGGGACGCGTGGGCGGTGCACGCCCTCGCCCACGCGCTGTACGAGCTTGCGGCGTTCGACGACGGCGTCGGGCGGCTCCCGCCGGCGATCCACCCCTGCCAGCACCTGAACTGGTTCCGCAACCACCTCGTGTGGCACCTCGCGCTGATGCACCTGTCGCGAGGCGACTACGCGCGGGCGGTCCGGATCTCCCGGGCCGCGTTCGAGCGCGCGCCCTCGGCGATCGCCGGCGACCTCCACGACTCGATCGCGCTGCTCTGGCGGCAGGATCTCCTGGGCCTCCCGGTCGGGGAGCGCTGGCGCCCCTTCGCCGAGATCGCGCGCACGCGCCTGAACCGGCAGGGGCTGCTCTTCCACGCCGCCCACCTGGCGATGGCGCTCGCCGGGGCCGGCGACTGGGCGGCCGCCGAGACGCAGCTCGGGATGCTCCGGGCGCGGGCGGCGAAGGAGCCGGGGGGGCTGGTCGGCGCGGTGCTGATCCCGCTGATCGAGGGGCTCGAGGCGTTCGCGGCCGGCGACCACCGGCGGAGCATCGAGCGGCTCGAGCCGATCCGGGAGCGCATCGTCGAGCTCGGCGGGAGCCGCGCCCAGCGCGACGTGTTCCACGACACGCTGCTCGAGGCGTGCTTCCGGGCCGGCGACGGCTCGCGCGCCGAGCGGCTCCTCGCCGAGCGGCTCGCTCGCCGGCCCGATCACTACTGGCTGCGCCGCCGTCCGGCGGCGTAGCGGGCGGCGCGCCGCCGGTCCGCCGCCCGCGACGCCCGCCGCGCGTTGACCCGCTCTCCGCGGGACGTCTATACTCCGCGCCGTGAAGCTGCCGGATCGCCGGGCGCTGGTCACCGGCGGCGGGCGCGGGATCGGCCGGGCCATCGCGCTGGCGTTCGCGCGGGAGGGCGCCCACGTCGCGGTGACCGCCCGGACGGCGGCCGAGGTCGAGGCGGTGGCGGCCGAGGTGCGAGCGCTCGGGCGGAGAGCGGTGGCGATCCCCTGCGACGTCGCCGACCGGCAGCAGGTCGACCTGATGGTGGCCCGGGCGGCGGACGCGCTCGGGCCCGTCGAGATCCTGGTCAACAACGCCGGGATCGCGGTCTCGGCCAAGCTGCTCGACACCGACGACGCCCTCTGGGCGCGGCACCTCCAGGTGAACCTGACCGGGGCGTTCTACGTCAGCCGGGCCGCGCTGCCGGCGATGCTCGCCGCCCGCCGGGGCCGGATCATCAACATCGCCTCGATCGCCGCCCGCCAGGGGTTCCCGTACATCGCCGCCTACGCGGCGTCGAAGCACGGCCTCCTCGGCCTGACGCGGGCGCTGGCGGCCGAGGTCGTCGCCGCCGGGATCACGGTCAACGCGATCTGCCCGGGGTACGTGGCCACCGATCTCACCTGGGCCAGCGCGCGCAACATCGAGGCCCGGACCGGCCGCCCGTTCGAGGAAGCGGTGCGCTCGCTGGCGGCGTTCTCGCCGCAGCGGCGCCTGGTCGAGCCCGACGAGGTCGCCGCGCTGGCCGTTCTCCTGGCGAGCGACGACGCGCGCGGGGTCACCGCGCAGGCCTGGCACGTCGACGGCGGCGCGGTGCAGGCCTGACGTCGCGAGCGCCGGCCGAGCGCGAGGGCGGCGGGCCGGCGAGGTCCCGCGACGCCCGGCCGGGGTCTCGGGCTCGCCGGGCCGGAGCCGCGGCTCCGCCGCATCAGGCGGCGGCGCCGGGCGTCCGCCCCGGCGCGGCGGACCGGGCCCGCATGGGCGGCCATCGGCGCCGCAACCATCCGTCGCAGTGCGGGCGCGCCCGGACGACCAGACGCCGAGGCGCATCGAGGGCGATCGCCGTGCTCGACGAGAGGAGGGCGCGATGCAGGTCGGGACCGTCTACCACACCGGGTTCACCGTGAGCGACCTCGACCGCTCGGTCGCGTTCTACCGGGACGTCCTGGGAATGCGGCTGGTCCGGCGGCAGACCGGCACCGCGCCGTACCTGTCGACGATCACCGGGTTCCCGGGCGTCCGGCTCGAGGTCGCCCTCCTCCAGCCGGCCGACGGCGGCAGCATGCTCGAGCTGCTCCAGTACGCCTCCCACCCCGCCGCGCCGACCGACCGGGCGACGAACCGGCCCGGAAACGCGCACCTCTGCTTCCAGGTCGCCGACATCCACGGCGCATGCGCGGAGCTGCGGCGGCACGGCACGACGCTGATCTCCGAGCCGGCGGAGATCACGGCCGGCGCTCACGCCGGGGGCTTCGGCGTCTACCTGCGCGACCCCGACGGGTTCACGATCGAGCTGTACCAGGGCCCGCCGGCAGCCGGCGCCCGGTGAGCCCGGAGGCCAGCCCGTGAGCCCCGGGCCGCGGTCGTCCCTCCCCGGGCGCCTCGTCGGCGCGATCGCGTGGCGGATGGCGGTGAGCGCCGCCTACACGACCGGCCTCGGCCTGCTGATCCCGTTCGTCGCCGTGCGGCTCCTGCCGGCCGAGCTGGTGCTGGTCCCGGTCGGGACCTCGCCCGTTCTCCTGTGGGCCGCGAGCGGCCTGGTGGGGGCGGCGTTCGTCCTGCATCTCTGGGGGACGCGCTCCCTCGGCGGCACCCTCACGGGGCTGGGCCGCCTCACCTTCGTCCCGGGTGTGGTGGGCATCCTGGTCGCGCTGCTCGGGCGCGACTGGCTGCTCGGCCGGCTGGCGGCGCTGCCCCACTTCGCCGAGCTCCGGCCGGCCCTCGAGCTCTACCTCGACCGCGTGGTGCCGCAGGTCCTCTACCTGACCGTCGGCTTCTTCGTGGCGGGGATCCTGCTGCTGCTCGCCGGCGACCGGCTCCGCCCGGGGCGGCGCGGCCGGACCGGCTGAGGACAGGCGGCCGCGCGACCGGGCCGCCGGCGCCCCGCGCCACCGGAGCCCGCCGCGGGTCAGCGGCCGCGCTGCCCCCAGACGAGCAGCGCCAGCACGGGGACGTACACCGCGACGACTCCGAGCAGGGTCAGCGCGTTGTCCTCCTCCACCAGCGTCGGGCGGACGCCCGGGGCGACGCCGGCCAGGAATGTCCCGATGGACCCGTTCAGCCCGATCCCGACCATCGCGATCAGCGTGCCGGGAAACAGGTGCGGCAGGAGCGAGGCGAAGAAGCAGACCCCGACCGCGATCGTGAGCACGAGCACCATCGAGCCCCTCCTTTCGGGGCCGATCCTCCGCCGGTAGGCCGGCCGCTGTCAACGAATGCGACCGGGGGCGGGGGACCGGGGCCTGGGCCGGCGCGCGGGCGGGCTCCCGCCCAGGCGTCGCCGGCGGGGGTTGACGCGCCCCCGCTTCCGGCGGTACTCACAGCCGTACCGCGCCGATCGCGAGGCGCCCGGCCGGACCGGTGCCGGGGCCGCCGGCCCCGCGCGGACGCTCGCGGCTCGCGTCGCGCTCGGCGACGACCGGCCGGGGCGGCTGGCCGCACCTCCGGGAAGAGAAAGGAGCGCGCGATGCGACGGATCCCCTTCGCCCTCGGAGCGATGGCGCTCGCCCTGGTGGCAGGCACCGCCGGCCGCGCCGGCGCGACGCAGCTCACGTGGTGGAGCCACTGGGCGGTCGAGGACTCCAAGAAGGCGGTGCTCTTCGAGGCCAAGCGGCGCTTCGAGGCGAGCCACGCCGGCCACACGGTCGAGATCACCTTCTACGAGAAGAAGAACATGTGGCCGGCGCTCCGGGCCGCGTTCACGGCGGGGTCCGGCTTCCCGGACGTGTTCTACTACGACAACGACGTCCCCGAGTTCATGACGGCCGGGTGGCTCGCCGACCTGTCGCACGGCATCCGCTGGGAGAACATCGAGCCCTACGGGAAGGCGTTCTGGACGCGCCCGGGGCCGGGCGGCAAGGTCGGGACGTGGGCGATCCCGGTCGAGGCGGCCTCGGACGAGATCTACTTCAACAAGCGCCTCTTCCGGGACCTCGGCATCGCGGTGCCCCCGAACTTCACCTTCACCCAGGACCAGTTCCGGGACGTGGTCGCCCGGTGCGCCAGGGCCGGCTACGCCGCGTTCGCGACCGGCGCCGCGGACCGCGAGTGGGCGGCGATGTACATCCCGGACATGCTCCTCCTCTCCCGGCTCGGCTACGACGACGTCCGGAAGCTGTACCGCGGAGACCTGAGCTGGAAGGATCCGCGGGTCGTCGAGGTGTTCCGCTATTACCGGGAGCTGGTCGACCTGGGCGCCTACGCGAAGACGCTCACCAGCATGACCCTCGCCGAGGCGCACCGGTACTTCCACACCGAGCAGAAGGCATGCATGTTCCCGGTCGGCTCCTGGTACACGGGCCGGGCGTTCGTGCCGCCGGAGAAGGGCGGCCAGCCCAGGGACTTCGAGCTGGGGCTCCTGAACTATCCCCTGATGAAGGACGGGAAGGGCCACGGCGAGAAGATGCTCGGGGTGGCCGGCTCGCTCGCGGTCGCGGCCAGGAGCCCGAACCTGGCGCTGGCGGTCGACCTGGCCAACGCCTTCGCCGACGTCGAGATCGGCAACCTCTGGATGGCCAGGACCGGCATCCAGACGGGCATCCGGACGGACCCCGGCCGGATCGACAGCCCGATCAAGTGGTACTTCGACGAGTTCGCCCGGGTGAACAAGGGGACGAAGTGGGTCGACCTCACGGCCCAGGCCGTCAAGCTCCACATGAAGCCGGGGCTCTGGGAGACCTACGTCGCGACCGTGAACCAGGGCCTGCCGAACCGGCTGATCGGGGCCGACGAGGCGCTGGCGAAGCTCGAGGAGGCGCGGCTGAAGGGCAAGTGATCGCCGGTCGACGGCGGTGAGCCCGCGCCCGGCCGGCCGGGCGGCGCCGCTGCCCGGCGCCGCCATCCGGGCCCTCCCCCGCCGGTCCCGGGCCCGGAGGCCGTGGGGGGCGATCGCCCTCTTCCTCGGCCC
>DASRDR010000091.1:0-5482 GCA_035652475.1 Candidatus Methylomirabilota bacterium | reverse complement strand
CCGGCCGGCCCGCCGCCCGCTCAGGAGAACGCGGGCAGGGGGACGGTCCGCCGCGCCACGATCTCCGCCACCGGCGGGAAGCTCCGGCGCGCGGCCGGCGGGACCGGGAGCCAGTCGCGCGCGTCCGCGCGCCCGGCGAAGTAGTCGAACGGCAGCGTGCCGGGGCCGGACGGCCGGCCGACCACGAGCCGGCCCACCATGCCGGCCGCCTCGTGCGGCAGGCAGAAGTAGTCGTAGACCCCCTCGACGGCGAGCCGGACCTCGAAGCGATCGCCGGGGTTCACCAGGAATCCCGAGTCCCACGGCTCCGCGCGGGCCGGGATCCTGAGCGAGTGCCGGAAATTCCGCGGGTGGTAGGCGGTGGTCGTGTGCGGGTTGCCCGGGGAGTCGAGCACCCAGCGCACGACCTGCCCCGGCTCGACGAGGAGCCCGATCGGATCGAAGCCCACGTGCTCGCCCCGGGCGTCGCTCCGCATCCGGATCTCGACCACCGGTGCGGAGCGGGCCCGGGCCGGCGCGACGAGGGCGGCGGCCAGCGGGAGGCCGGCCCGAATGAGCTCCCGTCGCGTCATGGCAGGCCCTACTTGAGGCTCGCCGCCCTCTCCCGGGAGACGTACCAGACGACGACGTGGTAGTGCGGCTCGGCCACGCCGGGATGGCCGGCGTTGAAGTAGAGGTCCACGTGGTCGACCTTCTCCTGGGCGGCCGCGAGGTCGTCGAACGCCTTCTTCGCCTCGAGATCCTTCAGCGGGACCATGTAGATCGTGCTGACCAGCTTGCCCTCCCGGTCGTAGGCGAGGAAGGGCCCGACCGGCAGGGTCTTCGGGTCGACGTAGAGCGTCCCGATCCCGGGGAGATAGTCCGGCAGGGGTACGAGCGCGCTCACCTTCTGGAAGGCGCCCCCCGGCGGCGCGGTCTCCTGCGCGGTGGCGGGGGCGGCGTTGGCGACGACCAGGCCGAGGGCCGCCGCGAGCACGGCGGTCCCGAACGCACGCTTCAGCATGTCCGATCCTCCCTCTGGGGTGTGAGGTGTGGATCCCGGGCACCGGGATCCGTCACCCAGTGAGTGTCGGACCGGGGCGAGATCTTACGCCGGCGGGCGGGGAGGCGGCGGTGGCCGGTCCGCCGGCCCCCGATGCGGCGGGGCGGGATCGTCGGGAGACTCCGCGACCAGGAGCTCGCGGAGCGCCTCGTACTCCTCGCGGCAGACGGCGCACTGGCCGACGTGCTGCGCGAGCCGCCGGGACCGCTCGGTGGGCGGGGCGCCCGCGACCTCCTGCTCGACGCACGGCGCCAGGAGATCGAAGCACTCGGCGCAGCTGATCTCCTCGGCCTCGGTGGCCGAGACCTGCCGGACGAGCCGCGCGAGCCGCTGCGGGTCCATCGGGGTCCCCTCCCGGTGTGGGAACGCCATCGGCGTCGATCTTACCCCTGGCCCGAGAACAGCTGCAGGAGCTCCGCCGCCGGGAACCCCCGGGCCTCCAGGCGCGCCTTCAGGCGCTTCCGCGCGTCGTGGACCAGCTTGTAGAGCGCGTTCCGGGTCGAGCCCCAGTGGCGCGCCAGCTCGTCGAGCGGCACCTCCTGGAAGACGAGCGCCGACAGGGCCTGGCGCTGGCGGTCGGTGAGCTCGTGGTCCAGGACGTCGCGGATCGCCGTCCAGGCCTCCGCCCGCCGCGCCTTCCCTTCCGGATCGAGCCCGGGCGGCTCGGGCACGCCGGCCTCGGCGAGCGCGCCGCCCGCCGCGAGCAGCGGGTCCAGCGGGACCGCCTTCCATGCCTCCCGCCGGGCGGCGACCAGCGCTCCGTGCACCGCGAAGGCGTACGCCCACGTCGTGAAGCGGCTGTCCCCGCGGAAGTCGTCGAGCCGGAGCAGGATCGCCAGGAGCGCGTCCTGGGCGCAGTCCTCGGCCAGCTGGTCCACGTCGGCGCGCCCGCGCCCGGCGCTCCCGCCGGCGCGCCGGGCGAGCGTGTACCGCGCGGCCCTCCGGAGGTAGGCCCGGAGATCCTGGATCGCCGCGGCCTGCTCGGGGCCGCTCGCGCGGAGGTCGCGCAGCCACTCGGCGTTCGTTCGCATCGCCCGACCGCTCCGAGCGTACTACACGCCCGTGGCTTCGTCGGGACGGCGAGCGGGCGATCGCCGGGCCCGCGCGGCGTGACGGCCTCGGCCGGGAGCGCGAAGTCCGGCGTCAGAAGTCCGGCGTCAGAGGGTCAGGGCGGGCTCTCCGCCGCGGCCGGCGGTGCAGCGCCGGCGCCCTCGACGCCGGGCACCCGACGGGATGCGCTGGCGGCCTCGAGCGTCGCCGTCGGGCACCCGGCGCCCCGGCGTCGCTCGGGCCCGGCGCCGCGATGCCGCCACGGCTCGGGGCCACCGAACGGAGGGCGCTTTCTCCCGGGGGCCGGATGGGCTATCGTCGGCAGCGGGCAGGCGAGGCCGGGCTGCCCCGGGGCGGACGCCCCGGGACGAACCGACCGCGTGACCGTCAGAGGGCGCCGTTCGGAAAGGGGGAGACCATGACCGCGTCTTCGCACCGTCGGGATCTGCTGAAGCTCGGAGGGCTCGGGGTGGCCGCCGGGGTGGCGGCCGCGGGCGCCGGAGCGGCGAGCGCGCTCTCGCCGCGCGTCGCCTACGCCCAGGCGGCCCCGGCGAGCCTGCTCCGGAGCGTGCTCGATCGCGGCCGGCTGATCGTGGGGACCGGGAGCACCAACGCGCCGTGGCACTTCGAGGACGACAAGGGGCAGCTCACCGGGATGGACATCACCATGGCGCGGATCCTCGCCAAGGGGCTGTTCGACGACGCGGCGAAGGTCGAGTTCGTCAAGCAGGACCCGGCGGCGCGGATCCCCAACATCACGACCGGCAAGGTCGACGTCGTCATCCAGTTCATGACGATCTCCCCGGCCCGCGCCCAGCTGGTCGCCTTCTCGCGGCCGTACTACGTGGAGGGCGCCGCGCTCCTGACCTCCCCGCGCGGCAAGCACAAGACGTTCAAGCAGCTCCTGGCCGCCGGGAAGGCCGCCCGGGCCTCCGTGCTCCAGAACGTCGACGCCGACAAGCTCGTCAGGAAGGCGCTGCCGCAGGCCCAGGTCATGCAGCTGGACACCCAGGCCAACGTCATCCAGGCGCTCGACTCCGGCCGGGTCGACGCGGCCGTGGTGGACCTCTCGACCGTGCGGTGGCTGGTCAAGCGGAGCCCGGACAAGTACATCGACGCGGGGCACTCGTACAACTCGATGCTGTACGGAGCCGCGATGCGGCAGGGCGACCCGGACTGGCTCGGGTGGGTGAACACCTGCTTCACCGTCGCGATGTATGGCCACCAGAACGAGCTCTACGACCAGGCCCTCGACGACTTCTTCGGGGTCAAGGCCCCGGAGCGGAAGCCCGGCTTCCCGCCGATCTGACCGGCGGCCCGGCGCGTGCCCGTCCGCATGCGGCGCGCGAGCGGCGCCGGCCCGGCGGCGACCGGCCGCGGCGACCGACGAGCCTCGCCCGTGAGCGACGCGTCGTCGGGGTCGCGCGAGCCGGCCGGCGCGCCGGTGCGACGCTCCGCCCCGTGCGGTGGGCGCCCACGGACGCGGCCGCGCGCGCCCGGCGCCGGCCCGGTGCGGGGTTGCGCCCGCGCGGAGACGCGTCCGATCGCGCGCGCCCGGGCGGCGCGGGCCGCCGCCCCCGGCGCCCCGGCCGTGAGCGCGCTCTTCGCCTCCGCCGGGCGGACTCGACCGCGGCGGCGGGCCGCCCGGCCGGCGGGGCGCGCCGCGCGCGCGGCCGGCCGGTAGGCCCGTGACCTACCACTTCAACTTCACCTACGTCTGGCGCCACTTCGAGCGCCTGACCGACGGGCTCCTGCTCTCGCTCGAGCTGGCGTTCGTGTCGATCCTGGTCGGCATGGCGATCGGCCTCGCCCTGGCGCTCGCCTACACGGGCGGCGGGCGGCCGACCCGGGCGCTCGTCGCCGCCTACGTCGAGTTCGTGCGGAACGTCCCGCTGCTCCTGCTCGTCTACCTCGTCTTCTACGGCATCCCGAGCGCCGGCGGGTTCGCCTACGAGCCCACGACGAGCTTCGTCCTGACGCTCTCCGTGTACGCCGGCGCCTACCTGGTCGAGGTGTTCCGGGCCGGGCTGGACGCCGTGCCGAAGGGGCTGATCGACGCCGGCAAGGCGGTCGGCCTCACGCCGTGGCAGCGGCTCGTCCACGTCCGGCTGCCCACCATGTTCCGGGTGGTGCTCCCGGCCCTGAGCAACGCCTACATCTCGCTCTTCAAGGACACCTCGCTCGCCTCGGTGATCGCCGTGCCCGAGCTGACCTACGGCGCCCAGTGGATCAAGACCAACTCGTTCCGGGTGATCGAGGTCTGGACGGTGGTGACGCCGATGTACCTGGTGACCGGCTACGCGCTCCTGTTCGCGCTCCGGCGGCTCGAGCGACGGTTCGCGATCGGCTAGATGGCGCTCGCGCTCGAGAGCCTGCCGTTCCTGTGGGACGGCCTCCTCGTCACCCTCCACGTCTCCGCGCTGGTGGTCGGGCTCTCGCTGGTCGCGGGGACCGCCCTCGGCGTCGCGATCGTGTTCGGCCCGAGGTGGGTCCGGTGGCCGATCCGCCTGTACAGCGACGTGCTGCGCGGGATCCCGCTCCTGGTCCTGATCTTCTTCGTCTACTACGGGCTCCCGGTGTTCCGGGTGAACCTCACGAACTTCTGGGCGGCGATCCTGGCGCTGTCCGCCTTCAAGACCGCCCACGTGATCGAGATCGTGCGGGGCGCCGTCCAGTCGATCCCCCGCGGCCAGGTGGACGCCGGCAAGGCCGTCGGCCTGACCTTCGGGCAGCGGCTCCTCTACGTGATCGCGCCGCAGGCGGTGCGGCGGTTCCTCCCGCCGTGGATCAACGCGGTCGTGGACACCGTCAAGGGGAGCGCGCTGGTCTCGCTGGTGGGCATCGTGGACCTCATGCTGGCGATCCAGCAGGTCATCGGCCGCACCTACGTCCCGCTGCCGCTGTACGTGCTCGGCGCCCTCATGTACTTCGCGATCAACTACAGCCTCTCGCTCGCGAGCCGCGGGCTGGAGGCCCGCTTCGCCTACGTCCGGGAGGCCTGAGCGCCCCGTGGACGAGCGCCAAGCATCCGCGGTCGTCCGGATCCGGGGGCTCCGGAAGTCGTTCGGGGCCCACCCGGTGCTCGACGGGATCGACCTGGACGTGCGGCGGGGCGAGGTGGTCGTGGTGATCGGCCCGTCCGGGAGCGGCAAGACGACCCTGCTGCGCTGCATCAACCTGCTCGAGCCGTACGACGCCGGGTCGGTGCAGGTGGACGGGGTCGAGGTCGGGTTCCGGGACGGCGCGAACGGGCGCCGGCGCCGCGGCGAGCGGGAGCTCGCCCGCCTCCGGGCCGACATCGGCATGGTCTTCCAGCTCTTCAACCTGTTCCCCCACCTCACCGCGCGGGAGAACGTGATGCTCGGCCTCCGCAAGGTCCGCGGGCTGTCG
>DASRDR010000090.1:0-7277 GCA_035652475.1 Candidatus Methylomirabilota bacterium | reverse complement strand
TGGTGCCGGAGAACCGGCGCGTGTTCCCCCGGATGACCGTGCACGAGAACCTCGAGATGGGAGCCTTTCTCCGGCGAGACCCGATCCGGGGGGACCTCGAGCGTGTGCTCGGGCTGTTCCCCCGCCTGCGCGAGCGACTCCGGCAGTCCGCCGGCACCCTGTCGGGCGGCGAGCAGCAGATGCTCGCGATGGCCCGGGCGCTGATGTCGCGGCCGCGACTGCTGCTCATGGACGAGCCGTCAATGGGCCTCTCGCCCCGCCTGGTGCAGCACAACTTCGAGCTCATCCAGGAGATCAACCGCACAGGGGTCACCATCTTCGTCGTCGAGCAGAACGCGGCGATGTCGCTGTCCATCGCCCATCGGGGATACGTGCTCCGCACGGGCGAGATCGTCATGAGCGGGACCGCCCCGGACCTGCTGAGGAGCGAGGGGATCCGACGGGCCTACCTCGGGGAGATGTGACCGTCAGGCCGGCGAGCACGCCGGGCCACGCACGCCCGCCGGGATTGACTGGCCGGGCGGGGTCGCCGATGCTGGCCGGTGGCCGCCGCGGCGCGCCCGTGACGTGACCCGGCCGGGCCTGCCGGTTCGGGCCGGGAGGCGGAGCGCGCCGCCGCCGGCCGGGAGGCCACCATGCTGATCCGCCACGTCTTGTCCGGCACGCCCCGGGCCGAGGAGCCCCGCATCGGGCTGATCGTCCCGGCCACCGACCAGGTCAGCGAGGTCGCGCTCGGCGAGATGCTGGCGGGCCACCCCGTCTCGTTCGTCACGAGCCGGGTCGCGTTCGAGAACCCCGTGACGATGACGAACCTCGCCCGGATGGTCGATGACCTCACCCGCGCGACCGCGCTGCTCCTGCCCGGCGGCCGGATCGACGTGGTGGCGTTCTCGTGCACGTCGGGGACGGTGGCGGCGGGCGTCGAGGCCGTCGCGCGCAGCATCCGGGCGGCCCGGCCCGGGATCCCGTTCACGACCCCCATCACCGCCGCGGTGACGGCGTTCGAGACGCTCGGGGTGCGGCGGCTCTCGGTGCTCACGCCCTACGTGGACGAGGTGAACGCGCCGATCGCCGCGTTCCTGGCCGCCGCCGGGCTGGAGGTGGTCGCGTTCGGCAGCTTCCACCTGCGGACCGAGCCCGAGATCGCCGCGGTGCCCGTGGAGGCGATCGTCGCCGCGGGGCGCGCGCTCGACACCCCGGCGAGCGAGGCGCTGTTCGTGTCGTGCACGGGCCTGCGCGGGCACGCGGCCGTCGCGGCGCTCGAGGCCGCCCTCGGCAAGCCGGTGGTGACCAGCAACCAGGCGCAGCTGTGGGAGGCGCTCGTGCGCATCGGCTACCGCTCCTCGCTGCCGGGGTACGGGCGGCTGCTCGCCTGGCCGGCGCCCGCGTCCCCGCCGTCGCCCGTCGAAGCGGTGTCGTGGCGCTGAGCCGGACCCAGGTCGCGCAGTACCGCGCCCAGGGCTTCCTCTCCGGACTCCCGATCTTCCGGCCCGCCGACTGCGAGCGGTTCCGCGCGAGCGCGGCGCGGTTCGAGGCCGAGCACCCCGCCGACCGCGAGTGGGCCTTCGACATCAAGTGCAACCTCCTCTTCGACTGGGTGTACGCGAACGCGACCCACCCGGCGCTCCTCGAGTGCGTCGCCGACCTCCTGGGCGGCGACCTCCTGCTGACGAACTCCGTCTTCCGCATCAAGGAGCCCGGATCCGGCACCCGGTACGGCTGGCACCAGGATTCCGCCCGGATCCGCGTCGAGCCCGCTCCGGCGATCGTCTACGTCGCGATCTCGGAGGCCACGGTGGAGAACGGCTGCCTGGCGGTGATCCCGGGGACCCACGATCACGTGCGCCCGTTCGACCTGGTGGAGAATCCGGGCCAGCCTCGCCGCCGGGTGGCGCGGGTCCGCGACGTCGACCCGCGCGCCGCCGTCTACCTCCAGCTCCGCCCGGGCGAGGTCGCGATCTTCGACGCCAACGTGATCCACGGCTCGGCCCCGAACCGGTCGGCGGCCCGGCGCTTCGCGGTCCTGCACGACTACACGGCGGCGTCCGCCCGCCAGTCGACCGGCCGCGGCTCGGGGCAGCTGGTCCGGGGCGTCGATCCGCACGGCCACTTCGCGCCGGAGCCGCCCCCCTCGGCCGACTTCGAGGCGAACGTGCGCGTCCGCCGGCGGATCCTGACGGCCTACCCCGAGAACATCCTCATGGGCCCGCTCGCGCCGGGGGCGGCGCCCGACTTCCCGGACCGGCCGCCCGGCCGGTAGCCTCGCCCGCGGGCGGGCGGCGCGGGTTTTCGGCTTGACAAGGGCGAAACATTAGGGCTACCTAATGTTTATCCGATGGTCGGACTACGACGCGGGCCCCGGCGTCCCGGGCGGGACGCACCGGCCCCGTCCGGACGGAGGGGTTCCCGTGACCCGAAGCCTCGCGCTGGTCGCCGCCGCCGCAGTTCTCGCCCCCGCCCTCCTGCATCCGGCCGCCGCGCAGGCGCCGCCCGAGATCGCGCTCGCGATCGAGCAGCACCGCTTCCGCCCCGACGAGATCCGGGTGAAGGCGGGCGCGCCGTTCGTGCTGGTCATCACGAACAAGGACCAGGGCCCCGAGGAGTTCGAGAGCCAGGCCCTCCGCATCGAGAAGGTGATCCCCGGCGGCAAGACGCTGCGGGTGCGGGTCCCCGCGCTCAAGGCGGGGACGTACCCGTTCGTCGGCGAGTACCACGCGCAGACGGCGCAGGGCCGGATCGTCGCCGAGTAGCCGATGGGCGCGACGTTCGTCATCACGCTCCGCGAGGCGTTCGAGGCGTCGCTCCTGCTCGGCATCGTCTACACGTACCTGGACCGCGTCGGGGCGCGCGCGCAGTTCTGGTACGTGACGCTGGGCGGGGGCCTGGGGCTCCTGGCGAGCGTCGGGCTCGGGCTCGCCGTCGCGGCGATGTCGGGGCCGTTCGTCGAGCTGGGACCCGACCTGATCGGGCTCGCCGTGTCGCTGATCGCGGTGGTGGTCCTCACCTGGCACGCCTGGTGGATGCGGCAGCACGCCGGCGCGATTCGGGGCGAGGTCCAGCGGCGGATCGACGAGGCGCGAGGTCGCGGCCGGTTCTGGATCGTCGGCGCGATCGCGTTCACCGGCGTGTTCCGCGAGGGCGCCGAGACCGTGCTCTTCCTCTGGGGGCTCGTCGCCCAGGCGGTCGTCACCGGGGGGTGGGGGAGCACGGTCGGCGGGTTGCTCGGGGTCGGGCTCGCCGCCGCGCTCGGCTGGACGATCTTCCGCGGCGCGCGGCGCGTCAGCCTCGCGCGATTCTTCGTCGTCACCACGGGGCTGATCCTGCTCCTGGCGGCGGGCCTCTTCACGACGGCGGTCGGGCGGCTCCAGGGGCTCGGGTGGCTCCCGCTCGGCGAGCCGGTGTGGGACACGTCCGGGCTCCTGAGCGATCGGAGCCCGATCGGCTCGCTCCTGGCGGGGCTGGTCGGGTACCGCGACCGCCCGACCGCGTGGGAGGTCGCCGCCTACGTGACCTACCTGCTGGCGGCGGGGGGGTTGCTCTGCGCCCCGCCGCGCCGCGTCGGGGCTGCGGAGCGCCCGGTCGCATCGAGCCGCGTCATCCGGACCTGATCAGCCCGGGCCCGAGCCCGGCGACCGGCCCCGGTCGCGGGGCGCTTTCGATCGTCCGGCATGAGCCCGCCGGTCGCGGGGCGCCTTCGATCGTCCGGCATGAGCCCGGACGTTTCGATGGGCCTTCAATCCCGCGGCTGAGTCGTTGCGGTCGGCGGTCGCTCCCTGAAGCGTACCCTGAAGCGCGTTTCATCCATGACCTTGCCGCAGTCGGGTCCGTGAAGAACACGCTTGACGGTCGGTCCTTCCATATGGTCTAGAGTAGGCCCGTCCCGGGCCCGGGCCGTTCACAATGCCCGGCGCCCGTGTCAGCTCCCGAGAACCATCCGCCACCCGTCCTGGGGCATCAGTAGGCGAGGGCCCAGCCGTCCCGGCGCGGGTCGGACCCAGCCATCAGGAGCCCGGTGGCGGGATCGCGGCGGATGATCTCGACCGAACAGGGGCCGTCGAGCTCGCCCAGCTCGACCACCGGATGGCCCCGTGCGCGGAGCTCCGCCCGCACCTCGGGCGAGAACCGCGCCTCCAGGTTGAGGGCGTCCGGGCAGTCGTGCGGCCAGTTCGCCTCCTGGCCCGGCGCGGTGCTGGACCAGCGCGGCATCTCGGCCGCCTGCTGCGGGTCGAGGCCGAGGTCGATCATCGCCGTGAGCACCTGCAGGTTCACCTGGACCTGGTAGTCGCCGCCCGGGGTCCCCAGCACGGCCCACAGCTCACCGTCCCGGAACACCATCGGCGGGTTCATCGTGTGGCGGACGCGCCGGCCCGGGGCGAGGCGGTTCGGGTGGCCGGGCTCGAGGTGCCACGGGGTCATCCGGTTGTTGAGCAGGATGCCGGTCCCGCCGGCCGTGACGCCGGACCCGAACGCGCTGTTGAGGCTCTGGATCCCGGAGACGGCGTTGCCCTCCCCGTCCACGACGCAGAAGTACGTCGTGTCCCCGGGCTCGGTCGACGCGGCGGGACCGCGGCGGGCGCGCCGGGGGTCGATCGCGGCCGCGCGCCGCGCCAGCCCGTCCTTGGACAGGATCTCGGCCAGGGGCGGGCTCACCACCCGGGGATCGCCGCTCCAGCGCTCCCGGTCGGCGAAGGCGAGCTTCTTGGCTTCCACCAGGACGTGCACCAGGTCCGCGGAGCACGCGCCCATCGCGCGGAGGTCGAAGTGCTCGACGATCCCCAGCTCCTCCAGGAGGACCCACCCCATCGAGTTCGGCGGCGCCTCGCGGACGGTGAGCCCGCGGTAGGCGAGCTCGATCGGCGCCTGGACCTCGACCTCGAATGCCGCCAGGTCCTCGGGGACGATCAGCGTGCCGGCCTCGCGGAGCCCGGCGGCGACCGCGCGGCCGAGGGCGCCGCGGTAGAAGGCGTCGCCGCCCTCGGCGGCCAGCCGCTCCAGCGTGCAGGCGAGGTCCCGCTGGACGACGAGCGCGCCGAGCGGCGGCGCCTCCCCGTCGCGGAGGAACACGCGCGCGCTCCGCGGATCGGCGCGGAGGGCGGCGCGCTGCTCGCCGGCGAAGTGCCGGTAGGCGCGGGTGGCGCCGAAGCCCTCCCGCGCGTAGTGGATGGCGGCCTCGAAGAGGGTGGGCCAGGGCCGGCGCCCGAAGCGGGCGTGGAGCGCGGCCCACGCCGCGACCGAGCCCGGGACGGACACCGCCAGGGGACCGGCGAGCGGCAGGCCGGCGGCGTACCGCTCGGGCGTGGCGGCGCGCGGCGCCGGGCCCGTCCCGTTGAAGACGACGCCCTCGCCGGTTCGGGCCGCGTGGACGTGGTAGAAGCCGTCCCCGCCCAGTCCCGACATGAACGGCTCGACCACGGAGAGCGCCGCCGCCACCGCGATCGCGGCGTCGGCGGCGGTGCCGCCGGCCTGGAGCGCCAGCAGCCCGGCCTGGGTGGCGAGCGGGTGGTTGGAGGCGACCGCCCCCCGGCGGCCCATGATCACCGGCCGGTAGGAGCGCGGACCCTCGTAGGCCATCGGCTACGCGGCGGGAACGAGGCGCGAGCGCACTGCGGGGATGCCGACCATGCCGAGAGGCGCGTGCCGCGCGGGCACCGGGCCCCAGGTCTCTCGGCGGAGCGCGAGCCGGGTCGGCGCGGGACGGGGCGACGCCCGACGCAGGTTCACATCGGGACGGTCCAGCCGCGGCAGCTTCAGATCGGGACGGTCCAGCCGCGGCTGTCCGGCACGCGCGCGTACTGGAGGGCGACGATGGCGTCGTAGAGCCGCTGGGTCAGCTCGCCGATCCGGCCGCCGCCGATCGTGAACCGCTCGCCCTTGTACGCGAGCTCGCCGACCGGGGAGATGACCGCCGCGGTCCCCGTGCCCCAGACCTCGCGGAGCGTCCCCGCGTGGGCGGCCCGGACGACCTCGTCGATCGCGATCGGGCGCTCCGACACCCGCACGCCCCACTCGCGGAGGAGCGTCAGGACCGAGTCCCGAGTGACGCCGGGGAGGATGGTGCCCGTGGTCAGGGGCGGCGTGAGCACCTCGTCGCCCATCCGGAGCATGATGTTCATGGTCCCGACCTCGTCGAGGTACCTCCGCTGCGCCCCGTCGAGCCACAGGACCTGGGTGAAGCCGGCCTGGTGCGCCTCCTCCGCGGCCCGCAGGCTCGCCGCGTAGTTCCCGCCCGTCTTGGCGCCGCCGGTCCCGCCCTCGACGGCGCGCACGTACTTGTCCTCGACGCGGATCTTGACCGGGTTCAGCCCCTCGCGGTAGTAGGCGCCGACCGGGGACAGGATCACGAAGTAGACGTACTGCTTCGCCGGGCGCACGCCCAGGAACGGCTCGCTGGCGATCACGGTCGGCCGGATGTACAGCGCGGTCCCGACGCTCGACGGCACCCAGTCCTGCTCGAGCCGCACCAGCTCCACCAGCGACCGGAGCCCGAGTTCCGGATCGAGCTCCGGGATGCACAGCCGGTGCGCCGAGTGGTTCAGGCGCTCGAGGTGCTTCTGCGGCCGGAAGAGGCGCACGCGGCCGTCCGCGCCGCGGAACGCCTTGAGCCCGTCGAAGATCCCCTGCGCGTAGTGGAGGACCGCCGCCGCCGGGTCCAGGGAGAGCGGCCCGTACGGCTCGATGCGCGGGTCGTACCAGCCCTTCCCTTCCTGGAAGTCGGCGACGAACATGTGGTCGGTGAAGACCGTGCCGAAGCCGAGCTCGGTGTCGCGGGGCTTCGGCTTCAGGTGCGTCGCGCGGGTGATCCGGATCGGATGGCTCATGCTCGTCCTCGCTGGCGCGTCGCGCGTCGGGTTGTCACTGCCGCCCACCGGGGTTTCAGTCTAGCACGCCGTGCTATCATCCGGCCGTGACGCTCGCGGAGCGGCGTCCGGCCCGGGCGCGGCCCGCGCCCCCGCCGCCGTCCTGGTGATCCTGATCGCGTCGTTCATGTCCCCTCCCGCCGCCGAGCCCGTCCCCCGATCAGTAGATGATCGGCTCCCGGTAGACCCCGAACACCTGTCGGTAGACGTCGGCGATCTCGCCCAGGCTCGCGTAGTCCTTCACCGCGTCGATCAGCACCGGCATCAGGTTCTGGCCGTTCCGGCAGGCGTCGGCCACCTGCTTGAGCCGCCGCTCGACCTTGGCCATGTCCCGCAAGGCCTTGAAGCGCCCGACCCGCTCGATCTGCTCCAGCTCCACCCGCTCGTCGATCCGCAGGTACTCGATGGGCGCGTCCTCGC
>DASRDR010000089.1:0-16924 GCA_035652475.1 Candidatus Methylomirabilota bacterium | reverse complement strand
GGCGGTGGAGCCGGTGCCGAAGTAGCGCTCGATCGCCTCCAGGATGGTCGCCTCGGTGGCGACCCCGACCCGGACGTCGACGCCCAGGGTGCCGCGGAGCTCGTCGACCACCGTGAAATCGGTGGGGTCCGTGCTCGCCACCAGCAGGATGCCGTCCTGGAGGGAGAGCGGGCAGAACCGGTACTGGCGCATGTACTGCGGCGAGAGCTTCTGGAGGAACGGCGGGCTCGGCGGGAACTCGTCCCGCTCGACGTACGGGACCTCCAGGTGGCGCGCGAGCGCGCGGGCGACCTCCTCGGGGGTCGACAGCCCGAGCCGAACCAGCGCGTCCGGCAGCCGCTGGCCCGAGCTGCGTGCCTGAGCCTCGGCGCGCGAGAGCTCGGCCTCCGACAAGAGGCCGGTCTCCGTCAGCCACTGGCCAAACGACGAGGAACGGCGCGGATCGGGAGAGACGGTCCGCATCTCGTTTGACGCGGCCAGTCTACCGGGCGGCGCCAGGCGCGGCAAGAGGGCGGCCCACGCTGGCCGGCCGGCTGGAACGTTTCGCTTGACAGCGTCGCGACGCGTTCTGCACGCTGCTGGCGATCGCACGTCTGCCGAGGGGGGAGGCGTCCGCATGTCCGTTCGTGAGCTGGCGCTGGTCTTCGGCGCGCTGGCCGGCCTGGCCGACGTGGTCGGGGGCGCGCTGGTGGCCGGCCGCCGGCGCTGGAGCCGCGGGTTCCTGCAGTACTTCCTCGCGCTCGGCGCCGGGTTCATGCTCGCGGTCGCCTTCCTGCGGATGGTGCCGGAGAGCCTGGAGAGCGGGGGGCACGCGTACCTGTACGTCCTGATCGGCTACTTCCTGATCCACCTCACCGAGCACACGCTCACCCCGCACTTCCACTTCGGGGAGGAGGTACACGCCGAGGCCCTGGTCCACCCGTCGGTCGGGTACTTCGGCCTGGCCGGCCTCACGCTCCACACGTTCTTCGATGGCGTGGCGATCGCGTCCGGTTTCCTGGTGAGCCGGCCGCTCGGCGTCATCCTGTTCGCCGCCGTGGTGCTCCACAAGCTGCCGGAGGGGTTCGCGGTCGGTTCGCTCATGCTGGCGGCCGGCGGCTCGCGTCGCGCGGCGCTGACCGCGTCGGGCCTCCTCGGACTGGCGACGCTCGTGGGAGCCGTCTGCATGACGACGTTCACCGAGGCGGTCGGGCCGGCGATGGCCGTGTCGGCCGGGGTGACGATCTACGTCGCGGCCTCCGACCTGATCCCGGAGGTGAACCGGGAGCGCAGCTGGGGGGTCGGGCTCGCGGTGTTCGGCGGGGTCCTGCTCTACTACGTCGCGGAGTCCGCGCTGGAGGCGGCCGGCTTCCACGCCCACTGACCGCCGAGGCGGTCGCGCCGGGCCGCCGTCCGGGACGGCCACGGCCCGGGAGGAACCGGACGGCGTCCGCCCGAGGGCTCCATCTCGCCGCCGAGGCGTCCGCGGGGCCTCGACCGCGGTCACCGGCCCCGCCGCGCGACCGGGGCGCGTGCGCGCGGGGCGCGCGACGCGCTGTGCTAGGCTCCGAGCGGAGCGGCGACGCAGCTTGCTCGCGACGCCACCGGGCCGGGCGCCGAGCGGGGTCGACGGCGGCGGCTCGCGATGGGGGGACGGCCCCTGCGGGGGGGAAGGCGCATGACCGCCATCCTGATCCTTCACGGTCCCAATCTGAACCTCCTCGGTCAGCGGGAGCCGGGGGTGTACGGGACGGCCACGCTGGCCGACCTCGAGGCCATGATCCGCGCCCACGCCGCGACGCGGGGCGTGCGGGTCGAGTGCCGCCAGTCGAACCACGAGGGCGTCCTGGTGGACCTCGTGCAGGGCGCCGCGGCCGACGGATACGCGGCCATCGTCATCAACCCGGGCGCGCTGACGCACTACTCGTACGCGCTCCGGGACGCGATCGCCGCCGTGCCGCTGCCGGTCGTGGAGGTGCACCTCTCCAACGTGCACGCCCGCGAGGCGTTCCGTCATCGCTCGGTCATCGCCGGGGCGTGCCGCGGCCAGATCAGCGGGTTCGGTCCCCAGAGCTATCTCCTGGGACTCGATGCGGCGCTGGGGTGCCTGCCGCGCGCCTGAATGTCGAACCGTGGTCGTCAGTCTGAGGAGGTACGGGGTCCCGGAGCCGCCGGCCGGCCGGATGCCGCGCGGCGGCCGACCCGGCGCCCGCCCGGTTCGACTTCGTGAGCGACGACGACCGCGAGGTGGTCCGGCGGGTCCAGGCCGGCGACACGGAGGCCTTCGAGGCCCTGGTCGAGAAGTACAAGCGCAAGGCGTTCCGGCTGGCATACCAGGTGCTGCGGGACCAGGAGGAGGCGCTGGACGTGGCGCAGGAGGCCTTCATCAAGGCGTTCCGTGCGCTGCCGCGGTTCAAGGGCGACTCGGCCTTCTACACCTGGCTGTTCCGGATCACCATGAACCTCGCCCTCGACCGCAAGCGCCAGCGGGCCACTCGCGTCCGCTCGATGGGGACGGAGGACGTGCCGCCCGAGGAGTGGGAGCGCACCGCCGTCTCCGTCGCCCCCGATCCCGAGGACGTCGCGGCGGGGGCGGAGCAGCGGGCGCGGATCCGGACCGCGCTCGATTCCTTGTCAGAGAATCACCGCGCCATTATCATCCTGAGCGACATCGAGGGGCTCCAGTACCGCGAGATAGCGGAGGTGCTCGGAATCCCCATGGGGACGGTCATGTCTCGGCTGCACCACGCGCGCAAGCGTCTGCGCGAGGCGCTGGGCCGGGGCCTGGCGGTCCTGCTCGCGGTGGCCGCGCTCGGGCTGGCGCTGGCCGCGCCCGCGTGGGCCCAGCTGCCGCCGCTCCCGCCCCCCGGCGTGCTGCCGCCGCCCGCCGCCGGTTCCACGGGCGCGCAGGTCTGCGTGTACGCGCTGGTCGTCTACGCGTCCAACGCGCCCGCTGGCGTGCCGCGCGGCGGCCCCGCACCGCATGCGCCGGCGGGACCGGGGCTGGCGCCGACCCCCGAGCTCGCGAATCCATCGGCGGGGGCCGGCGGGCCACGGCCGGCCTCGCCCGGCGAGGAGAGCGCGTGCGGCCGCCCGGTGCGGCTCGAGGCCTGGATACCCCGGCTCCAGCACATCTTCCAGTACTCGAGCTACGAGCCGATCAGCGCGATCGAGACGCGCATGCCGGTCGGGATGGCACAGCGGTTCGCGCTCCCCGGCGGCCGGGAGATGGAGCTCCAGCCGCTCGGCATCCGGCCTCCGATCGTGCGCATCCTGGTGCGGATCCGGCGCGGGCCGGTCGGCGAGCTGGCGACGGTGATGGACGTCCCGCCGCGCCGGCCGGCGCTCATCGGCGGCCTGCCGCACGAGTCCGGCGTCCTGATCATCGCGATCCGGTCCCGGGAAGAGTAGCGTCGCCGCGCATCCGGGGCCGCCGGCGGTCCCGTGCTACCATGCCGCCGTGAGCGAGCGGCGGCTGCGCGAGGAGATCGCGCGGGTCCGGCAAGGCCACCTCCGCTACCGCGACAAGCTCGAGGCGGAAGGGAAGCTGTTCGTCCGCGACCGCCTGCGCCTGCTCCTGGACCCCGGCGCGCCGTTCCAGGAGGACTGGCTCCTCGCCCGCGCCCAGGATCCCGAGACCCCCGCCGACGGCGTCGTCACCGGCGTCGGGACCGTCCTCGGGCGCCCCGTGTGCGTCATGGCCAACGACTACACGGTGAAGGCCGGGTCGTGGGGCGAGAAGACGGTCCAGAAGATCGTGCGCATCCAGGAGAAGGCGGCGCGGCTGCGGCTCCCGCTGCTCTACCTGGTCGACGCGGCCGGCGCGCGCATCTCGGAGCAGATCCGGATCTTCCCGGGCCGCTTCCACGCCGGCCGGATCTTCTACAACGAGGTCCAGCTGTCGGGCGTGGTCCCCCAGATCTGCGTCCTGTTCGGCCCCTCGCCCGCCGGGTCGGCGTACCTGCCCGCGCTCACGGACGTGGTGATCATGGTCGAGGGCAAGGCGTCGATGTACGTGGGCTCGCCGCGCATGGTCGAGATGGCGATCGGCGAGAAGATCGAGCACGAGGCCCTCGGCGGCGCGCGCATGCACTGCGAGCAGTCGGGATGCGGCGACATCCTGGCCGCCTCCGACGAGGACGCGATCGGGCTCGCCCGGCGGTACCTGGCGTACATGCCGCAGAGCCACCGCGACCGGGTGCCCGACGTCCCGGCGATCGACCCCGAGCCGGGGCGGGCGATCGGCGAGATCGTCCCCTACGACCAGCGGAAGTACTTCGACATGATGGAGGTCATCCGGCGGCTGGTGGACGCCGGATCGTGGCTCGAGGTCAAGGCGCTGTTCGCCCGGGAGATCATCACCGGGTTCGCGCGCCTGGGGGGGCGAGCGGTGGGGATCGTGGCCAACCAGCCGAAGGTCAAGGGCGGCGTCCTGTTCGTCGACTCCGCCGACAAGGCCGCCCGCTTCGTCTGGCTGTGCAACGCCTACAACCTGCCGCTGGTGTACCTGGCCGACGTCTCGGGGTTCATGGTCGGCTCGCGGGTCGAGCGGGCCGGCATCATCCGGCACGGCGCGAAGATGATCTTCGCCACCTCGCAGGCGACCGTTCCCAAGATCTGCGTCGTGGTCCGCAAGTGCTACGGCGCCGGGCTGTACGCGATGTGCGGGCAGGCGTTCGAGCCGGATGCCGTGCTCGCCCTCCCCCAGGCGCAGATCGCGATCATGGGCCCCGAGCCGGCCGTGAACGCCGTGTACTACAACCGGATCATGGAGCTCGAGGGCGATGCGCGCGCCCAGTTCGTCCGCCAGCGCCGCGAGGAGTACCAGAAGGACATCGACCTCTACCGGGTCGCTGCCGAGATGCTCGTCGACGCGGTGGTGCCGCCGGACGAGCTGCGCGGCGAGCTGATCGCCCGCCTCCGCGACGCGACCGGCAAGACGCAGCGGTTCCCGCCGCGGCGAAACGGCGTCTACCCCGTCTGACCGCGGCTCCGGCATGGGGGTCCTGGGCGGCGCCGTCGTCGCGTTCCGCTACCTGACCGTGCTGCCGCTGCCGGTCGGCGCCGTCCCGGGCGACCTGGGTCGCGCGGCGGGCTGGTTCCCGGCGGTGGGGGCGGTGCTCGGGGCGGCGCTGGCGGCCGGCTCGGTCGCGGCGGACCGGCTGGTCCCGCCGGGCGTCGCCGCGGTCCTGCTGGTCACGGCCTGGGTCGGGCTGACGGGCGCCCTCCACCTGGACGGGCTCGCCGACACCTGCGACGGCCTGGGCGGCGGGTGGACCCGGGAGCGCGCGCTCGCGATCATGCGCGATCCACGGAGCGGGCCCTACGGCGTGACCGCGGTCGTCCTGGTGCTCGCGCTGAAGGTCGCCGCCCTGGCGGCGCTGCCGGAGGGACTGGTCTGGCGCGCCCTGGTGTGCGCGGTCGTCCTGGCCCGCGCGGCGCCGGTCGCGCTGGTCCGGCTCTGCGGCGCGGCGCGGCCGGAGGGGGCGGGGCATGCCTTCGCCGCCGCGGTCCGCTGGCCGGCGCTGGCCATCGCGGCCGCGGCGGCGGCGCTCGCGGCCGTCGCGGCGCTGGGTCCCTGGGGCGCGGCGCCGCTCGCCGCGGCGGGCCTGACGACGTGGGGCTGGGCGGCGTACCTCAGGCGGCGCCTCGGCGGCTTCACCGGCGACGCCCTGGGGGCCCTGGTGGAGGTGACGGAGGCGGCCGTGCTCACGATCGTGGTGAGCCTCGACTTCCTGGAGCTGGTGTGACGCGGCGCGGGGCCGGACGGGCGTGCGGGGCCGGCCCGCGCCGGGCCGCCCGCTGACCCGCCGGGCGGGATGCGTCTCGACAGGTGGCTCTGGGCGGCGCGGTTCTACCGGACCCGGGCGCTCGCGCACGAGGCGTGCGCGGGTGGCAAGGTCGACGTCAACGGACAGGCCGCGCGACCCTCGCGCGCCATCCGCCCGGGGGACCTGCTCCACCTCACCATGGGCGCGTGGCGGCGCGAGATCGTCGTCCAGGCGCTCGCGGCTCGGCGGGGGCCGGCCGCCGAGGCCCGCGCCCTCTACGAGGATCGGTCGCCCCCGCCGCCGCGCACGCCGCGGCCGCCGCCGGCCCGCCCGCCGGGGCTGGGCCGGCCGACCAAGCGCGACCGGCGGCTGCACGATCGCCTGCGCGGGTGGTGAGGCCGGGCGGTGGCTCCCGGCCGGCGGCTCTGGTACTGTGAGTCGCGCGGCGGCCCCTCGGCCGCCGCGCCGGCGATCGCGCACGCATCGCGCGCCGCCGCGCGACCGGCGGGCCGCCGCGGGCGGCGCCGTCGCGACCGGAGCGCAAGGCTTGCCGGCGGCCCGCGGCGACCGCCGCCCCCCGGAGGACGTGATGGCGACCTGGCAGGCGCGGGAGTCGCGAAGCGAGGGACCGGTGGCCGAGGCGCCCGGGTTCCCGTGGACCCCGGACCGGTTCAACGTCCGCGTGCGCGAGCTGGCCCCGGTGCTCCGGGCCGGCCCGACCCCCCCCGACGTGATCTCGCTGGCGTTCGGCATGCCGGACCCGGCGCTGTTCCCGGCCGCGGGCCTCGCGGAGGCGGCCCAGGAGGCGCTCCGGGACCGGGAGGCGTGCGGGGTCGCGCTCCAGTACGGCGCCCCGCTCGGGAACCCGGTCCTCCTCGCCGAGCTCGGGCGCAAGCTGGAGGCGGAGGAGAACCGGCCGGTGGGACCGGGGAGCCTCCTGGTCACCAACGGCTCCTCGCAGGCGATCGCGCTCGTGATCCAGGCCCTCGCCAATCCGGGCGACGTCGTCCTCTCCGAGGTGCCGACGTTCCTGGGAACGCTCCGCCACCTGCAGTTCCACGGGGTCCGGGTGGAGGCCGTGCCGCTCGACGACGGCGGGCTCGACGTCGAGGCGCTCGAGGCACGCCTGCGCCGCCTGCACGCGGCGGGCACGCCCCCACGGTTCGTCTACACGATCCCCACGTTCAACAACCCGGCGGGCGTGACGATGCCGGTCGACCGCCGACGGGCCCTGCTGGACCTCGCGGGCCGGTACGCGGTGCCGATCGTCGAGGATGACGCGTACCGGGACCTCCGGTACGAGGGCGAGCCGGTGCCGACCCTGCACGCGCTGGACCGCGAGGGCCTCGTCATCCGGCTCGGCACGTTCTCGAAGATCGTCGCGCCGGGCGTCCGCCTCGGATTCGTGCTGGCGGAGCCGCCGGTGATCGAGCGCGTGCTGGCGTTCAAGGGGGAGGGGAGCACGAACGGCCTGGCCTCGCTGACGGTGGCCGCGTTCATGCGCAAGGGCGGCCTGGCGGCTCACATCGAGCTGCTGCGCGCGGACTACCGCCGCCGGCGCGACGCGATGTACGCGGCGCTCGAGCGCGAGATGCCGGAGGGCGTCAGCTGGACGCGCGCCGCCGGCGGCTTCTTCCTCTGGCTGACCCTGCCCCCGCGGGCCGACGCTGCGAGGATCGCGGCGCGCGCGGTCGAGGAGCGCGTCCAGGCGCTCCCGGGCATGGAGTGCTTCCCGGACGGCCGCGGGACCCACAACCTGCGCCTGGCGTTCAGCCTCCAGTCGCCCGACCGGATCGGCGAGGGGATCCGCCGGCTGGCGCGCGCCGTCCGGGCGGGGCTCTGACCCCGGCCGGCGACCGTGCGGCGCCCGATCCGCGTCAGGCGCTCGCGCGCACCTTCTCGTGCCAGCGGGCGACGGCCTCGGCCGTCGTGAACCAGACGCCCGGGAAGTGCCGCATGTAGCCGACCAGGTCCTCGAGGAGCATGATCCGCGAGGCGCGGCCGATCACGAACGGGTGACACGTCAGGACGAAGCAAGCGCCCTCCCGGTACATCCCGGCGAACTCCCGGCTCCACAGGTCGAAGACGCGGGCCGGGTCCGCGATCGCGTTCGTGGCGCCGTACACGTGGCGAAAGAGCGGCGCGTCGTCGAGGATCCACTGCACGGGAACCTCGATGAGGGGACCGTGCTCGGTCGGGACGTCGTACGGGACGTCGTTCCCCATGAGGGAGCTGTCGTACGCGAACCCGTGCGCCTTGAGGATTCCCGGCGTGCGCACGTTCACGTCCCACGACGGCGACCGGTACCCGGCCGGCCGGACCCCCAGGACGTCCTGGAGGATCCGGAGCTGCGCCGTCATCACCGCCTGCTCCTGCTCGGCGTCCAGGCCGTCCACCGCCTCGTGGACGTTGCCGTGGGCCCCGATCTCGTGGCCGGCGTCCCGGATCCGGAGCGACTCCGGGCGGTGGTGCTCGGCGGTCCAGCCCGGGATGAAGAAGGTCGCCGGGAGCCGGAGGCGGTCGAGGAGCCGCAGGATGCGGTCGACTCCCACGCGCGGCCCGAAGCGGCGCTCCTCGAGGCCGGCCAGGCTGCGCCGGGCCTTCTCGGGCTCCCGGAACAGGAATCCCGACTCCGCGTCGAAGTCGAACGACAGCACCACCGCGCACTGCTGGCCGTCGGGCCACGCGTACCGCATCGTCGGCATGCCCTCCTCGCATCCGGCCGCGTCCTCCGCGACGGACGCGCACGATCCGTCCTTCTCCCCGGCGGGCCCTGGATCCCCTGGGCGGCGCCGCGGGCCGATCCTGCGAAGCGCGCCGCACCGGCGGGCCCCGGCCCGGCGACCTCCGGCTCGCGCCCCATGGGGAGCGTACTCCAGCCGGGGATGGCGGCGGAAGGCGCGCCGGGCTCGACCGGCCGCCGCCGGTGGGGCCCCTTCTCCCGCCGGGACGAGTGGAAGAGATCGCCCCGGCACGCCGTGCAGGGGCGGGGGACCAGGGCGGCGGCCGCCGACGGCGCCGGGGCGCGCGCGGGGTTCCGCGACGCGTGGGCACATGCTATGGTCGGGGCCGGGGAGGGTGCGATGGCCGATCCGAGCTGGGCGAAGCACGTCGCGGACGTGCTCCGGCGGAACAAGATCCGCCTGTTCGCGACGGTGCCGGACTACATCGTGGGCCAGGTGCTCGACCATCTCTGGGCCGACCCCGCCTGCACGGTGGTGACCGCGACCCGGGAGGAGGAGGCGCTGGGCATCCTCTCGGGCGCCTGGCTCGGAGGGGAGCGCGGCGCCCTGCTCATGCAGAACAGCGGGCTCGGCAACTGCATCAACACCCTCGGCTCCCTCAACGTGGCCAGCCAGATCCCGGTCGTGCTGGTCATCAGCCACCGGGGGGACCTGGGCGAGTTCAACCCGGCCCAGGTGCCGGTGGGGCAGGCGGCCGAGCGGATCCTGGACGCGTTCGGGATTCGCCACGTCGTGCCGCGCTCGATCGCCGATCTGGAGGCCCAGGCCGACGGGCTGGTGAAGCTCGCCTACACGCGGGCGGTCCCGGCGGCCTTCCTCCTGCCGACCGAGCTCACGGGCGGGAAGCTCGGGTGAGCCGCCCGATGATCGAGCGCGCCGCCGCCACCCGCCTCCTCGCGAGCCGCCTCACCACGGAGGTCGTCGTGTCCAACCTGGGCCAGGCGACGCTCGATCTCCAGCGACTCGCGGACCGGCCGCTCAACTGCTACACCTTCGGCTCGATGGGCCAGTGCTCCTCGATCGGCCTCGGGATCGCGCTCGCGCGTCCGGACGTCCGGGTGATCTGCCTGGACGGCGACGGCTCGCTCCTCATGAACCTGGGGTCGCTCTGCACGATCGGGACGCTCCAGCCCCGGAACTACGCCCTGGTCGTCTGGGACAACCAGGCGCACGTCACGACCGGCGGCCAGCCGACCGCCACCGCGTTCCGCTCCAGCCTCGCCGGGCTGGCGCGGGGCGCGGGGATCGAGAAGGTGATCGAGCCGCGCGACGAGGCGGAGCTCCGGCAGGCTTACGATCGTCTCCTGGCCGAGGACGGCCCGTTCGTCGTGCCGGTGAAGGTCGCTCCGAACCGCGCCGAGGGCAAGCTCGACCGCGACGTCGTCGGGTACGCGCGCCGGTTCCGCCAGGCGCTGGCGGCGGTCCCGTCCGGTCCGGCCGCGCGATGAGCGCGGGGCGGCGCTGACCGGCTCTCGCCGCGCGGCCGCCTAGCGCCCCGGTGCGGCCCGGCTCCCCGCTCCGCCGGGCGCAGTGGCGCGTGCTCCTGGCGACGAGCGTCGCCTACCTCGTCTACTACACCGGCCGGCAGAACCTCGGCTGGGCGATCCCCGGCCTGGTCGACCTCGGGCTCAGCGCGACCGCGATCGGCTGGATCAGCGCGGCCGGGCTCGTCTTCTACGGCGCCGGCCAGCTGATCGCGGGGCATCTCGCGGACCGGCTGGGCGGGCGCCGGCTCGTCGCGGGGGGGGCGGTGGCGTCGTGCGCGCTCAACTGGGTGACCAGCCTGGGCGGCGGCTTCTGGACGATCGCGCTGCCGTGGGCGCTGAACGGCTTCGCCCAGTCGATGGGGTTCGCGCCGGCCAGCCGGCTCATCGCGGCGTGGTGGCCGCCCCGGGAGCGCGGCCGCGCCTTCGGCGTCTTCACGTTCGCGGCGGGCGTCTCGTCCGTGCTGACGTTCGCCACCGCGGCGGCGGTGCTGGCGTGGCTGTCCTGGCGCTGGGTGTTCCGGCTCCCGGCGCTCCTGCTCCTGCTCGGCGCGGCGGCGGTGCTCGGCCTGGCGCGCGACCGCCCCGAGGAGCTGGGGCTCAGCCTTCCGGAGGAACCGGACTCCGGGGACGCCGTCCCGGGGGAGGCGGGCCGGCCTGCCGTCTCCGATCCGGGCCCCGCCGGGTCCGAGTCGCTCCGGGCGCGCTTGCGCGACGCCTTCGGCAACCGGGCCTTCGTGCTCGTGTCGCTGGCCTTCGGATGCGGCAACTGGGCCCGCCTCGGACTCCTGGTCTGGGTGCCCGCGCACGTGGTCGCGTCCGGCGCCGCGACCGGGTCGGCGGCCCGGTGGATCCCGCTCGCGCTGCCGGTCGGCATGGCGCTGGGCGCGCTGGCGGCCGGCGACGTCGCCGACCGCTTCCTGCGCGGGGATCACCTGCGGCTCATCGTCGCCGCGTTCGTGCTCGCCGGGCTGGCGTGCCTCGCGCTCCTCGCGACCCCGGCCGACGCGCGCGGGCTCGCTCTTCTGTTCGCGGCCGGCCTGCTCGTGTTCGGGCCGTTCACGTCCTTCACCGCGGTCGCGGCGGAGCTGCTCGGGCCGCACGCCATCGGGGCCGGGATCGGCTTCATGAACGGGGTCGGCTACGCGGCCGCCGCGCTGGGCGACGTGGTGACCGGCGCCGTCATCGACGCCACCGGGAGCACGGCGGCGGTGTTCGGGGTCGCGGCGGCGGTGTGCCTCCTCGGCGCCGCGGCGACCGCGCTCGCGCGCGCGGCGATCAGGCGCCCGGGGTGAGCTTGGCGTGGACCCGGCGGAGCGCCTCGGCCAGGCGCTCGCCGGTCCAGGCGACATCGGCCTCGGTGTGGGCGAGCGAGAGGTAGCCGCGCACGTAGCCCCGGCGCGGTCGGGGGAACGCGAGGATCCCGAGCCGGGTGAGCTCGACCGCGAGCGCGGTGACGGCGACACCGGCGCGGGCGGGCTCCCGCGGCAGCGAGCTCGGGTGATCGGCGAACGGCCCGTCCCCGCTTCCGATCGGGTAGACGTGCCACACCGGGCCGAGGACGACCACGCGTCCCCCGGCGCCGACCGCGGCCACGGCCTGGCGCAGCGCGCTCCTCATGAGCTCCGTCAGGCGCCCCAGCCGGGCGATCCCCTCGGCCTCGCGGACGGCGGTCAGGGTCGCCAGGCCCGCCGCCGATGCGACGGCATTGCCGTGCTGGGACCCGCTGAACGCCGCCACGCCGCCGCGCGGGTCGGCCAGGTCGAGGAGCGCCCGGGTGCCGGCCACCGCGGCGAGCGGGTACCCGCCGCCCAGGACCTTCCCGTAGGTCGCGAGGTCCGGCACGATGCCGAGCAGACCCTGGGCGCCCTGCCAGTGGAAGCGGAACCCGGTGACGATCTCGTCGAACACGAGGACGATCCCGTGCCGGCGGGTCCGCTCCCGGAGCCGGGCGAGGAACGCGGGGTCGGGCGCCACCACCCGCTGGAGCGGCTCGACGATGACCGCTGCCAGCCTGTCGGCGTGCGCGTCGAGGAGCGCTTCGGTGCGCGCGATGTCGTTGAACGGCGCCACCACGACCTCGTCGGCGGTGCCCGGCGAGATCCCGGCGCCCTCGCGGACCGGCTCCGGGCCGCCCGATGCCGACGTCACCGACAGACTTCCCAGGTCGTGGAAGCCGTGATAGCCGCCCTCGAACTTCAGGACGCGCGACCGGCCGGTGCCCGCGCGCGCCAGGCGGAGCGCCACGTACGTCGCCTCCGCCCCGGTCGCGGTGAAGACGACCCGCTCGCCGCAGGGGACGGCGTCCACCAGGAGCTCCGCCAGGCGGAGGAGGGGCTCCGACAGCATGGTGAACGCGGAGCCGCGATCGACCTGCGCCCGGACCGCCTCGACCACCGGCGCTGCGGCGTGCCCCAGCAGCAGCGACCCCCCGCCCAGCGTGTAGTCGACGTACTCCCGGCCGTCCAGGTCCCAGAGCCGGCTTCCCCGTGCGCGGTCGGGCAGGAGCGAGACCTCCTCCGGCAGCACGAGCTCGTCGAGCGTGGCGCCGGGGATCAAGCGGCGCGCGGCCGCGAGCCGCTCCTGCTGCCGGCCGTCGCCCGCGCCGCCGGTCAGCACGACGCGTGGTCCCGGGCGTGCGGCGCGGGGTCGGCTGGACTCCGGGCAACGGGGCCGACCTCGATCACCCGTCCCGGCGCGATCGGCGCGAGGCCGACTTCCTGACGCGCCGCGAGCCGGGCGGCGTCGGGCGAGGGCAGATCGACTCGCAGCCGGACACCGCCGACGTCCACGTCGAGCCGCGTCAGGGCGCCGAGGAACGTCTTGACGACGACGACGCCGCGCCAGCTCGCCGCGGTGGTCGTGCTGAGCCGGACGTCCTCCGGCCTGAGCGTCACCCGGACGGCGTCGCCGGGCCGGGCGCCCCGCAGGTCCAGGACCGGGAGCCGGAGTCCACCGGCCTCGACGACCGGCGGCGCGGCGGCGACCACGCGCCCGTCGAGCACGTTGGTGACCCCGATGAATCGCGCGACGAATGCCGACTGCGGCGCCCCGTACAGCCGCTCCGGGCTCCCGACCTCCACGACCCGCCCGCGGTCGAGCACCGCGACCCGGTCGGAGAGGCCGAGGGCCTCCTCCTGGTCGTGGGTGACGTAGAGCGCCGTGATCCCGAGCGTCTGCTGGAGCCGGCGCAGCTCCACGATCAGGGCGCGCCGGACCGGCGCGTCGAGCGCCGAGAGGGGCTCGTCCAGGAGGAGCACGCGCGGCGCGCGCGCGAGGGCCCGCCCGATCCCGACCCGCTGCTGCTGGCCCCCGGAGAGCTGGTGCGGGTACCGATCGGCGAGCCCCGTCAGCCCCACCAGCGTGAGGATCTCCTCGACGCGCCGCCGCCGCTGGGCGGCCGGCAGTCGCTGGAGGCGGAGCGGGAAGCCGACGTTCTCGGCGGCGGTCATGTTCGGGAACAGGGCGCCGGACTGGAAGACCATGCCCATCGCGCGGTCCGGGGCGGGGACCCGCGTCAGGCGCTCGCCGTCGAGCCAGATATCCCCGGCATCCGGGGCCAGGAGCCCGGCGACCAGGCGGAGGGTCGTGGTCTTCCCGCACCCGGACGGCCCGAGGAGCGTGACCAGTTCGCCCCGCTCGACGTCGAGGTCCACGCCGTCGACGGCGACCGTCGGGCCGAAGCGCCGCGTGAGCCGCTCGAGCCGGAGGTACGCCACTCAGCCGCGCCCGTGCCCGAGGCCCGGCGCCCCGCCCCCTGCCAGCCGCAGGAGGGCGAGCGTCGTGCCCAGGGTCACGACCAGGCTCACCACCGACGTGACGGCCATGAGGTGCGCGTTGGCGCGGATCAGCGAGCCCTGCCAGACGGAGAAGGTGGGCCAGGCGGCGCCGACCACCAGGTTCGCGACGGCGAAGTCGGTGAACGACGCGGCGAACGCGGCCACCGCCGCGACGCCGAGCCCCGTCGCGACGTTCGGCAGGACGACGTGCCGGAGGGTCTGGGGCCAGCGCGCCCCCGACATGAGCGCCGCGTCGTAGAGATCCTGGAGCCGGATCGCCCGGAGGTTCCCCAGGATCGCCCAGTACACGACCGGCAGCGCCAGGGCGCCGTGCGCCAGCGCGAGGAGGGCGGGAGTCCCGAGGAGCGGGGGCCACACCGCGCCGTAGAACCGCACGACCGCCAGCGCCAGGACCACCCCCGGCATCGCGTAGGGCAGCAGGGCCGCCACGTCCAGGACGCGACGCCAGGCGGCGCGGCGCACGACGAGCGCGACCAGGGCCGGCGTCGCCAGGAGCAGGTCCAGCGCGATCACGACGACCCCGAGCCCGAGCGAGCGCCCGAGCGTCTCGGCGAACCGCGGCTCGCGGACCGTCCGGACGAGCCAGTCGAGCGTGAGGCCGGCTGGCATCACGGTCGTGGTCCAGGTGGACGCGACGGCGTAGAGCGCGGTCGCCGCCAGCGGGAGGAGCAGGAAGGCGGCGAAGCCCGCGAGCAGCGCCCAGCCCGCGGCCCTGGTCACGGCCGGTGGCCCCGCCCGAGGGGGGCGGCGCCGCGCGGCCCGGCCGCCGCCCGCGCCCCGGCAGTGGCGGGCCCCGGCGTCACGGGGACGCGGCCGCTCTCACGCCGACCAGCGGGCGACACGGCGCATCGCACGGTCGTAGACGGCCAGCGCGGCGGCGACCAGGGCGATCACCGTGACCGCGAGGGCGTCAGCGGCCTCCAGGTCGAACCCCGCCTCGCCGTAGAGGAACCCGATCTGCAGCGGGATGAGCGTGAGACTGCTCCCGCCGCCGATCAGGGCCCACGGCGTCGTGAAGCTGCCGAGGGCGTGGGCGAAGCAGACGAGGAAGCTGGCCCCGAGCGGCGGGAGCAGGAGCGGGCCGCCGACGTGGCGCCAGAACCGCCCGGGCCGGGCGCCGTGGACCGCCGCCGCCTCGGCCAGCTCGGGGCGCAGCAGGGCGAGGGCGGGCAGGAACGTGAGGACGCAGAGCGGCACCAGGAAGTACTGGTAGACGAGGACCAGCCCCCAGAACGACACCAGCTCGACCGACACCGGGCGTCGAGCGAGCTGGCCGAGCAGCAGGGTCAGCGCCCCCTGCGATCCCAGCAGCAGCACGAAGCCGAACACCAGCGGCAGGCCGCCGTAGTTCGTGGCCACCGTCGCCAGCGCGACGAGCGTCGCGCGGAGCCGGTCCCCGACCAGCCGGTGCAGCGCGAGCGCGACGGGGCCGCCGACGGCGGTCCCGAGCCCCGCGCTGACCGTGGCGAGCAGCACGCTCGTCAGGATGGCCCGCCGGTAGCCGCCGCCGGCGAGGATCCGCGCGTACACCGCGAGCGAGGGGCGGCCGTCAGGCGCCAGCGAGTTCCAGACGAGGGCGAGCCCGGGCAGCACGAGCAGCAGCAGCACGAACCCGAGCAGGGCCGCGACGGCGGCCGCGTCGGCGGGGAGGGTGGGGGCGCGGCGTCGCGGGGACGCGGCGGAGGGGGCGGGCGCCGCGCCGGGAGCGGGCGCGTCGATCAGGGCGCGACCTCGGTGGTCCAGAGCCGCACGAACTCCGGCATGCTGAACCGGTCCCAGTCGGAGACGTTCCGGATCCGGCCGGCGTACTGGTCGTCGGGCAGCCACCGTGCCTTCACGTCGGCGGGGACCGCTAGGTTGCCGGCGATGTAGCGGATGGGCCGCGGGTAGGCGCGGGCGATCAGCAGCTGCCCCTCGTCGGAGGCCACGAAGTCCGCGAACGCCTTGGCCAGCTCGGGCTTCGGCGCGTAGCGGTTCAGGATGAGCACCGACGGCGTGTACATCGTCCCGTCGGCGGGCACGACGATCTCGAGCCGCACCTCCTTCTGGAGGGCGTCCCGGAGCACCAGGTTCTCGTGGTCGTACTTCACCGTGACCGGGATCTCGCCCTTCTGGATGTTGGAGTCGCTGACGCGCACCGGGCTGAGGGTCCCCGCCTCCTTGAGCTTCCGGAAGTACTGCACGCCCGGGGCGAGGTTGGCCAGCGTCCCGCCCATCGCGGCGTTCGCGGCGAGCACGGTGGCCAGCGCCGTCCCGGACGTCCGCGGGTCCTTGATCCCGAGCGTCTTCTGGTACTCGGGCTTCAGAAGATCGCTCCAGCGGGTCGGGACTGCCTTCACGCGCGCGGGGTTGACCAGCATCGTCGGCACCCCCGCGTAGACGGCGAACCAGTGGCCGTCGGGATCCTTGGCCCAGTCCGGGATCTTGTCCCACGCCGCCGGACGGTAGGCGAGCGCGGCGCCCCGCTCCACCGCCACCCGCGCGAACGTCATGCCGGCCTCGGTCGCGTAGGCGACCGGCTTGCCGCGCTCGGCGACGAACTTGGTGATGGCCTCTCCGCTGCCCATGTCCGTGTCCACGTGGGTGCAGCCCTGCCGCTTGCAGAACGCCTCGATCACCGGGCCCCAGACCGCCTCCTTCGGCATGCCATAGGTGGCGAAGGTCTCCTGGGCACGCGCCGGCGGCAGCGGGGCGGCCGCGACCAGAGCCAGGACCAGCGTGGCGACCGGCCAGCGAGACATGGGCGACCTCCCGCCGGCGCCCGGGTCGACGGGGCCGGCCACCGATCGGTGTGAGCGCGCCCCGGCCGGGCGGACACACCCGGCCGCGCGCGCCAGAAGGATAGCCTTCGCCCGCGTCGCGCGGCAAGGCACGGGAGGGCAGGCTCCGGGATGTGCCGCCGCGTGACGTGGCATCGGCAGGACCGGCGTCCCGATGCCGCGGGCGGCCTTACCGGCCCCGACGGCGTGGCCGGCGGTCTGCCCGGGGCGTGCTACGATACGCCGTCGTCCGGCTCGCCGCCGGTGTCCTCACCGCGAAGCAAGGAGCGTGCGATGACCCCTCCCGTGGATCCGAACGAGGTGCTGATGACCGGCGAGAACTCCTTCGTGCGCCTGAGCCGAGACGGGGGGAAGACGCTGGCCGAC
>DASRDR010000088.1:0-12391 GCA_035652475.1 Candidatus Methylomirabilota bacterium | reverse complement strand
GGCCGCCGGCGCCGCGGGCCGGTCGAGCGCGGCCAGCGGGATGCCGGCCCAGGCCGGCCGGTGCCCGAGCTCGTACCGGAGCTCGTAGAGCGCCTTGTCGACCTCGTACGCGCGCAGGACCCGGGCGAGCACGGCCTCGTCGGCGGGCAGGATGGCCGCCGCGTGGGCGCGCGCCTCCGCGCAGTAGCCCTCGAGGAACGCGGTCCGGAGGCCCTCCTCCCAGCTGCGCGCCCACGGCCGGAGCCGCTCGGCCAGGTGGAGGTCGCCCGGGCTCGCCTCGAGCCGACGCGCCATCGCGACCTGCGCGGCGTACGCGAACGAGCGCGTCATCCCCGCCGCGTCCTTCAGGACGCATTGCTTCTGGCGCCGCTCGGCGAGCGGCCGGGCCGGCTCGCCCTCGAAGTCCAGGATCGCGAAGCCCTCCGCGGTGCGGAGCAGCTGCCCGAGGTGGAGGTCCCCGTGGACCCGCAGCTTGACCGCCCGGCTGTCCGCCAGCGCCGCGATGCCGCGCAGCTCGTCCGCGAGCCGCGGCGCGTCGGCGAGGACCCGCTGGGCCGCCTGGCGAAGGTCGGGGGCGAGGCCCGCCCCGCGGAGCGCCTCCGTCGCGCGCCGGAGCTGGTCGAGCATGCCCTCGAGCCACCGGTTCACGTCCTCGCGCGTGATCGGCTCGGGCGCGAGCGGGCCGTCGGGCGGCCCCCCTGCCAGTGCCGCGTGGAGCCGGGCGACCAGCTGGCCCATCCGCTCGGCCTCGCGGGCGTCGGCCGTGGCCAGGGCGCGGGCGAAGACCGGGTCCGGCGGCTCCTCCTCCCCGGGGCCCTCGACCGCGGCCGCGTAGTACTCGGCCAGACGGGCGAGGGTGGCGGTCCACGCGTCGCCCTGGTTCGGCACGAACTCGTGGAGGACCGCCAGCGTGACCGGCTCGCCGGCCTCGGCCTCGTACGCGAGCCCGCCCCCGAGCCGCGCCGTCTCGCGGAAGGTCGCCTGCCGCGCGAGCAGCTCCCCCAGCTCGAAGTCGGGGTTGACCCCGGGCTCGAGGCGCCGGAACAGCTTCAGGATCGCGCGGCGGTCGTAGACCACGGAGGTGTGGCTCTGCTCGCCGGCCACGGGCTCCCCGGCGGCGGGAGTCACCGGCAGGATCTCCGGCAGCGCCTTGGTGACCAGCCCGCGGAAGACGCCCCGCGTCCCCGGCAGGGTGAGCCCGTGCCGGATGGCGTCGGCGAGCGCGACGCGGAACTCCGGGTCCTCCATCGCGTCGGTCGGCGGGCCGTCACCGCCCCGCGGCGGCCGCACCGGCGCGCAGTACCAGTCCCGGCCGCCGTCGACGAAGCTCACCTCGAAGATCGCGAGCACGCCGGCCGTTCCCGGCACCTCGGCGTGGTCCACCGGCGTCACGCCGGCGACCGCCCGGGCCTTCCCGGCGAACCAGCGCTCCCCGGCGAGCGAGTCCCGGAGCCGCTGGGCCGCCCGCGCGACCAGCTCGGTGGGCCGCCCGCGGGCCGGGCCGGTGCCGGTCGACGGCTTACTCGGCATCGGGCTCGCGCAGGCGGTGGTAGAGCGCCCGGGTCTGCTCGGCGACCGCGGCCCAGCTGAAGACCGCCTGCGCGCGCTGCCGGCCCGCGGCGCCCATGGCCCGGCGGCGGGCGGGATCGCCGAGCAGCCGGTTGAGCGCGCCGGCCAGGGCGCGCGCGAACCCGGCCGGATCCCGGGGCTCGCCGTCCGGGTCGAGCTCCACCGGGACGAGACACCCGGTCGCGCCGTCGACCACCACCTCCGGGATGCCGCCGACCGCGGTCGCGACCACCGGCACCGCGCACGCCATCGCCTCCAGGTTGATGAGGCCGAACGGCTCGTACACCGACGGGCAGCAGAAGACCGTCGCGTGCGAGTACAGCTCGATCGCCGTCTCGCGATCGACCATCTCGGGGATCCAGATCACCCGGCCGGGGTGCGTGGCGCGGAGGCGCTCGACCGCCGCCTCCACCTCGCGGGCGAGCGCCGGCGTGTCCGCCGCGCCGGCGCAGAGGACGACCTGGGCGCCGGGGTCGAGGTCGGGCACCGCCCGGAGCAGGTGGAGGAGTCCCTTCTGTCGCGAGATCCGGCCGACGAACAGGACGTACGGACGCCCCGGGTCGAGCGGGAACCGCCCGAGCCGCGTCCGGCTCTCGACCGGGCGGTACGTCGCGGTGTCGACGCCGTTCGGGATCACGTGGACCCGATCCGGCGGCACGCGGAACAGGCGGAGGATGTCGGCGCGCATGCCGCGAGAGACCGCGATCACCGCGTCGGCGCTCTCGAGCGCCTGCCGCTCGACCCACGCCGTCACGTCCGCGCCGCGCCCGAGCTGCTCGCGCTTCCATGGCCGGAGGGGCTCGAGGGAGTGGGCGGTCACGATCAGCGGCAGCCCGCGCCGGAGCCGGACGAGGAGGCCCGGCCAGTGGGTGTACCAGGTGTGGCAGTGCACCACGTCGGCGTCGGTGGGCTCGGCCGCCATGGCGAGGCCGATCCGGAGCACGTCGAGCACGGGGTCGGTCGGGGCCGCTGCGCCGGCCGGGGCGCCGAAGCCCCGCACGGCCAGCGCGCCGTCGTGGATCTGCTGCCGTCCGAACGCGCGGACCTCCACCGGCCCGAGCCGGGCCAGCTCCCGTGCCAGGTGCTCGACGTGGACCCCGGCGCCCCCGTACACGTCCGGCGGGTACTCGCGCGTCAGGAGCAGCGGGCGGACCGCGCCGCTCGGCCGGCGTCCCGGGCGGGTCGCGGCCGGGGCGGGTGCGGGGGCCGAGCGGGCCGGCGGGCCGTCGCTCAAATGGAGTCCCGCTCGATCCCGTACGCCTCGGCCGGGCGGCCGGGACGGTCCAGGCGCAGCCAGTAGAACCCGTGCGGGGCCAGGGTGAGGACGTACGGCGCCTCCCCGACCGGCGGGAAGCGCGACCCGCCGAGGAGCTCGAGCGGAGTCGCCCCGCGGTACTCGGCGAGATCCAGGACCGCCGACTCGGCGGAGGCCGCCAGGTTGTGGACCACCAGCACCGTCTCCCCCCCGTGCTCGCGGACGTGGGCGAGCACGCGCGTGTTCGCCGGCGCGAGGAACCGGAGCGTGCCGCGTCCGAACACCCGCGACCGCTTGCGGGCGGCGATGAGCCGCCGCATCCATGCGAGCAGCGACGCTCCCGTCCGCAGCTGCGCCTCGACGTTGACCGCCTGGTAGCCGTACACCGGGTCGGCGATGGGCGCGCTGTAGAGGCGGTCGGGGTCGGCTCGGGAGAACCCGGCGTTCCGGTCCGCCGACCACTGCATCGGGGTGCGAACGCCGTGCCGGTCGCCCAGGTGGACGTTGTCCCCCATGCCGATCTCGTCCCCGTAGTAGACGATCGGGGTCCCGGGCAGGGTGAAGAGCAGGCTGTTCAGCAGCTGGATCCGGGCGCGGTCGTTGTCGAGGAGGGGGGCCAGGCGGCGGCGGATCCCGATGTTCAGCTTCATCCGGGGATCCTGGGCGTAGGCGTAGTACATGACGTCGCGCTCGGGGTCGGTGCACATCTCGAGCGTGAGCTCGTCGTGGTTCCGCAGGAACAGGCACCACTGGCAGGTCTCCGGGATCGGCGGGGTGTGCCGGAACACGTCGGTGATCGGGCGCCGGTCCGCGCTGTGGACCGCCATGAACATGCGCGGCATCAGCGGGAAGTGGAACGCCATGTGGAACTCGTCGCCGTCGCCGAAGTACGGGCGGACGTCGCGCGGCCACTGGTTGGCCTCGGCGAGGAGGATCCGACCGCGGTACTCACGGTCCAGCGTGGCCCGGAGGCGCTTCAGGAACTCGTGGGTCTCCGGGAGGTTCTCGCAGATCGTCCCCTCGCGCTCGAACAGGTACGGGACCGCGTCGCAGCGGAACCCGTCCAGGCCCTTGTCGAGCCAGAACCGCATGACGTCGAGCATCGCCTGCTGGACGGCCGGGTTGTCGTAGTTCAGGTCCGGCTGGTGGCTGAAGAACCGGTGCCAGTAGTACGCCTTGGCGGCGGGGTCCCACGTCCAGTTCGACTTCTCGGTGTCGACGAAGATGATCCGGGCGTCCCGGTAGCGCTGGTCGGTGTCGCTCCAGACGTAGTAGTCGCGGAACGGGGAGTCCGGCGCGGTCCGGGCGACCTGGAACCACGGATGCTGGTCCGAGGTGTGGTTGACCACCAGGTCGGCGATGACCCGGAGCCCGCGGCGGTGGGCCTCCTCGAGGAACGCCTCGAAGTCGGCCATCTTGCCGTAGACGGGGGACACCTCGTTGAAGTCGGCGATGTCGTAGCCGTCGTCGCGGAGGGGCGACGGGTAGAAGGGGAGGAGCCACAGGCAGTCGACCCCGAGCGCCTGCACGTAGTCGAGGCGCTCCATCAGCCCCCGGAAGTCGCCGATGCCGTCGTCGTTCGAGTCCTGGAACGCCTTGACGTGGAGCTCGTAGAAGATGGCGTCCTTGTACCAGAGGTCGGTCACGGCGGCCCTCTCCGCTCGCCGGCGGCGCGGGTCAGAAGCACGGGGTGCCGTAGGGGCGGGCGAGCCGCTCGAGCCGGAAGATCGCTGCCGGCTCGACCTGGGGGTCCAGGCGGACCTGCTGGACCGGTCCCTTCCAGACATGGCGGGCGCCGGTGATCAGCTCGTGGACCTGGAACGGCTCGTCGGGGCCGATGCCGGCGGCGGCCAGCGGCAGCTCGAGGCGGCTCTCGTGGACGGCGAAGGGATCGAGGTTCACGGCGACCACGACCGCGTTGGTCCCGTCGCCCGAGCGCTTCCCGTAGCAGAGGACGTGATCGTCGTCGCTCGGATACAGCTCGAGGTTCCGGTACTCCCGCAGCGCGGGGTTCGCCCGCCGGATGGCGTTGATGCGGGCGACGTACCCCTTGATGTTCCCCGGCGCGTCCCAGTCCCGGACCCGGATCTCGTACTTCTCGGAATCCAGGTACTCCTCGGTGCCGGGAATCGCCGCCCGCTCGCAGAGCTCGTACCCGCTGTACATGCCGTAGAGCGACGACGTGGTCGCCGCGAGCGCCAGCCGCATCCGGAACGCCGGCGGCCCGCCCTGCTGGAGGATCGGCGGGAGGATGTCCGGCGTGTTGACGAAGAAGTTGCCGCGGAGATACTCGGCCACCTCCGACCGGGTCAGCTCGGTCAGGTAGTCGGCGAGCTCCTGCTTGAAGTTCCGCCAGGTGAAGTACGTGTAGGACTGCGTGAACCCGATCTTGGCGAGCGCCTGCATGACCTTCGGCCGGGTGAACGCCTCGGCGAGGAAGATCACGTCCGGGTAGAGCGCCTGCACCTCGGCGATCAGCCAGGCCCAGAAGGGAAGGGGCTTGGTGTGCGGGTTGTCGACCCGGAAGATGCGGACCCCCTGGTCGATCCAGAACAGGAGCACGCCCCGCGCCGCCTCCCAGAGCGCCTCGCGCTCGCGGCAGTAGAAGTCCAGCGGGTAGATGTCCTGGTACTTCTTGGGGGGGTTCTCGGCGTACTTGATGCTGCCGTCGGGCCGCCGCTGGAACCACTCCGGGTGCTCGCGCACCCACGGGTGGTCGGGCGAGCACTGGAGCGCGTAGTCGAGCGCGACCTCCAGTCCGTGATCGCGCGCGGCGCGCAGGAGCGCGCGGAAGTCCTCGAGGGTGCCGAGCGCCGGCTCCACGGCGTCGTGGCCCCCGTGCTCGTTGCCGATGGCCCACGGGGAGCCCGGATCGTCCGGTCCCACCTCCAGGCTGTTGTTCCGACCCTTCCGGAAGCTCCGGCCGATCGGATGGATGGGGGTGAGATAGAGGACGTCGAATCCCAGCGCCGCGATCTCCGGCAGCCGCCGGATGCAGTCGCGGAACGTGCCGTGGCGCCCCGGCACGGTGCCCTGCGAGCGGGGGAAGAGCTCGTACCAGGCGGCGAAGCGCGCCAGCGGCCGGTCGACGACGACCTCCAGGTCGAGCGGGTAGCGGGTCGCCCGGCTCCGGTCGGGGTAGGTGTCGAGGATCTCGGCGAGCTCCTCGTTCAGGAGGAGGCGGGCGCGGCGCGCGTCGTCGTCGACCGCCTCGACCTCCGCCAGGCGCGCCTCGAGCCGCCGGCGGTCGGTGCCCGCCACGCGCCCGAGCGCGCTCCGCAGGAGGACGATGCCCTCCAGGAGCTCGCTGGACACCGCCATCCCGGCGGCCAGCCGGCGGCGCAGGTCCTCCGCCCAGGTGCGGTACGCGTCCGGCCACGCCTCGAGCGTGTAGAGGTACCGCGTGTTCTCGGCGAGGAGGAACCGCCCCGCCCAGCGGTCGTTGCCGAGCGGCTCCATCCGGACCTCCTGCCAGGCGGTGTCCTTGACCGGGCGATACCGCAGGACCGCCGCCAGCGCCTGGTGCCCCTCGCACAGGATGTCCGCGGTGACCTCGAAGAGGTCACCGACCTCCCGCTTGACGGAAAAGCGGCCGCCGTCGAGCTCCGGGCGGACCGCGCCGATCCAGACGCCCCGCGCGTCCCCGCGCCGGACCCGCTCGATCGCGCCGCCCCGCTCCACGTCGTCTACCCTTCCCGCGCTCCGGCCGGCTCCAGCAAAGCGACCGGGAACCGGGCGAGCACGTCGGCGACCCGCAAGACGCGGCGACCGCCGGACCCGCCCGCTTCCAGGATAGCGCCCGTGAGCAGGTCCCTGTAGGCGCGGCGGCCGACGGAGGCCGGGAGCTCGATCACCGTGTCGCCCCAGCACGCCGGTCCCAGCGGGAGCTCGTGGCCCGCCCCGGTGAGCGCCGCGACCAGGCGTGGAACCACGGTCAGCACGGCCGCCTCGTCGAGGGACCGGCCGAACGCGCAGACGTGCGCCGCCGCGGGGCCGACGGCCGTCAGGGGGACGTACGCGCCGGCCCGGAAGAGGTCAGGGGCCGCCCGGCGGCACGCCAGCCCGCGCCGGATGAGGTAGAGCTTCACCCGCCCATCCGGCCAGGCCGCCAGGAGCTCGCCGGCGAGGCCGGCCAGGTCGCCGCCGGCGACGCGCGCCTCCAGCTCGGCCAGGAGTGCCGCGCGGCGGGCGAAGTCGACCGGGCGGCGGTTGTCCGGGTCGACGAGGTTCAGGTCCCACAGCTCCGTGCCCTGGTAGAAGTCCGGCACACCCGGCGCGGTGAGCTTCAGGAGGACCTGGGCGAGGCCGTTGACCATCCCGAGCCGGGCGACGGGCCGCTGGAACGCCTCGAAGTCGGCCAGGAACGCGCCGGCGGTCGTCCGGTCCAGGGTGCGCCCGACGAAGCTCCGGAGCGCCGTCTCGTACGCCTCGTTGGCGTTGATCCAGCTGGTGTGGACCTTCGCCTCGCGGACCGCCTTCAGCATGTACTGCTCGATGCGGTCCCGGAAGGCGCCGGTCGGCTCCCCGCCCGCCGCCGGCTCGAGCGGCCACGCGCCGACCAGCGTCTGGTAGAAGAGGTACTCGTCGTTCGGGTCGGGCGCCGGGACGCCGTCGACGCGGGTCGCGTGGGCGCGGTTCCAGCGGTGCCAGCGGGTCACCGCGGCCCGCCAGGCCCGGGGGAGCTCGGAGAGGACGTGGATGCGGGCCCGCACGTCCTCGCCGCGCTTGGCGTCGTGGGTCGCGGTCGCCGAGAGCCCGCCCGGCCAGTGCGCCTGGCGCGCCGCGCACTGGCGGTGGAACTCCTCGACGCCGATGCCGAAGCGGTCGGGGTCGCCGCCGACCTCGTTGAGGCTGACCAGGCGGTGGTAGCGGTAGAAGGCGGTGTCCTCCACGCCCTTGGCGGTGACCGGCGCCGTCAGCTGCTGGAAGCGCTGCACGAACGCGAGCTGGGCGGCCCGGTGCGCGTCGTCGGCCTGTTCCGGCGCGCGCAGGAGGAGCGTGTCCCGGACGAAGTCGAAGCCCGACGGGCTGATCGCCGGGTTCCGGCGCTTCGCGAACGCCACGGCGACCTCGACGCAGGCGCGGTCCTGGAGCGCGATCTCCACGCTCCGGCCGTCGATGTAGCTGCGGTACACCGGGAAGCAGGCGATGACCTCCCGGAGGACCCGGGTCAGGCTGTGGAGCGTGAAGTCCCGGGAGTACCGGCTCCGCTGGGAGAGGCGGTCCAGCGCGTGGCCGAGCATGGAGAGCTCGCTCGACATGGAGACCTCGAGGATGAGCTGCTTCGCCTCGTAGACCAGGTCGCTGAACGGCGCGCGGCGACCGGTGAACGCGCCGTAGAGGGCGGTCATCGCGCGCTCGCTCGTCCGGTCGACGAACAGGCCCCCGACCAGGTTCATGAACTCGTACCCCGTCGTCCCGTGGACCGCCCACACCGGCGGGAGGCGCTCGCCCTGCCCGAGGATCTTCTCGGCCACGACGTACAGGGGGCGGCACCCGGGCCCGGCCGGGTCCGGATCGCAGCGGGTCACGAACCGCTCGACGCGCGCGGCCGGATCGCCGTCGCCGGGGCCGGCGCCGGCCCCCGGCCCGTCGACGGCGGCCAGCTGCGCGACGCGCTCCCGCTGGAGCGCGGCGAAGTAGCCGCGCGGATCGTAGAGGCCGTCCGGGTGATCGATCCGCAGCCCGGTCACGCTCCCGTCGGCGACCAGCCCCAGCACGAGCTGGTGCGTGGCGCGGAACACGGCCGGGTGCTCAATCCGGATGGCGGCGAGGTCGTTGATGTCGAAGAACCGCCGGTAGTTGATCTCGTCGGCGGCCACGCGCCAGTGGCAGAGGCGGTACGACTGCTCGGCCAGCAGCGCATCCAGGAGATCGAAGCTCCGCGCGTCGCCGGCCTTGCCGTTGTACGTCTCGAGCGTGTGGGCGATCGCCGCCTGCACCGGCGGGCAGCCGTCCACCAGCTCGGCCAGGCGTCGCCGGATGACCTCCTTCTCGCGGAGGCGCTCCTGGACGCGGTCGCGGGCCGTCTCGGTCCGGCCGGGCAGGTTCCGGAGCGCGGTGAGGATGCTCCGGTACTCCTGCACCCGCGGATCGGCGTCGCCCAGCGCCGCCGCCACCGCGTCCTCGCTGGCCGCCAGGATCGGCACCGTGGAGCAGGGGGCGACCGGGAACCGCGTCTCGTGGTACCGCACGACGAAGGCGCCGGCCTGGTACTCGAGCACCAGCTCCTGGTTCTCGAGGACCCGTCCGTACTGGTCGCCCAGGATCGGGAGCAGCACCCGGTCCGCGAGCTCGGGGCGGACCGGCTCCCAGTCGATGTCGAAGTACTCGGCGTACGGCGAGCTGCGGCCGTTCTCGAGCACGTCGTTCCACCAGCGGTTCGCGCCGCCGCCGATGCCCATGTGGTTCGGGACCACGTCCAGCAGCTGGCCCATGTCGTGCGCCCGGAGCTCGGCGACGAGGGCGCGGTAGTCCGCCTCGGAGCCGATCTCCGGGTTCAGCCGCGTGTGGTCCACCACGTCGTAGCCGTGCGTGCTCCCGGGGCGCGCGGTCAGGTAGGACGAGGCATAGAGGTCGGTGATCCCGAGCGCGTGGAGGTAGGGCACGACCTGCCGGGCGTCGTCGAACCGGAAGCCGTGGTGGAACTGCAGCCGGTACGTCGCCCCGGGGACGCGCGCCTCGGGGGCGTCGCCAGGCCCCGCCGCGACGCCCTCAGCCGTCATGGGAGTCGGCTGCCGCGGCCGGCCCGCGGGGGCGCCGGGCAGCGACCGGGTGGTCCGTGGCCAGCGGCAGCCACACGGTGACCTCGGTGCCCCGCCCGGGCACGCTCGCCACCTCGATGGCGCCTCGGTGGGCGCGGACGATGTCCTCGACGGTCGGCAGGCCGGTCCCGAAGCCGCCGCCGTCCCGGGCCGGCGAGACGAACGGCTGGAACACCGTGGCCAGGCGCTCCGGGGCGATCCCCTCGCCGGCGTCGACGATCCGGAGGACGAGGGCCGTTTCGGGGATCTCCCCGCGGGCGATCGTCGCCCGACCCTCGTCGGAGAGCGACGGCTCCGGGCCGGCCGCGACCACGACCACGCCGCCCGGCGAGGAGGCGTCGATGGCGTTCGAGAGGAGGTTCACGAAGAGCTCCTGCAGCTGCTCGGGGTCGCCGCGGATGTCCGGCAGCCCCGGCGTCAGATCGAGCCGGACCCGCACGTCACGGCGCCGGCACCGCTCCCGAAGGAGCTCGACCGTGCGGGCGAGGATCGGCACGATCGCCTGGTCGCGGAGCACCGGCTGGCGCCGGCGGCTGTACTCGAGCAGCGTGCGGACGATGCCGCCGATCCGGTCGCTCTGGGCCTGGATCAGGGCGAGGTGCCGCCGGCCGGGGTGGTCGGGGGGGAGCAGCCGCTCCAGCATCTCCGCCCGGCCGGCGATGACGTTCAGCGGCGTCCCGATCTCGTGCGCCACCTCGGTGGCGAGCCGCCCGATGCCGGCGAGCTTCTGGGCCTCGTGGACGTCCTGCTCGAGCCGCAGCCGCTCCTCGTTCTGCTGCAGGAGCTGCCGGTGCATGGTCTCCAGGTCGCCTGCCATTTGGTTGAACGCCTGGGCGAGGCGGCCGATCTCGTCCCGCCGGCCGCCGAGGATGCGCTGGCTCCAGTCCCCCCGTCCGACCGCCTCGGCGGCCCGGATGAGGCGGTCGATCGGCCGTGCGATGCTCCAGCGCGTCAGGAGGGCCAGCGAGAAGACGTAGAGGAGCAGCACCAGCCCGCGCCACAGCACCCGGTCGCGGATCTCCCGCCGGAACGCGGCGGCGACGCCGTCGAGGCTCTGCCGCGCCTCGATGGCTCCGTTCCGCCCGCCCGGCCAGCGAAACGGCTGGACGTGGCGCAGCTCCCGGCTGGGCCCCACCTCCACGATCAGCGACGAGGGGAGCCGGGTCGCCAGCGCCGCCCGGACCATCGCGTCCCGCTCGGGCGGCCTCGCCCCGGGGGCGACCGTCTGCGCGATGACCTTCCCGTCGGGGTCGAAGATCGCGACCGCGGTGAGCCCCGGGCGGGCCAGGATGTCCTCGAGGAGCTCGCCCAGCTCGGCCGACGTCCGGCCCCAGCGCACGTTGCGGCTCACGGCCAGGGCCAGGGTCTCGGCGAAGACGCGCAGGTCCTCGCGCGTCGCGTCGACCAGCCGCTCCCGGTCGCGCACCAGCCGGAGGTAGTCGAACGCCCCGGTGATGCCCATGAGGGCGAGCATCACCAGGACGACCAGGCGGACGGTGAGGGGCACGGCCGGGGCTCGGCCTCGGGCTCAGGCCGACCCGGCCGGCGCGGATCCGAACGCCCGGCGCACAGCGGCCTTCATCTCCTCCATCCGGAACGGCTTGAACAGGTACTCCACCGCGCCCTTCTCCAGCGCCTCGACGTAGGACGGGACGTCCCCGAACGCGGTCATCATGATGATGCGGGACCCGGGACACGTGCGGCGGAAGCCGGGCAGGAGATCGAGCCCGCTCGGGCCGGGCATGTTCTTGTCCATCAGGATCACGTCGTAGCTGCCGGCCCGGACGGCCAGGACCGCCTCGGCACCGTCCCGCGCCTCGGCGACCTCGTAGCCTTCCTGGCGCAGCTCCTCGACCACCAGGGCGCGCATCTCCGGGTCGTCGTCCACGACCAGGACCCGCGGGAGCCGCTCGGTGGCTTCGGGCTCGGCCCGGGGAGCCGGGCCGCGGGGGGCGACGTCAGCCATGTCCTCGTTCCGGCGCGGGGGCTCACTCCGGATTGTACAGGCACCCGACGCACCCGCCAACCGATCAGTCTTCAGGCGTGCGCTCCAGGCGGGCGCACGGCCACCGCCTTGTGCGTCCGCGAAGCCGCTCCGGCGAGCAGCGCAGTACTGTGTCGGTCTGGTCGTCCGTGCCTGAGCACGCGAGCCGCGCCGTCGCAAGCCTCGGTCCGCCACCTTGGGCCATGCCGAATGTCGTCGCGCAAGTGAGTGCTTCCGACAATGCGCTGGACAGCGGCCTGCCGAGGGACCAGTGGACAGCGATCGACGATCCACGGCAGGCGCCGAGAGCGACCGCTCGACGACGAGAGACCGTCAGACGCTCAGTTACCTGTCAAGCCATTTCTCCCGGTTACTTTCCGATGGGATCGTCGCGCCATCATTGGGTTACCCGGGCGGGCCGTGCTGGGCGTCGGCGCCAGCGGTGGCCGAACGCGAATCACGGCGGGGCGGGGGAGGGGGTGTCGTGTGGCGCCGATTGGGGCGATACCCCAGATCTGGAGCGCCCGACGGCGGGCTCGGCGCGCGGCTGGGCGTGGCCAGGCCGACGAGCCGCTCGAGCTTCTGATCGATCATTGTGGACGGCGAAGGGGTCGAGCCGGTCGCGCTGCGCGAGCAGCCGGGCCACGACCGTGGGATCAGCCTCGGGACACGCCTGCAGTCCATATAGCGCCGCCAGGCAATCGCGCCGCCAGGCATGCGCGGGCTGGTTTACGGCGGCGCGTGCTGATGGCGCGGATCCGACGGCGCCCTTGGGCTGCTCCACTCAGCCCATCGAGGGCAGCGCCGACCCTGCATCCT
>DASRDR010000087.1:0-26409 GCA_035652475.1 Candidatus Methylomirabilota bacterium | reverse complement strand
TGGCTGTTCTCGGCGGACCACATCGACTTCACCCAGGCGTCGGTCCGGAACTGGAAGCAGCACCCCACGACCATGCTGTACGGGTTCGAGGGCGTGTGGCTCGACCGCGCCTAGCCGCGCGGGGCCCGGGCCGGGCGCCGGGCCGGGCTCTCCGCCTCCCGCCCGGCCCGGGCGGCCTGGACGCCGGCCCGCCATGAACGGCGCCCACCCAGTCCAGCCCGCGGGGATGCGGGCATCGCGCCCTGGCCCGGACGGAGGCGCGCGGCTGTCACGCCGGGGAGCGGGCGCCGTCCGGTGACGCGCTACCTGGTCGTCCGCCTCTACTCGATGGCGGTCACGCTCCTCGGCCTCACCGGCCTGGTCTTCCTCATGCTCCACCTGATCCCCGGCACGGTCGTCGAGCAGATGATCGGCGCCGACGCGGTGGCGAGCCCGCAGATGGTCGCCCAGCTCGAGCGCTTCTTCGGGCTCGACCAGCCGTGGTACCTCCAGTACGGCCGCTGGCTGGGCGGGCTCCTGCAGGGCGACCTCGGGACCTCCTGGCGGACGGGGAAGCCGGTGGCGGCGCTGATCCGGGAGCGGCTCCCGGTGACCATCGAGCTGACGCTCCTCGCGGTCGCCTTCTCGGCGGTGTGCGGGGTGGCGGCCGGCGTCGTCTCCGCGGTCCGGCGCGACGGCCCGGTCGACCACGCGACTCGGATCGCCAGCCTGCTCGGGCTCTCGGTCCCCGTCTTCTGGCAGGGCACGATGCTCATCCTGTTCTTCTCGCTCTACCTCCGCTGGATGCCCCCGGTGGTCTGGGTCGACCTGCTGGCCGACCCGCGGCGCAACCTCACGATCATGCTGCTGCCCGCGCTGTGCCTTGGGACCGCCGCCGCCGCCAACGTCGCGCGAACGACCCGGTCGTGCATGCTGGACGTCCTCCACTCCGACTACGTCCGGACCGCGCTCGCCAAGGGCCTGGCCGGCCGGGCGGTGGTCCTCCGGCACGCGCTCCGGAACGCGCTGATCCCGGTCGTCACGGTGGCCGGCCTGCAGCTCGGGATCCTCCTCGGCGGCACCGTCGTCGTGGAGGAGGTGTTCACGCTCCCGGGGGTGGGCCGGCTGGTCCTCTGGTCGATCTACCAGCGCGACTACCCGGTCACCCAGAGCACGATCCTGTTCGTCGCCGTCCTGTTCATGGCCGTGAACCTGGCGGTCGACCTGGTGTACGGTTACCTGGAGCCACGGATCCGGTACGGCGACTGACCCGGGATGCACGCGCGATGACGACCCGCACCACCACGCCCCCGCGGCGGGGCCCCTCCGGGGCCTGACGGCCGGCGCCCGCATGCTGCGCCCGCCGGCCCGGCCCACGCCGCTCACCGTGTATCTCCCGTTCAACCGGGACTGCCTGGGCGGGGCGTTCACCCCGGCCAAGCCCGCCGCCGAGGCGCCGGCTCCCCGCGGCCGGTGGCTCCTGGTCCAGGACCAGGGGCTGCTCGTGGAGGCCCGCGGCGACCGCTTCCGCCTGCCGGAGGGCGAGCGGCCGGCTGGCCTCGACGGGGCGACCGGCGAACCCCTGTGGCTCGGGACGCTGGACGGGACGCCGTGCTGGGTGCTGGCGGTCCCGAAGGCGGCGCCGGCGCCGCCCGGCCTCCAGCGGGAGACGCTGGTCCCGATGCAGGGCACGCGGCTCCCGGACGGGCTCCTCTCGCTCGGCGGCATGGCGATGCAGCTCCTCTGGTGGGAATCCACCAGCGGCCACTGCCCGCGCTGCGGCCAGAAGACCGCGCGGATCGCCGGCGAGTGGGGGAAGAGCTGCGTCGAGTGCCGCTACGAGCACTACCCCCACCTCCACCCCGCGGTGATCACGCTCGTCCGGGACGGCTCCCGCGTGCTCCTCGCCCGCAAGGCCGGGTGGGCGCCCGGCCGGTACGCGCTGGTCGCCGGCTTCGTCGACAACGGGGAGTCGCTGGAGGGAGCGGTCGCCCGCGAGGTGAAGGAGGAGGTCGGGGTCGAGGTCGCCGACATCGAGTACGTCGGCAGCCAGAACTGGCCGTTCCCGAGCCAGCTCATGATCGGGTTCGTGGCCCGCTACGCCGGCGGCGACATCGCGATCGACCGCGAGGAGCTCGAGGACGCCCGGTGGTTCGACTGCGACGCCCTCCCGAACGGGCCGTCCCGGCACTCCATCGCGGGGTTCATCATGGCCCACTACGCGCGGCCGTGAGCACGGCCGTGAGCGCGAGCGGTGACGCGCCACCCCATCTCCACCCGCACCTGGCCAGGCGACCCGGCGCGGCCGGCCGGCCTCGCCCCGGTCATCGCCCGCCCGCCCATCGAGGTGTGGCAGCCGCCCCACCGGGTGCGGCCGGGGGACGTGCCGGCGCTCACGGTCCCCACCGCCCTGCCCTGAGCGCCGGGCGGCGAGCGGAGGAGCCCGCCTGATGCGTGTCGCGACCTGGCGCGGGGAGGCCCGCTTCACCCTGGACGAGGTCCCGGAGCCCGCGCCCGGCCGGGGCGAGGTCCTGCTCGCCGTCGACACGGCGGGGATCTGCGGGAGCGACGTCCACGCCACCCAGGGCCTGTTCCCGCTCACGCCCCCGCGCGTCATGGGGCACGAGTACAGCGCGACCGTCCTCGACGTCGGGGCGGGCGTGAGCCGGGCGCTGATCGGCCGGGCGGTCGCCTGCGAGCCGAACTACGGCTGCGGCGAGTGCGAGGCGTGCCGGGCCGGCGCCGACAGCCAGTGCCCGCGCGCCGTCCGGGTCGGCGGGTTCGCCGAGCGGGTCGTCCTCCCGCGTCGCTCGGTGCATCTCCTCCCCGAGGGCCTGGACCCGGCGACCGCGGCCCTGGCCGAGCCCGCGGCGTGCTGCCTGTCGGGGCTCGAGCGGTTCCGGATGCCGCGGGACGCGACCATCCTCGTGATCGGCGGCGGCGTGATGGGGCTCCTCACGCTCGCGCTGGCGCGGGCCCGCGGCGCCGCCCGGGCGATCCTCTCCGATCCCGTCCCGAGCCGACGCGAGGCCGCCCGGGCCCTCGGGGCGGAGCGGGTCGTGGACCCCACGGCCGAAGACGTCGGCGAGGTGGTGCGGGATGTGACGAAGGAGCGCGGGGTCGACGTCGTCTGCGAGGCGGTCGGCTCGCCGCGCCTCCTCGGCGAGGCCGTCCGCCTGGTCCGCCTCCGCGGGATCGTGCAGCTGGTGGGCGTCTGCCCCCGGGGGAGCACGCTCCCCGCCGACTTGTTCGACTTCCACTACCGCGAGCTGACCCTCCTCGGCGCCTACGGGCGCGGCACCGCCTTCCGGCGCGTGCTCCCGCTCCTCTCGCGGATCGGGGCCGATCGCCTGGTCACCGATCGCTATCCCCTCGCGCGCATCGCGGAGGCGTTCGCCCATGCCGCGGCCGGCCGCGGCCTCAAGACCGCGATCGTCCCGGGCGCCGCGTGAGCCGCGACAACGGCGGCCGACCGCCGGCGCGCCGGCCCGGTTCCGGCCCGGGGCCGCGGTGAGCACCATGCGCCCCTCGGCCCCGGGCGCCGGCCCCCGAGGGACCCGCGCGGGGGGGGGCCGAACGGACACGATTCCCCGCGTGGGGCGCCCGTCCCCCGGCACGGCCGCGGAGCCCACGCGGCCGGCCGTCAGCGGCGGCCCGTGAGCTCCCGGATCCAGCCCAGGTGCTGGAGGTAGTGCGCCCACGTGTTCCCCTCGATCCAGTCCGCCGCCGGCGGCGCGATCGCCCGCGCCGCCCCGCCGGGCGCGCCGGCGCCGTCGCGGAGGGCCGCGAGGCGCGCGCGCATCGCCGCGTGGGTCGCGCGGACCGACTCCAGCACGTCCCCCGGCGCGGCGTCCCGCTGGCGCCGGAAGATCGCGTCGTTGATGGCGTCCTCGTCGTCCCCGGCGACGAGCCCCGGCTCGAGGCCGAGCGTCTCGTGGTCGGGTCGGCCATCCAGCCGGCCGACCAGCACGCGCTCCCAGGCGGCCAGGTGGAGCAGGTGGTCCTTGACCGCCCAGCCGGCGGGGTCGCGGATCGTGGCGAGCTCGGCCGGGGTGAGCTCCCGGACGGTCCGCTCGAGCGTCGCCCAGGCCTCGTCCACCCGGGCCAGCACGGTGTCCACGGTCAGCGGGTCGCTCATGATCGCGCCTCCTCGCCCGCTGAGACCCCGCTCCGCCGAGTCCGTGAAACCACGGCCGCGCCCGGCCAGGAGGCGCCGGGTCCGGTCCTCACTCGCCGGCCCGGCTCGGGGCCGGCGCCCGACCATCCGGAGGGATCGATGGAGTACCCGAACGGCGACGCGTACACGTACGGCGTCTCGATGCTCCCCAGCCTGGCGGCGATCGCGACCGCGATCATCGCCATCGTCGGCGGCGCCGCCGTGGCCCGCCTCTTCATGCGGCGCTAGCCCAGGCGGCGGCGCTCCACGCGTCCCCCGAGCGGACCCGCCCGCCGGTGTGGGCCGGCGGCGGGCCCGTGTCGGTCCCCGGCGTGTTCGGGGAGGCCGGGACCCGGCCGCCCCGGCGCCGGGGCGGCCGCGCGGGTTGGCACCTCGACGCCGCCTGGTATCATCGAGGGCCATGAACGCCGTGATCGCCACCCGCTGGGCCGAGCCCGCCGAGCTCGCGTACACGAGCGTCCCCGACCCGGTGCCCGGGCCGGGCGAGGTCCTGGTCGAGACCCGCGCGATCGGCTGCAACTTCTTCGACATCCTCATCGTCCAGGGGAAGTACCAGATCCGGCCGCCGCTCCCGTTCAGCCCCGGGGGGGAAGTCGCGGGGGTGGTGCGCGCCGTGGGACCGGGCGTCACGCGCACCCGCCCCGGCCAGCGGGTGATCGCGATGGCCGACTGGGGCGGCTACGCCGAGCTGGTCGCGGCCCCGGAGCACCGGGTCTTCCCGACGCCGGAGGGCATGTCCGACGTCGAGGCGGCGGCGTTCTTCATCGTGTACCAGACCTCCTACAGCGCGCTGGTCCACCGCGCGGCCCTCCGGCCCGGCGAGTGGCTCCTGGTCCACGCGGCGGCCGGCGGCGTGGGGCTCGCGGCGGTGCAGATCGGCAAGGCGCTCGGGGCGCGGGTCATCGCGACCGCCGGCACCCCGGCCAAGCTCGAGATCGCCCGCCAGTCCGGCGCCGACGTGCTGATCGACTACCGCACGGCGGACTGGGTGGACCGGGTGAAGGAGGTCACCGGCGGCGAGGGCGCCGACGTGATCTACGACCCGGTCGGCGGCGACGTCTTCGACCTGTCGACCAAGTGCATCGCCTTCGAGGGCCGGCTCCTCACCATCGGGTTCGCCGGGGGCCGGATCCCGACCCTGGCGATCAACCGGGTCCTGCTGAAGAACATCAGCGTGGTCGGCGTCCACTGGGGCCTCTACCACCGGCGGCGCTCGCCGCTGGTCGACGAGTGGATGGCGGCGCTGGTCGCGCTCCACGCCAAGGGCCAGGTCCGCCCCGTCGTCTACCGCACCTACCCGCTCCGCGACGCCGCCCGGGCGCTCGCCGCGCTGGCGGGCCGCGAGTCCTACGGAAAGGTGGTCCTCGTCCCATGAGCCGGCCCGCGCGCCCCGCTCGCTTCTTCCTCGAGTCCGCGCTGGCCGCCTACCGGCGCGACGGCTTCCTGGTCTGCCGGGGCCTCCTCGGCCCGGAGGCGGTCGCCGACGTCCGGCGGTGGACCGAAGAGATCCAGGCGTGGCCGGAGACGCCGGGCGCCTGGATGGTGTACGGCGAGCCGAGCCTCCGCGAGCCGGGCCGGCGGCTCGTGAACCGGATCGAGAACTTCTACCCGTACCACCCCGGCTTCGAGGCCCTCTTCGACGGCGACCTCCTGCTCGGGCGCGTGGCGGACCTCCTGGGCGAGCCGGCCGTCCTGTTCAAGGACAAGATCAACTTCAAGCTGCCGGGGGGGGACGGGTTCAAGCCGCACCAGGACCAGCAGGCCGGCTGGAGCGCGTACGCGCCGCTGTTCGTCACGGCGCTGGTGGCGATCGACGACGCGACGGAGGCCAACGGCTGCCTCGAGCTGGCGGCCGGGCACCACACCCGCGGGCTGATCGGCCGGGAGTGGGCACCGCTGGAGGGCCCGGACCTGGAGGGCGTCACCTTCGTCCCCTGCCCGGCGGCCCCCGGCGACGTCGTCTTCTTCGACTCGTACGTGCCGCACCGCTCGGGCCCGAACCTCTCCGACGACCCCCGGCGCGTCCTCTACGTCACGTACAACCGTCTCGCCGACGGCGACCAGCGCGCCCGCTACTACGCCGACAAGCGGCGGAGCTTCCCGCCCGACGTCGAGCGGGAGCCCGGCCGCCAGTACGTCTATCGCGTGTGAGCCGGTGAAGATCACCGCGGTCGACACCTTCGTCGTCGACGCCGGGTGGCGGCCGTGGCAGTTCGTGGCGGTCCGCACGGATGCCGGGATCACCGGCTACGGCGAGTGCTCGGACGGCCGGAACCCGTACGGGGTGGTCGGCGCGATCCGGGACTTCGCGCCGGTCCTGCTGGGGCAGGACCCGCGGCCGGTCGAGCGCGTGTACTGGGACCTCTACCGCGTCGCCCGGCAGAGCCCGGGCGGGCTCGCCGCCAAGGCGATCGCGGGGATCGAGCTGGCGCTCTGGGACGTGAAGGCGAAGGCCCTCGGGGTGCCGGTCTACGAGCTGTTCGGCGGGCCCCTCCGGCTGCGCCAGCCCGTCTACTGGTCCCACTGCGGGACGTCGCGGGCGATGAACGCCGCGCTGATCGGGGTCCCGCCGCTCCGGACGATGGACGACGTCTTCCGGCTGGGCGAGGAGGTCGTCCGGCGCGGCTACCGCGCGCTCAAGACCAACATCGTCTACCCGGGCGAGCCGGCGCGCGTCCACTTCCCGGGGTTCGGGGGCGGTCCGGGGACGACCGACCAGGTGGTGCCGGCGGAGATCGTCCGCCACCTCCAGACGCTCCTCGGCACGTTCCGGCGGGCCGTCGGCCCCGAGGTGGGCGTGGCCCTCGACCTCAACTTCAACGCCAAGCCGGAGGGCGCGGTCCGCCTCTGCCGCGCGCTGGACGGGCTGGACCTCATGTGGGTGGAGCTCGACCTCTACGATCCGGCGGCGCTCCGCGACGTCCGGGATCGCGTGCCGGTGCCGATCTGCTCCGGGGAGAACCTCTACGGCGTGCGCGGCTATCGCCCGTTCCTCGACGCGCGGGCGATGGACGTCGTCATGGTCGACGTCCCCTGGAACGGCTTCGCCCAGTCCCGGAAGGTCGCGGAGCTGGCCGAGACGTACGAGCTGAACATCGCGCCGCACAACTACTACAGCCACCTCTCGACCTACCACTCCCTCCACCTCTGCGCGACGGTGCCGAACGTCCGCATCATGGAGATCGACGTCGACGACGTGCCGTGGAAGGACGAGCTGGTGGACGCGCCGCCGACGATCGAGCGCGGGGAGGCCGTCCTGCCGACCCGGCCCGGCTGGGGCGCCGACCTCGACGAGGCGGTCGCGCGGAAGCACGTGTGGGAGCCGGGCCGCCTGCCGGGGTACTCGGCGGCCACGGAGATGTACGGGCCGTAGCGCCGCGCGCCGGCGTCCTTGCCGCCGCCCGCCCGGTGAGCGATCATCTACCCGCGGAACGCCGCGCCGCCCGGGGATGCTCCCGGGCCCCTTGCCGGACCCACGGGGGCGCGAGTCCTCGGCGCCGCGACGCGGACGTCAAGAGCCCGATCCGCGAAGGAGCAGACATGGCCAGTGTCTCGCAGCTCGGATACGTCGGCGTGGGGACCAGCGACGCGAAGGCGTGGCAGGATCTCGCCACGAACGTCCTCGGCATGCAGGTCGTGCCGGGCGACGACCGGTCCACGACCTATCTCCGCATGGACCAGTGCCACCACCGGGTCGAGCTGCGCGCGGACGGCCGGGACGACCTGGCCTTCGTCGGCTGGGAGGTCCCCGACCGCGCCACGCTGGACCGGGTCGCCCAGCAGCTGGAGGACGGCGGCGTCCGGGTGACCGCCGGGACCCGGGACGAGGCCGACGGCCGCCGTGTCATCGACCTGGTGAAATGCGTCGACCCCAACGGCGTCGCCACCGAGATCTTCTGCGGCCGTCCCGTCAACCCGCAGCCGTTCCAGCCCACCCGGCCCATGACCGGGTTCAAGACCGGCGACATGGGGCTCGGGCACATCCTCGTCTACGCCCGGAACCGCGACGACACCGTCCGGTTCTACCGCGACCTCCTGGGGTTCCGGGTGTCCGACTTCACCGAGGTGCGCACTCCCGGCGGCACGGCGCGACTGGCCTTCCTCCACTGCAATCCCCGGCACCACTCGATCGCCATCCTGGAGGCCCCCGGCGCGCCCAAGCGGATCAACCACGTCATGTTCGAGTGCAACTCGCTCGACGACGTCGGCTCCGGTCGCGATCTCTGTCTCCGGCGCGGGGTCCCGATCGCGATCGACCTCGGCCGCCACATGAACGACCACATGGTCTCGTTCTACCTGGCGAACCCCTCCGGCTTCGCCCTCGAGTACGGCTGGGGCGCCCGCATGATCGACGACGCCACGTGGCAGGTCGAGCACTACGACACCGCGGACAGCCTCTGGGGGCACCCGCAGCTCCGGGAGCTCATCAGCAAGGCGGCCCCGGGCGCGCAGTAGATCGCGCTGGGGATCAAGACGCACTGGCCCGCGCGGGGCGGGCCGCCGCCGGGACTACGCGTCCCCCGGCTCGAGCTCGGCCAGGAGCGCGCTGTGGTCGCTGCCGCGGAGCGGCAGGACGCGCGCCTCGCGCGCGATGAGCCCGCGCACCAGCACGTGGTCGATCCGGAGGAGCCGGACGGAGCCGGGCCAGGGGCCCCACGTCCGGGCGGGGCGGCGCCCGAGCCGGCGGGCCGCCTCGATCGCGGCGTCGTCGAAGCGCGCGCGGAGCCGGCGGTAGGCAGGCCAGAGCGGTGTCGCGTTGAGGTCGCCGGCCAGGATCCGCCGCCGCCGGGGCGTCACGTCGAGGTAGGCGAGCACGTCGCGGAGCTGGCCCCGGCGCTCCCGCAGGCGACGCGGGAGAGGCTGGACGTGCGGGGCGGCCAGGTGGAGGTTCACCACCTCCAGCGTGTCGTCGCCGGCCAGGGGCAGCTCGGCGACGAACGCGCCGCGGTACGGCAGCGGGAGCCGGCGGATCGTCCCCGGCTCGCGGAGGGCGATCCCCATCCCGTGGTGATCCCGCGCCGGCTCGAGCTTCCCGAACGGCATCACCCGGGCGAGCGCCTCCGCCTGCCCGGGGTCGAGCTCCTGGACGACCACCACGTCCGGCGCCACGGCGTCGACCAGCGCCGCGAAGGCGTCGGCGTGCGCTCGGCCGTTGGCCAGGTTCGCCGAGAGGACCCGGACCACCCCGGTCACCGCGCCGGTCCGAGGCCGGGCGGCACGCGATCGGCCCAGGGCGCCGCCGCCTCGAACGCCGCCGCCGCCCGCAGCACCGCGACCTCCTGGCGGCGGCGGCCGACGATCTGGAGCCCGACCGGCAGCCCGTCGCGGGTGAAGCCGGCCGGCACCGAGATCGCCGGCAGGCCGGTCACGGAGATCGCGTAGCTGAGGAAGAACCACTGCGTGTAGTCGGCCAGCGGCTTGCCCGCGATCTCGGTCGGGTACGACTGCTCGACCGGGAACGGCCGGACCGCCGCCGTCGGCAGCACCAGCAGCTCGTGGTCCTCCATGAACGCCCGCACGCGCTGCCAGAGCGCGCTGCGGAGCTTCTCGGCGCGGCCGATGTCCCGGGCCGAGAGCGCGAGCCCCTGCTCGATGTTCCCGACCAGCCCCGGCTGCATCTCGGCGCGCCACCGGGGGAGCTTGTCGCCGTGGAGCGCGGCCATGGAGAGCCCGCGCGTGCCGCGGACGATCTCGTCGAGCTCGGCGAACGACGGCGAGGCGGCGCGGACCCGCGCGCCCAGCGCCCGGAGCACCTGGGTCGCGCCCTCGGCGATCCGGGCCACCTCGGGGTCGACCGGGAGGAGCCCGTCCAGATCCGGGGTCCAGGCGACCCGCCAGCCGCGGATCGACGGGCGCCGGACCGCCGCGCGGAACCCCGCCGGGTCGACCGCGTACGACAGCGGCGCGCGGTCGTCCGGCCCGGCGACGACCGAGAGCATGAGCGCGACGTCGGCGACCGTGCGGGCCATCGGCCCCTGGACCGACAGGGAATCCCACGCGAGCTCGCGCGGGTACACCGGGACGAGCCCGGGGGTCGTCCGGAACCCCACCACGCCGCAGAACGCCGCGGGGACCCGGAGCGAGCCGCCGAGGTCGGAGCCCTGGGCGAGCGGCCCCATGCCGGTCGCCAGCGCGACGGCCGCGCCGCCGCTCGAGCCGCCGCAGGTCAGCGCCGGGTTCCACGGGTTGCGGGTCGCCCCGAACACGGCGTTGAACGTGTTGCCGCCGGCCCCGAACTCGGGCGTGTTCGTCTTCCCGAGCACGATCGCCCCCGCCGCCCGGAGGCGCGCCACGATCAGCCCGTCCTCGGCGGGGACGTGGTGCTCGAAGATCCGGGATCCCCACGTGGTCCGGATGCCGGCGGTCGGGGTGAGGTCCTTGATCGAGACGGGCACGCCGTGGAGCGGCGGGAGCACGACGCCGCGGCGGAGGGCGGCCGTCGCGCGCCGCGCCGCGGCCAGCGCGGACTCGCGCGCCACGGTCACGTACGCGTTGAGCCCCGGGTTGACCGCGTCGATCCGGGCCAGGACGGCCTGGACCACCTCGAGGGGCGATGCCCGGCGCGCGCGGAAGAGCCGCACCAGCTCGCCGGCGGGCGTGAAGCAGAGATCGCGATCGGCCACCGTGTCCTCCCTGGCCGGCGCCGGCGGGCGCACGACCGGACGGGTGCCCATTGTAGCAGCCGCCGCGCGGCCGGGCCCTTGACTCGGTCCCGCCCCCCGCGACAATAGCGCGGGAGGGACCCCGGACATGGACGTCCACGCGCGCCTCCGCGTGCGCCCGGCGAGCGACGCCCGCGGCCTGAACAGCGCGCCCGCGACGATCCCCGCCCGACACTCCGAACCGACAAGGAGAGCGCCATGGATCTCGACAACCTGGTGGCGGCGTGGCGGACCGGCCGGCTCTCGCGGCGCGCGTTCCTCGAGCGCGGAGCCGCCCTGGGGGTCGGGGCCGCCGCGGCCGCGCTCGGCCCCGGCGCGGCTCGGCCCGCCGCCGGCCAGGCCACCCAGCGCCGCGAGCTGGTGGTCGGCCAGGGCGGCGACGTCTCGAAGCTCGACCCGCACTTCTCCACGTCCTCGAACGACATCCGGGTCACGTTCAACCTCTTCGACAACCTGACGAGGCGCCACCCCGACGACTCGCTCCATCCCGGCCTGGCGACCGAGTGGAAGGCCACCGCGCCCACCACGTGGACGTTCCGCCTGCGCTCCGGCGTCCGCTTCCACAACGGCGACCCGTTCACGTCCGCCGACGCGAAGTTCAGCATCGAGCGCACCTACGATCCGAACCTCAAGACCCTGGTGGCGAGCGTCTTCACCACGATCGACCGGATCGAGGCGCCCGACCCGGGGACGCTGGTGATCCACACCAAGAAGCCCGACCCCCTGCTGCCGGCCCGGCTGGCCTTCTACGGCGGCCAGATCGTGCCGAAGCGGCACCTCGAGCAGGTCGGCGGCGACGCCTTCAACCTGAAGCCGGTCGGCACGGGCCCGGTCCGGTTCGTCTCCTGGACCAAGGACGACCGCCTGGTGCTGGAGGCGAACCCCGACTACTGGGAGGGCCGGATCGACGTCGACCGGGTCGTGTTCCGGCCGATCCCGGAGACCGCGCCCCGCGTCGCGGGCCTCCTCAAGGGCGAGCTGGACGCCATCACCCAGCTCACGCCGGACCACTGGGACCGCGTCAACCAGGGCCCGACCACGAAGGGGGCCTCGGCCCTCTACGCCGGCCTGTACGTGCTCGGGACCAACTCGAAGGTCCCGCCGCTGAACAACTGGACGCTCAAGCGGGCCATGCAGCTCGGCGTGGACCGCGAGGCGATCGTCAAGGAGCTGTGGCGCGGGCGGGGCTTGGTCCCCAACGGGCCGATCGCCAAGGGCGACCACCACTACGATCCGAGCCTGCCGCCCCTCGCCTACGATCCGCGGAAGGCGCGGGAGCTCGTGAAGCAGTCGGGGTACCGCGGCGAGCCGATCTACCTCGAGACCACCGTCGGCCTCATCGCCAACGACAAGCCGATGTCGGAGGCGATCGCCGCGATGTGGAAGGACGTCGGGATCAACGTCGTCGTGGAGGTGATCGAGTTCTCGGTGCGGGCCCAGAAGAACCGCGAGCGGACCTTCAAGGGGCTCTGGTGGTCCGATCCCACGTCGACCCTCCGCGACCCGGACGGGATGATGTGGCGCCTGATGGCGCCGGGCGGGCCGCACGACTACTGGCGGCACCCCGAGTTCGACGAGCTCGGCAACGCGGCCCGGAACTCGATGGACGAGAACTTCCGCGCCCGCGCCTACAAGCGCATGACCGAGCTCTTCCTCGAGTACAATCCGTGGATCCTCGTGCTCCAGCCGTACGAGGACTACGGGCTCCAGAAGCACGTGGAGTTCACCCCGAACCCGAACCAGGCGTTCGAGCTGCGCCGGTTCAACCTCCGGATGCGGCGCGCGTGAGCGCCGGCCGGCTGCCGGCCGGGGCGGCGCGCCCGGCCGGCGCCGGCCCGCCGGCCATGGCCCCGTCGCCCTACCCCACCACCGTCATCGGGAGCCTGCCCCGGCCGGCCTGGGTCCGCGACGTGATCCTGGACCGGAAGGCCGGCCGCCTGTCCGAGGCCGAGGCCGACCGCCTCCTCGACGCCGCGGTGGACTCGGCGATCCGCCTCCAGGAGCGCGCGGGCCTCGACGAGATCACCGACGGCGAGTGGCGCCGCGAGAGCTACGTCAAGGTCTTCGCCGAGCGCGTCCACGGCTTCGCCCCCGACCTGAACCCGAGCGGGGGCCTGCCCTACCCGGCGGTGGTCGCCCGGATCGAGTGCCACCGGGAGATCGCCGCCCCCGAGGTCCGCTACGTGCGCGCCCGCACCACCCGGCGCGTGAAGGCGACCCTCCCGTCGCCCTACATCATCGGCCGGCGGATGTGGCACCCGCGGCACTCGCGCGCCGCCTACCCGCGGCGCGAGGACCTGATGGCCGACTGCGTCGGCGTGCTCCGGCAGGAGATCGAGGCGGTCCGGGCGGCGGGCGCGGACACCGTTCAGCTCGACGAGCCGTGGCTCGCCACCCTGGTCGACCCGCGGTTCCGCGCCGAGGAAGGGATCACGGACGTCGGGGCCGAGATGGACCTCTGCGTCGATCTCCTGAACCGGACCCTGGACGGCATCACCGGGATCGCGACCGCGGTCCACCTCTGCCACGCCCACTTCGCCCGCGAGCACAAGACCGCGGGCTCCTACGACCTCATCATGCCGGCGCTGGCCCGGGTCCGCGCCGGCACGATCTCCCTCGAGCTGGCCACGCCGGTGGCGGGCGGCCTCGGCGCGCTGGCCGGGTTCCCCGGCGGGGTGCGGCTCGGCCTGGGCTGCATCGACCACTGCGACCGGCGGATCGAGACGGTCGACGACGTCGTCGCCCGCGCGGAGGCCGCGGCGCGGTACGTGGAGCCGGCCCGCCTCGTGCTCCACCCGGACTGCGGCTTCGCGCCGTCGGTCCAGAACCCGATGGATCTCGACGAGGCCTACGAGAAGCTCCGCGTCATGTGCGCCGCCGCGGCGACCCTCCGTGCCCGCGCCGCCTGAGGCGCTCCGCCGCGGCGCGGAGCCGCCCGCGGCGGGCGCCCCGGCCGCGCGCGCGAGAGCTCGCGCCACCCCGACCCGGCTCCGCGGCCGCCCGCGGCCGGGCGGGCGCCACGTCCAAGGAGGCTCGACGATGCAGACGTCGCCGGCCCGGATCGTCCTCGGGCTCCTCGTCACGCTCGCGCTGCTCGCGGCGCCGGCCGGCCGGCCGGTCGCCGCCGCCCCGAAGCCGGGCGGCGTGCTGAAGCTGGCGCTCCTGCGCGACCCGACCGGGTGGGATCCCCACATCAACTACGGCGCGACCACCTACACGTTCCAGGCGAACATCTACGAGACGCTCCTCCGGTACTCGCTCAAGGGAACGCTGGAGCCGGGGCTGGCGGTCGGCTGGGAGACGCCGAACCCGACGACGTACGTGCTGCACCTCCGGCCGGGCGTCCGGTTCCACAGCGGAAACCCGCTGACCGCCGACGACGTCAAGTGGAGCCTGGAGCGGATCGTCGACCCGGCCACCAACGCGACGCGGGCGAAGGAGTTCGCGGTGATCGAGGGGATCACGGTCGTCGATCCGGGCACGGTCCGGATCGCCCTCCGGCAGCCCAGCGCGCCCTTCCCCGACCTCCTGGCGGCGGCCGAGGCGGTGATCGTCGACGCGCGATGGGCCCGCGGCGGCGGCGACCTCCGGAAGGCCGCGAGCGGCACCGGGCCGTTCAAGCTCGGGCCGTACGAGACCGGGGTGCGCTACACGCTGGTCAAGAACCCGGACTACTGGGAGGCGCCCTACCCGTACCTCGATCGCATCGAGCTGTCCACGATCGCCAAGGACGACGTGCGCGTCCAGGCGCTCCGCACCGGGTCTGTCGACTTCGCGGAGTACATCCCGTGGCAGGAGATCGCGGCCCTCCAGAGGGACCCGAACGTCCGGGTCCACGTGGGCTACGACACGTTCAACGTGATCCGGCTCAACCCCAAGCGCCCCCCGTTCGACCAGCCCAAGGTCCGGCAGGCCCTGAACTACCTGGTCGACCGGAAGGAGATCATCGACCTGGCGTGGGGCGGCATCGGCAAGCCGTTCGGGGCCGGCCTGATCCCCGAGGGCCACTGGGCGTTCCCCCGCGCGCTCCAGGGGACGTGGACCCACGATCCCGCCAGGGGCCGCCAGCTCCTGGCCGAGGCGGGGGTCAACCCGGCGGCGACCCGGCTGGCGTTCGACTCGACCACGCTGTCCGTCCACATGGACGAGGCCCAGATCATCGTGACCCAGCTCCAGAAGGCGGGCTTCTCCCAGATCGAGCTCAGGCCGATGGACGTCCCCACGCAGCAGCGGAAGCGGGTCACGGGCGAGTACCAGATGATGATGGACGGCTTCAGCCTGCCGTGGCCGGATCCGGACTTCTACTCCTCGTTCTTCGCGACCGGCGGCGCCTCCTACGCCCGGGCGGTCGACTTCAGCGATCCGGTGCTCGACCGGCTGCTGACGGACGCCCGCACGACCCCGGACCAGGGGCGGCGCGCGGCGCTCTACGCCCAGGTGGAGCGGCGGCTCACCGAGCTGGCTCCGTGGGTGTTCCTGCACTGGCGGCCCCAGGCCGAGGCCCATCGCGCCGCGGTCGGCGGCTACACCCGGCTGCCCGGCGCGCTCGGGAACAAGAGCCTGGGAGGGCTCAAGTACCTTTACCGGGAGTGAGGCGAAACCCCGCGCGGCGCCGTGTGGATCTACCTCCTCCGGCGATTCGGGCTGGCTGCCGCCCTACTCTGGGTCGTGGCCACCGTCCTCTTCTTCTCGATCCACGTCCTGCCCGGGGACCCGGCGCTCCTGATCCTGGGCGGGGACGCGGCGCAGGCCACCCCCGAGCAGCTCCGGCGCGTCCGCGCCCGCCTCGGGCTGGAGCGCCCCCTCCCCGTCCAGTATCTCTCGTGGCTCGCCGGGGTGGCGCAGGGGGATCTCGGCACGTCGCTCCTGGACGACCGCCCGGTCGCCCGCGACCTGGCGAACCGGCTGCCGCGCACGCTCCAGCTGGTGATCCCGGCCACCGTGCTCGCGGTGACGCTCGGGATCCCGCTCGGCACCTTCGCGGCCCGCCGGCGCGGGCGCCTGGCGGATCCCGCGGCGTCGGCGGCCGCCCTGGCCGGCTTCTCGATGCCGGTCTTCGTGGTCGGCATGCTCCTGGTCCTCGTGTTCTCGCTCCAGCTCGGCTGGCTCCCGCCGACCGGCTACGTCGAGCCCGGCGAGGACCTGGGGGGCTTCCTCCGCCACCTGGCGCTCCCGGTCCTCGCGCTGGCGGCCGCGCCCCTCGCCACCGTGATGCGGATGACGCGCTCGAGCTACCTGGACGAGGCCGGCCGGGACTTCGTGCGGACCGCGCGGGCGAAGGGGCTCGGCGAGGGCCGGATCGCGCGCCGCCACGTCCTGCGGAACGCGCTCCTTCCGGTCGCCGCCGTGGTCGGGCTCCAGGTCGGCTCGATGTTCGCCGGCGCGGTCCTGGTGGAGCACATCTTCAGCTGGCCCGGGGTGAACGCGCTGCTCCTGAACGCGCTCGGGACGCGCGACTACCCGGTGATCCAGGGCGTGGTCCTGCTCGGCTCGGCCCTGTTCGTCCTGGTCAACCTGGTGACCGATCTCTGCTACGCCGTCCTGAACCCGCGCATCCGCCATGCCTGACCCGCTCCGCGCCGGCGACCCCGGCGCGGCCGGGGACGCGGCCGGCGCCCGGCGGCCGGCGGCCCGGCGCGCGCGGCCGGCGGCATGGCGGCGCTCCCGCCAGGTGCTGGTCGCCGGACCCGCGGTCGCCCTCCTGGTGCTCGCGGCGGCCCTGGCCCCCGCGCTCGCCCGGGTCGACCCGAACGCGCTCAACCCCCGCGCCAAGGCGGCCGGGCCGAGCTGGGCCCATCCCCTCGGGACGGACGAGTTCGGGCGCGACCTCTGGAGCCGCCTCCTCCACGGCGCCCGGATCACGCTGGTGGTCGCGCTCGCCAGCGTGACGGCGGCCGCACTGGCCGGCACGGCGCTCGGGAGCGCCGCCGCCTACGCGCGCGGCCCGGTGGAGACCGCGGCGATGCGCGTCATGGACGGGCTCCTGTGCTTCCCGCCCATCCTGCTCGGGATCTTCGTCGTGACCTTCCTCGGCCCGTCGCTGCCGAACCTGGTCCTGGTGATCGCGGTCCTCTACACGCCCCGCTTCGCCCGGGTCGTCCACGCCAGCACGCTGGCGGTCCGCGAGCTCGAGTACGTGGAGAGCGCGCGCGCCCTCGGCGCGTCCGCGGCGCGGGTGGTGGGGGTCGCGATCCTGCCGAACATCGTGGCCCCGATCCTGGTCCAGGCCTCGCTCGCCGCGGGCCACGCCATCCTCCTCGAGTCCGGCCTGTCGTTCCTGGGGCTCGGACCCCCGCCCCCGACCCCTTCGTGGGGCCGCATGGTCGAGCAATCGGGCCGGTTCATGCAGCTCTCGGCCTGGCCGCTCCTCTGGCCGTCGGCCGCGATCTCGGTGACGGTGCTGCTGTTCAATCTCCTGGGGGACGGGCTCCGCGACGCGCTCGACCCGCGCCTCCGCGGGAGCGCCTGACCCGGGGCGGCCCGCCGCCCCGCGGTGACCGGACGACCGCTCGTCGCGGGGCCCCGGGCGTGCCCGACCCATGGTCGTTCCGGACCGTGGAGATCACCGGAGCCGGCCCGGGTCCGCGCGGCCGAGGGCAAGACCCCGGCCGGCTGATTGTCGTCGCGCGAGCGGGAAGCCGGGTCGGAGAACGCCGCGTCCTGCTGGGCGAGGGGCGCGGGAACGGGGCCCAGCGCGACGGAGCGGCGCCGGCGGTCAGCGCGGCCGCGCGGCCGCGGCGATCTGCCGGGCGTGCTCCAGCGCGTGCTCGCCGAGCCGCCGAACGAGGAACTCGATCGACATCGGCCCCAGCTCCGGGTGCCGGCCCTGCCGGGCCCAGCGATCGTCGGGCAGGGTGGACAGGAGCCGCGCGGCCTGCTCGAGCTCGGCGACGGTCGTCGCGAGCAGGTCCTCGATCGCCTCCCCGCGCGCGAGGTCCTCGTGCCGGAACGCCGGCTCGTCGTAGTCCGCGAACACCGGGTCCGGCTCGTACCAGAGCCGCCGCAGCCGGAGTCCGTGGACCATCACGACCACGTTCCGCAGGTGGACCAGCGTCTCGCGGACGGACCACTCGCCGGGGGCGGGCGGCCGGTCGACCGCGCCCGGCGGCACCGCGGCCACGGCCGCGCGGACGGCCGCCGCGGCCGCGCGGAGCTGCTCGATCAACCCCCGGTGCTCGGGCTGCATCGCCGGCGGGGTCAGCCGGCCGGGGCGCGCCGGAGGCCGTGCCGGCGGCGGCGCCGTCTCACGACGCCGCCCGCGCCGCCGCCGGGACCGCGACCGAGCCGGCGGCGGCCGACGGGATGGACGCCGCCGGCTCGCCGGCCTGGCCGGCACCCGCGCCGTCCGCCGCGCCGGGAGCGAGCCTCCGGATCCACACCGCGGTGTCGTGGAACACGGCGCCGCCGTCCGGGTATCCGGGCTCGGCGCTGGTCAGGGCGTTGATCCCGATCCCGCCCTCGAAGCGCCGGTTCGGCCAGATCCCCTCCACCACGACCACCCCGCGCTGCTGGCCGGCGCGCGGGCGGACGTGGACCACGACGCGGCCCCGGAGGTTCCCCAGCTCGACGCGGTCCCCGTCGACGACCCCGAGCGCCTCGCAGTCGGCGGGGTGCATCAGCGCGGTCGGGCGCCGCTCGCGCGCGAGCGACCCGGGGGTCTCGGTGAACGTCGAGTTGAGGAAGGTGCGCGCCGGCGCGGCGACCAGCCGGAACGGCCGCTCCGGCGTCGCCTCGTCGATCACCGGGAAGTGATCGGGGAGCGCCGGCATCTCGGCCCCGCGCCCGCCGAACCGCGCCCAGTCGGGCTTGAAGCGGAACCGCCCGTCCGGCGTCTTGAAGCCGCGGAGGAAGTGCGCCTCCTCGAACGGGGGCGCCAGGTCCTGCCCGCCGCGCTCCCAGTTGGTCCGGGCGTCCCACATCCCCGAGCGCCGGAGCGTCGCGTCCATGATCTCCCAGACCGTCATCTCGAACCCGGGATGCCGGGCCCCGAGCCGGCGCGCCAGCTCGCAGACGACGAAGTGGTTCTCGCGGCACTCGCCGGGCGGCTCGATCACCTGCCGCGCGACCTGGAAGTAGGTGTGGCCGCTCGCCGTGTAGAAGTCGTCGTGCTCGAGGAACATGGTGGCGGGCAGCACCACGTCGGCGAACGCCGCCGTCTCGGTGAGGAACTGCTCGTGGACGCACAGGAACAGGTCCTCGCGGGCCAGCCCGCGGTGGACGAGGTGGAGGTCGGGACAGACCATCGCCGGGTTCGTGTTCTGGATCAGCATCGCGGTCACCGGCGGCCCGCCCTGGAGCGCGTCCGGGTCGCCGGTGAGGATCGGCCCGAGGCGCGACTGGTCGAGCGCCCGGATCGTCGGGTCGACCAGGTCCAGGCCCTCGATGAGCGTGCGGTCCAGCGGGTAGACGCCGGTCTGGCCGTACAGCGCGCCGCCGCCCGGGTACTGCCAGGCCCCGGTGACGGCGGGAAGGCACGAGACCGCGTGCATGTTCACCGCCCCGTTCCGCGACCGGCTGAACCCGTGGTGACACCGGATGAAGCTCCGCCGGGTCCGGCCGTACAGCCGCGCGAAGTCGACGATCTGCTCGACGGGGAGCCCCGTGATCCGGGCCGCCCACTCCGGCGGCCGGGCTCGCACGTGCGCGGCCAGCTCGTCGGGCGCGTCGGTGTAGCGGCGGAGGTACGTCCAGTCGGCGTAGCCCTCGGCGAAGAGGACGTGCATGACCGCGCAGGCGAGCGCGGCGTCGGTCCCCGGCCGGAGGGCCAGGTGCACGTCGGCGCGCTCGGCGGTCCCCGTCCGGTACGGGTCGACGACCACCAGCGGGGCCCCGCGACGCCGGGCGCGCGCCACGTGGGTCATCACGTTGACCTGCGTGTTGACCGGGTTGCCGCCCCAGATCACGACCAGCTCCGAGTGCTCCCCGACCTCCCGGAGGTCGACGCCGCGTTTGATCCCGGTGCCGGCGACCCAGCCGACGTCGGAGAGGGCGACGCAGATCGTCGAGTGCCACCGGGAGTAGCGCATCGCGTGCCGCAGGCGGTTGATGCCGTCACGCTGCACGAGCCCCATGGTGCCGGCGTAGAAGTACGGCCACACCGCCTCCGGACCGTGCCGGGCCGCCGCGGCGCCGAAGGCTTCCGCCACCCGGTCCAGCGCCTCGGCCCACGAGATGCGGGTGAAGCGGCCCGCGCCCTTCGGCCCGACGCGCCGGAGCGGGTGGAGGAGGCGGTCCGGGTGGTGCACGCGCTCGGCGTAGCGGGCCACCTTCTCGCAGATCACCCCGGCGGTGTACGTGTTGCGGTGCGACCCGCGGATGCGGCCGATCGACCGGGGATCGCGCCGCTCGACCTCGAGGGCGCAGGTGCTGGTGCAGTCGTGGGGGCAGACGGACGGGATCAGCTCGAGCGACGCCGGCGCGTCGGGCCCGGTGGGTGGGCTCATGGGTCGAGGATACTGCCTCCGGGGCCGCCGGGACAATCTCGCCGTGGTCCGCGGGACGACGCCCTCACATCCGTGGTCACACCGCACCCCGCCTGACGAGCGTCACCGCCTCGGGCGCCGGCCGCCGCATGCGTGGCCCCGGGAACCGTGCGCCGGCTTAGCCGGTCGTCGCTGGTGATGCAAAGGTCCACCCGCGCTACGGCCGCGCACGCCATCTGCAGGGCGTCGGGAGCCCGAATCCCCCCCGCGGTTACCCGTGCGGCCCCATGATCACTGCTCGCCGCGATCGGACCGGGACGCCCAAGATCCCCGAGGGCAAGGTTGGCCAAGTGCTCGAGAAGCCGCCAGGCCGCCTTCGTCAGCACGTGCGCGAGGGCCCCCGGTCGGATCCTCGAGACGGTGCCTCAGGCCCGCAGGTAGGCGTGCCGGACGAGGTCCAGGGCGGCCAGCTCGGCCGCGGTGCCGCGTCCGACGATCTCCCCCTTCTGGAGGAGCACGCCGTGGTGCGCGATCGCCAGCGTCTTGCGCGCGTTCTGCTCGACGAGCAGCACCGTCGTGCCCTCCCGGTTCAGCGCCTGCACGGTGTCGAAGAGCTGCTCGACCAGGACCGGGGCCAGCCCGAGCGAGGGCTCGTCCAGGAGCAGGAGCCGGGGCCGGCCCATGAGCGCCCGCCCCACCGCCAGCATCGCCTGCTCGCCGCCCGACATCGTGGCGGCCCGCTGGCCCCGGCGCTCGGCCAGCCGCGGGAACAGCGCGAACACCCGGTCCCGGCGGGCGCCCAGATCCGCGGCCGACCACTCCCGGAACGCGCCCATGCGGAGGTTTTCCTCCACGGTCATCCGCGGGAACACCCGCCGCCCCTCCGGGACCACGGCGATGCCCCGCCCGACGATCTCGTGCGGCCGCAGGCCGTCGATGCGGGCGCCCTCGAACCAGACCGAGCCCTCCGCCGGCCGCACGATGCCGAGGAGCGTCCGGATCAGGGTCGTCTTCCCGGCCCCGTTCGGGCCCAGCAGGCACGCGACCTGGCCGGCCTCGACGCGGAGCGAGACCCCGCGGAGCACGGTGAGCGGCCCGTAGCGCGCCGTCACGTCCCGCACCTCAAGCACCGCCGGCCGTCTCCCCCCCGAGATGCGCTCCCCGCCCCTCAGGCACGGCCGGCCTCTCGCCCGAGGTACGCCGCGCGCACCTCGGGGTGCGCCGCGACCTCGGCGAACCGGCCCTCGGCGATCTTCCGCCCGTAGTTGAACGCCACCACGCGCCGGCTCAGGCCCTCGATCACGAACATGTCGTGCTCGATGACGACCAGGGCGAGCCCGGGCGCGTCCTCCCGGATCACCTGGAGGTCCTTCATCAGCTGGGCCGTCTCCTCGGGGCTCATCCCGGCCGACGGCTCGTCGAGCAGCAGGAGCCGCGGCCGGAGCGCGAGCGCCCGGCAGATCTCGACGCGCCGCCGGTCGATCTGGGCCAGGGTCCCCGCCCGCTCGAAGCCGCGCCCGGCCAGCTCCGGGCTGAAGAGCGCGAGCAGCCGGGCCGCGTCGGCGAGGCAGGCCCGGATCTCGGCCCGGAAGCGGCCGCGCCGCGCGACCGCGTCGAGGAGCCCGGTCCGCCGGCGCGCGTGCATCCCGATCAGCACGTTGTCGAACACGGAGAGCCCGAGGCACAGCCGGCTCGTCTGGAACGTCCGCGCGACGCCCAGGCGCGCGATGGCGTGCGGCTCCAGCCCCACCAGGTCTCGCCCGGCGAACCGCGCCTCCCCGGCCGCCGGCCGGTAGAGGCCGGTCAGCGCGTTGAAGAGCGTCGTCTTGCCCGAGCCGTTCGGGCCGATCACGCCCACCGCCTCGCCGGCCTCGACGGCCAGGTCGACGCCGGCCAGCGCCTCCAGCCCGCCGAAGCGCACGGTGAGCCCGCGGACCTCGAGCAGCGTCACCGGTAGCGCCGGACCGGGGCCGGCCACAGCCCCTGCGGGCGGTAGAGGAGCATCAGCACGATCACCGCGCCGTAGAGCAGGAGGCGGTACTCGTGGAGGAACCGGAAGCGCTCGGGGAGCGGGAGCAGCAGGCTCGCCCCCAGCACGACGCCGGCGATCGAGTCGACCCCGCCGATGATGATGACGCTCAGCATGATGAGCGAGTACCCGAAGTCGAAGTCCGGCGGCGACACGAACCCCACCATCAGGGCGTACAGGCCGCCGCCCAGGCCGATGAAGCCGTTGCCGACCGAGAACGCGACCAGCTTGCCGCGGGTCACCGAGACCCCGCAGCACCGGGCGGCGATCTCGTCGTCGCGGAGCGTGTTCAGGGCCAGCCCGAGCCAGGAGTCGTGCAGCCGGCGGGCGATCCACGTGACCGCCGCCGCGACCGCCAGCGTGGCGAAATAGAAGTTCGCGTGGGCCGGCAGCGAGCCGCCCGGCAGCGGCAGGGGGTCCGTGAAGACGTGTCCGAACAGCCGCAGGGTCGGGATGTTCTTCACCCCCTGGGGCCCGCCGGTGAACTCCAGGTTGTTCACGAGCGTGTTGAAGATGAACACGAAGGCGATCGTCACCAGCGCGAGGTAGTGCCCCCGCGTCTTGAGGATCGGGACGAAGAGGACGGCCCCGAGGAGCGTGGCGACGGCGGGCCCCGCGACCAGCGCCAGGGCCGGCGGCCACCCGGCGGCGGTGGTCAGGAGCCCGACCGCGTAGGCCCCCAGCCCGGCGAACGCGGCCCCGGCCAGGTTCACCAGCCCCGCGGTGCCGATCTGGAGGTTCAGGCCCTGGCCGATGGTCACGTAGATCAGGGCGAGGCTGGCGACGAACGTCCAGTACGGGCTGCCGCGGAGGAGGACCGGCAGCGCCAGGGCCGCGACGGCCCCCCCGGCGAGCGCCGCCCCGCGGTGCCGGTCGAACGCGCGTCCCAGCGCCGCCCGGACCGCCGGGACGCCTCGTCCGAGCGCGAGTGCGCCGGCCGCCCCGGCCGCCGCCAGCGCCAGGCTCGCGGGTCGCTCGGCCAGCACGATGGCGACCACCAGGCCGAGGACGGCGGTCTCGGCCGCAAGCACCGCGAGCACGCCCCCCGCACGCCGGCCGAGACTCACGCCCCCGACCACGCCGCCGTCCCGGCCGCACCCACGCCCCAGGCGCCCCGGCGGACGCCGGCCCCCGCCCCTCACACCCGCTCCACGCTCCGCTCCCCCAGGAGGCCCCGCGGCCGGGCGACCAGGAACAGCATGACCACCGCGAAGGCGACCACGTCGCGGAACTCCGACCCCCGCGGGATCAGCGCGGCGGACAGCGTCTGCACCATGCCGAAGAGGAGGCCGCCCAGCATCGCGCCGTACACGTTGCCGAGCCCGCCGATCGCGGCGGCCGAGAACCCGATCACGCCGGCGCTCACGCCCATGACGAAGTGGATCTCGCTGTAGTAGAGCCCGCTCAGGATGCCGGCCACCGCGGCGAGCCCGGAGCCGACGAAGAACGTCAGGTCGACGGTCCGGTCGAGGTCCACGCCCATCATCTGCGCCGCCTCGGGGTCCTGGGCGACGGCGCGGATCGCCGCCCCCATCCGCGTGCGGTTGATCAGGAGGTCCACCGAGACCATCGCCGCCAGCCCGATCGCGAGGATGGCCAGCGTCTCGTACCGGATGGTCACCCCGCCGAGCTCCAGGCCGCCGGCCGGCAGGAGCTGCGGGAACGGTTTCGGGTCGGCGCCGCGCGGGTAGAAGAGGAGGACCGCCTCGCGGATCACGAGCCCGAGCGAGAGGGTGGCGAGCAGGGTCATGAGCGGGGACGCGCGCGCCAGGGGCTTCACGCAGACGCGCTCCGCCACCACGCCGATGAGCCCCACCATGACGATCGCGGCCCCGAAGGCGAGCGGCAGCGCCACCGCCGACGCGCGCACGCCCGCGGCGGCGAGCGCGCCCAGTGCGGTGAGGCCGGCGAACGCGCCGAGCATGAAGATGTCGCCGTGGGAGAAGTGGATGACGTCCAGCACCCCGAAGAACAGGGTGAACCCGACGGCGACCAGGGCGTACATCACCCCCAGCATGAGGCCGTTCCAGGCCTGCTGGAGGACGAGCTCGAGCGGCGGCACGGCGCCGCGGCGCTACTGCTGCTTGAAGCGGATCCCGGGCAGGGTGCGCTTGCCGGAGGCGTACTCGGAGTCCTCCCACAGCACCCACTTCCCGTCCTGGCTCACGTACTTCGAGATGAGGGGGACCGTGTTCTGGCCGTGCTCGTCGAACTCGACCGGCCCGATGATGGTGTCCGGCTTCCTGGTGCGCTTGAGCTTCGCGGCGACCTTCGCCCGGTCCGGCCCGACCTCCTCGATCGCGTCGATGACCAGGTTCGCCGCGACGTAGGCGAACGGGCCGTACGCCTCCGACGGCTCCCTGAACCCGGCCTTCGCGTACGCCTCCAGGAACCGCCTGCCGCCGGGCAGCTTCTCGGTCGGCGCGCCCTCGACGAAGGCGAGGCTCCCCTCGGCCGACGCGCCGGCGGTCTCGTTGAAGGTGTCGGACTTGATGCCGCTGGTCCCCTGGAACTGGGCGCGCACCCCGAGCTTGTCCATCTGGACCTTGACCCGCACGCCGTCCGGCGTGAGGCCGCCGTACCAGACCACCTCCGGCCGGTCCGCCTTCGCCCGGGTGAGCTCGGCCGCGTAATCCTTCTGGTCCTTGGCCGTCCCCTGGACGGACAGGATCTTGCCGCCCGCCCTCTCCACGTACTCGCCGAAGTACTTGGCGTGCGCCCGCCCGTAGTCCGTGGTGTCGTGGATCAGCGCGAACGTCCTGAAGCCGAGCGTCTTGACCGCGAAGTCCGCCGCGACCTGGTTCTGGTTGATCATGGTGCCGTTCACCCGGGTGATCTCGACGTACGTGTGGCCGTAGGTGATCTCCGGGAGCACGGCGCCCCACACCATGGCCGGCATCCCGGCCTTGTGGTACGTGTCGACGGTCGCGATCGCGGTCACCGAGCAGTAGTGGGTCACGCCGGCGATCACCGCCGGGTCCGACGACGCCTTGAGCGCGGCCTGGACCGCGACGGTCGGCTTGCACTCGTCGTCCAGGATCTCGGTCTCGTAGTGGTACTTCCCCTTCGGGTCGGCGTTCCGCTCCTGGACGGCCAGCAGGAAGGAGTTCCGCCCGCCGAGGCCGTTCGACGCGGTCCCGCCGGTCAGGGGACCGATGAACGCGAGCTTCACCGGCTTCTTCTGGGCCGCCCCGGCGCGGGGCCAGAGCAGGAGCGCCGCCACCCCCGCGGCGCCCGCCAGCCACTCTCGACGGCCGAGGACCAGGTCGGGGCTCTCGATGCGCATGGGCGACCCTCCCGCGACACGGGCGTGATGGAGCGGCGCGATGGCTGGCCCGATTCTACTGACCCCCGGCCACCCCGGCAATGCGCCTGACGGGCCCGGCGCGCCGCGCTTGGCGAGCCGGGGCGCGGCGCCCGCCCTCCCCCGCTTGGCCGGGCCCCGGCGTCCGGCGCGCGGGCATCCGGCGAGAGGGCACTCCCGGTCGGGGGCGCACGTCGTCGGCGGCCTCCGCGGCTCGCCTTGACACGGCAGCGCGGTCCGCGCAGGGTAGGCGCCGGTGCCCTCGCCTCCCGCCCCGTCCCCCTCGCCGCCATGGGCCGCGCTGCTCGTCGTCTGCGGCCTGCTCGCCCTCCACAACGTCATGCGCACCGCGCCGGTGACGCTGGTCGAGGAGCTCCGCCTGCGCTACGCGGTCGACTACGCGCGGATCGGGAACGTGATCGGCGCCTACACGCTCACCTACGGGCTCGCCCAGCTGGCGGCCGGGCTCCTGACCGACCGCGCCGGGAGCCGCCGGCTCATGCTGCTGGGCCTCGCGCTGGCCGCCATCGGCGCGACCGCGTTCGCGGCGGCGCGGAGCTACCCGGTCGCGCTCGCGGCGCGCCTGCTGATGGGGGTCGCCGGCGGCTGCCTGTACACGCCCACCCTCGCCTACGCGTTCGCCGCGTTCCCGCCCGGGCTCCGGGGACGCGTCATGGGCTTCGCGGAGGCGGGGGTCGGGGCGGGACAGGTCCTCGCGGTCGTCGCGATCCCGCTCCTGTTCGGGTGGCTCGGGCTCACCGGCGCGTTCCTGGCGATCCCGCTGGCCGCGGTCGGGCTGGCCGCGGCGGTCGGGCTCGGCCTGCGGCCGATCGCGG
>DASRDR010000086.1:0-2861 GCA_035652475.1 Candidatus Methylomirabilota bacterium | reverse complement strand
GCCCCGTCCGCCTTCGCGGCGACCGCCGCGCCGCGCCCCAGAGCCTTCCGCTCCCCCCTCCGTCTTCCCATGGTCACCTCCGTCAGGAGCATCCTGTTGCTCCCCAGTCAGGTGTCCAAGGAAATCCTGGGGCGGGAGACGTCCACCTCGTCCCGGATATCCGGCGGCATCGCCGAGCAGGTCGACGCGGCCCGCCCGCTCAGCGCCGGACCCGCTCGTAGACGAGATAGTCCCCGAACCGCGCGACGGGCCGGAACGCGGGCGTGCGCACGACGGGGTCGTACAGGCGCCACAGGCGCGGGAGGGGCCCGGCGACCAGGTAGTCCGGGTCGGCGGCCAGCGGGTCGTACGCCACGGGCGTCCGCGCGTCGAGGAACAGCCGGCGGTTCAGCTCCACGTGCACCTGGTCCGGCGGGTAGTGATACCGCCGCGCCAGCAGGAACATGAGCTCGCTGTCGTAGGTCTCGATCCGGGCGTTCGGCGCCGTCTGCCGGTTCAGGAACTCCGCGGCGGCCTCCACCGCCCGGCCCCCCCGCTCGCGGTGCGCGACCACGTGCTCCGTCACGGTCCGGAGGCCGTTCGCCAGCGCGAGCGCCAGGACCACGGCCAGCGCGGCCGCCCGCGCGCGCGCCGCCGCCGGCGTCGAGTGGGTCAGCTCCCCCCGCGCGCCCCGCACGAGGTCCCCCCGCCGGAGGCCGCCCGTCACGTCGACCAGCAACCGGCCGACGAACGGCCCGGCGAGGAACGCCGCCGGGAAGAGATAGCGCGGCCACGCCGGCGCGAGCGCGGCGAACCAGAGGAGCCAGCTCGCCGCCAGGCTCCACAAGGCCGCCCGGAGCACGGCCGGCTCGCGTGCGGTGTCCGGATCCCGGGCGTCCCGCGCGAGACGCCAGCCGCCGCAGGCGAGGCCCAGGAGCGCGAGGCCGGCGCACGTCAGCAGGAGCCGCGCGGCCGCCGCCCGGGCCGGACCCGCGAGGACCGCTCCACTCACCGCGTACAGCCCCTCGAGCGGCGCCTCGGCGGGTCCGCGCGGCAGCGCCCGGTAGAGCCAAGCGATCGCGGAGCGCCCGGTCCACGCCCCCGCCGCCAGCAGGGCCAGGCGCGCGGCAGCGGCGGGCCAGCGCCGCGCGATCGCCATCCCGAGCGCACACGCGATCGAGATGAGCCAGAACGGGGTGACCTGGGCCTTCGTCGCCAGCGCGAGCGCCCACGCCAGCGCCGCCGGCGCGAGCGCGAGCCAGCGGCCGCGCAGGGCCGGCCAGGCGAGCGCGTAGCCCGCGAGCAGATAGAAGAGCGCCGGCATCTCGGCGACCGCATGCCGGCCGACCGTCAGCGGGTCCGGGTAGGTCAGGAGGACGAGCGCGAGCACGGTCGCCCGCCCGACGGCAGGACCCTCGAGCATGCGGGTGAGCCCCCACATCACGGCGACCGCGCCCGCTGTGAAGACGACCGTGACGAGCCGCCCTTGCCAGAACCCGACCCCCAGCACCCGGAAGCTCGCCGCGATCGGCGCCACGACCGGGAGATCGGCGGAGAGCCCCGGGCCGCGGGGGCGGCCGTCCAGGAGCTGGCCGTAGTGGCCCCGCTCCACCCAGTTCCGGGCGGTCAGGAGCGTCCAGCCCTCGTCCCAGAACGGCGCCGGCACCGTGTCGAGGTGGACGACGCCGGCGGCGAGCGCGAGCGCGGCGGCGAGGAGGCCGAGCCCGACCCGCCCGCGCCGCGCCGCGGCGCCGGTGGAGCGCACGGCGCCGCCGGGGTCCGCCCATGCGCCACGGGAATCGTCCACCGCGCCGCCAGGATCCTCTACTGTCCCGCGGCGGTCCCTTACCGCCCCGCCGGAATCCCGCATGGCGCAGCCGGCACTGCCTCCCGCGTGGCCGGGATCCCTGACCGCGCCGCTCCGCCCCACGGCGCCCGCCCAGCCGTCCGCCGCCGCGAGGACGCCGACGTCCCCGGCAAAACGCCGGGCCTGCACGGACGGAACCCGCTCGGACCGAACCCAGGACAGGCGTCGGCGGATCCAGTCGAGCGGCTGCGTCCAGCGCGGAGCGACGCGCGTCGCCGGCAACTGCGCGGCGACTTCATCGTGACCGGCCGGAGCCGAGCTCGACGAGCAGGGTCGCGAACTGCTCGGCCACCGCATCGATGTCATGGTGGGCGCGGGCATAGTTCCAGGCGTTCTTGGACTGCCGCTCCCACACCGCCCGGTCGTCGAGAAGCTTCACGAGCAGGTCGCCCAGCCGGTCGAGGTCCCCGCCCGCGCAATCGCCGCAGCCATGACGGCCGAGGAAGCCATCCGGGTTGAAGTCCAGCGACAGGATCGGCGTCCCGTTTTTGGCCGCCTGGACGAACGTGTTGGGGAAGCCCTCGAAGCTCGACGTCAGCACGTACGCCTTCGCGCGGCGGAAGTACGCGTCGATCTCGTGGAACGGCACGAAGCTCACGTGCTCCACGTTCGGCAGCGCTCGCGCGCGACGGCGAATCGCTTCGAAGTACGCCGGATCCGTGGGCGTCCGCGGCGCGATCATCACGAATCGTTCGGCGGGCAGCCGCCGCGCCAGCTCCAGGAACGCCTCGGGCCGCTTCGTCTGGTCACACCGCCCGACCCAGAGGGTGATGTCGCGCTCGGCGTGCGTGACCTCCGCCTCGGCAGGGACCACGTGCGCCGGAGGGATGACGCGACTCTCCCGGCGATGATGAGACGCGATCATCGTCCGCTGTGTCTCCGTCTGGCTGATCACGAGATCGGCTCGCCGGATCCCGTAACGGAAGAGCCGCCCGGACACGAAGCCTTCCCGACGCTCGTACTCGCCGTTGCAGTCGATCTCGTGCGCGGTCATGTACACAACCCGATCGACGCA
>DASRDR010000085.1:0-7323 GCA_035652475.1 Candidatus Methylomirabilota bacterium | reverse complement strand
GTGCCGCAGTGCTCGCTGAACAGGAAGAACTGTCCCTGCATCGAGTAGGTGCCGAACCACTCGCGGGTCGCCTCGTGGGTCTCCCAGGTGGTGTACGTGGCGCGCGGCCCGCCCGAGGGCATCCCGTCGAACATCGGCATGGAGAGATCCACGATCCGCCGCCCGGCCAGCTCCATTCCGTCCTCCTCCCGGTGCGCGTCCGCCGCCCCGGCGGGCTGGGGCGAGCTCGCGGAAGTGCGCCCGCCTGGTGTCCAGCGCCTCCGAGGGCGCGGCGGCGCGCGCCCGAGCCGCCCGCCACGCGCGAGGGCGGGCCGTCGCCCGGCCGCGGCCGCCGCCGCCCGGCCGGCCGCCTCAGTCGCGCAGGATCGCGTCGATGCGGTCCGAGGCCGCCCTGACCGCGGCCGCGGTCGGCCTGGCCCCGGTCAGCACCTCCTGCTGCATGGTGCCGAGGGCGTTGATGATCTCCACGTACTTGAGGCTCTTGAACGGGACCCGCGCCACCTGGATCATCGGCTGGAAGGCCTGCACGATCGGGTCGCTGCGGAGCTCGGGCCGCTGCATGGCCTTGACGTTGGCGGGGAACTTGCCGTGGATCTTCCACACGGTCACGCCCGCCTCCTCGCTGGAGAGGAACTTCAGGAGCTCCCACGCCTCGCGGGCATGCGTGCTCGTCCGGGTGATGCAGAGGGAGTCCGTGCCGCCGCCGGCCGCGACGGGGACCTTGCGGACGGGCATCGGCGCCACCCGGATCTGGCCCTTCATGGCCGGGTTGATCTTCTCGGTCACCCCGAACTGCCAGACGCCGCTCTGGACCATGGCGACGACGCCCTGGGCGAACAGCTGGTTGTTCTCGCCGAAGCTGTTCGCCGGGACGCTCGGCGGCGCGACCTTGTGCTTGCGGTAGAGGTCGGCCCAGAAGTCGATGCCCTCGATGAACGCCGGGCTGTTGATCGCGCTCTTCTTGCCGTCCGGCGTCAGCACCTCGGCCCCGTTCGTCATCCACCAGTACCAGAGCCGCCAGACGCTCGAGTTGTCGCCCTTGCCGAAGAGCCCGATGCCGTACTTGCCGTCGTGGGTGAGCTTCTTCGCGTACTCGAGCAGCTCCTCCCACGTCCTGGGCGGCCGGTTCGGGTCCAGCCCGGCGTCCTGGAACGCCCGCGCGTTGTAGACGAGCCCCATGGGGCCGGTCGAGTAGGGGAGGAAGTGAAGCTCGCCGCGGTCGTCCAGGAAGCTGTCCAGGTCGCCCTTCGTGAACCGCGCCTTGATGTCCTCCTTCTCCGCGCGGAGGAGCGGCTCGAGGCTGGCGCAGTAGCCGCGGGCGATCAGGTTCGGCCCGTTCGGGGGCGTGTCCATGTAGATGTCGGGGCCCCGGCCGGCCTCCATCGCGGCCGTGAACTTCGGCACCCGCTCCGCCGAGGTGACCGTCTCCGGGATCACCTTGATACCCGGGTTGCGCTTCTCGAACTCGGCGAACAGGGTCTTCAGGGCCGGGCCGGCGGGATCCTCGCCGAAGTACCAGCTCATGAACCGGAGCTGCACCTCCGCCGTCGCCGGGACCGTGAGCGCCAGGGTGAGCGCCAGGCCGAGCAGCACGCGCAGGATCGGTCGGGTCGCGGTTCGCCACGTGGCCATCGTGACCTCCTTGGGGCTGCCCGGCGTCAGCGGAGGGCGCCGGCGGTGAGGCCGGCGACCAGGAACCGGGACGTGAACAGGTAGAGCACGATCGGGGGGATCGCCGCCACCATCCCCGCCGCCATCAGCTCGTTCCATGCCACGCTGTACTCCCCGAACAGGTGGGCGATGCCGACGCTGATGGTGTACTTCTCGCTGGACTCGGTCAGGACGTAGGCGAACATGAACTCGTTCCAGGCGAGCAGGAAGGCGTAGATGGACGTGGCGGTCAGCCCGGGCACCCCGACCGGCAGGATGATCCGCCAGAGCGTCCCCAGCGGGGAGCAGCCGTCGATCAGGGCGGCCTCGTCCAGCTCGGTGGGGACCGTGTCGAAGTAGCCCTTGAGGATCCACGTCGCGAACGGCAGCACGAACGACGTGTAGGCGATCACGAGCGCGGTGAGGGTGTCGTAGAGCCCGAGGAGCGACACCGCCTTGAAGTACGTGATCAGCAGGAGGATCCCGGGGACCATCTGGGTCGCGACCATCCCCATGAGGAGCGGGAGCGCCCCCCGGAACCGGTACCGGGAGAACCCGTAGGCCGCCAGGGCCGCCAGGACGACCGAGACCGCGGTCGTGCTGGCTGCCACCACGACGCTGTTCAGGAAGTAGCGCCCGTACGGCCGTCCCGCCCACATGGTGACGTAGGCCTGCGCGGTCGGGGCCGCCGGCCACCACTGCACCGGCACCGTCAGGGCCGCCGTCTGGTCCTTCAGGGAGGTGACGAGCATGGAGTAGAACGGGAACAGCACGAACACGTTCACCACCGCGAGCAGCGCGTACACGACGGCGGCCCCGACCGGCCGCGTCCGGCGGCGGCGCCGCGCGGGCGGGGGTCTCATGCCGTCGCGGTCTCGGCCGCCGCCCGCACGGTCAGCCGCACGTAGAAGAAGCTGAACGCCGCCACCGCGACCACCATGACGACGGCCAGGGCCGCCGCGCGGCCGGCGCGGAAGAACTGGAACGCGACCCGGTAGATGAGCGTCGCGAAGACCTCGGTCCGGTTGGCGGGCCCGCCGCCGGTCATGACCCAGATGAGGTCGAAGTACTTGACGGTGTTGACGACGTCCAGCGTGGTCGCGATGAGGAGGACGCGCCGCAGCCCGGGCATCGTGACGTGACGGAACCGCTGCCAGGCCGAGGCCCCGTCGACGCTCGCCGCCTCGTACAGGGCGGCCGGGATCGACTGGAGCCCCGCCAGGAGGACCAGCGAGATGAACGGGAAGCCGCGCCAGAGGTTCGCCACCACCACCGCCCCCAGCGCCGTGTCGGGGCTTGCGAGCCACGCCCGCGGGGCGCGGAGCACGCCCAGGCCCACCAGGAGGGGGTTCAGCATCCCGAAGGGGTTGTGGTAGAGCCAGGCCCAGCCGGTCGCCACGACCGCCGGCGGCAGCATCCAGGGCAGGAGCGCCAGGTTCCGGAACACCGCGCGGCCGCGGATCGGCTGGTGAAGGAGCAGCGCGACGCCGAGCCCGAGCGCCAGGTGGCCGGCCACGCTGGCGAGCGTGAAGACCGCGGTGTTGCGGGCGGCGAGCCGGACGATCTCGTCCCCGGCGATCGCCTCGTAGTTGCGGAGCGACGGGAAGGCCGGGGGACGACCCGAGCTGGTCCACACGAACGACTCGTACACCACGTGGAGGACCGGGACGACCAGCACCGCGACCAGCACCAGGGCGGCCGGCGCCACGAACCACCACCCGGCCCGGGGCTTCACGAGAGGCCGAGCAGGCGGGCGGGGTTCTCGACCATCACGCGGCGGATGTCCTTCTCGGGGACCCCGACGTCGTAGAGGCAGTTCATGAACGCCCGCAGCTCCTCGTCGGGCCACGGGCTGTAGGGTTGCCCGGCGTCGGTCGACACCACGCACTGGCCGACCCCGGCGAGGTCGATCAGGTCCTTGGCCTGCTGGAGCAGCATGCCCCCGCCCTGGTGGAACGCCATGGGCTGGCAGATGTTCGCGCAGATCTCCAGGAACGCGCCCTGCTCGGCCATTCGCGCGTACCAGTCGATCGGCACCGTGCGGGGGAGGAAGAACGGGTGGTTGATCAGGATCCGCATCTGGCCGGCCCACCGGGCGACGATGGCCTCGATCTCCCGGGGCGCGAAGTGCGCGGTGGCGAACACCGCGCCGGCGGCCTTGACCATCTCGAGGATCTCGACCAGCTCCGGCACCGGCTGGCCGCGGGCGTCCAGGGCCTCGATCCCCGGCTTCATGATCGTGCCCTCGACGGTCTGCCGCTTGATGCCGTAGGTGCCCCGGCCGAACGTCTCCTCGTGGTGCTTCGAGTGCATGGTCGGCGCCCAGATGATCCGCGCCCCCTGGTCGAGGGCGACCCGGACGGCCGTCGGGTTGAGGCCGCCGACGAAGTCGTTGAGCACCAGGCCCCCGAACGCCCGGAGGTCGCCAAGGACCTGGTTCGCGTGGTAGGCGCGGGTCATCGTCCCCTCGTGGTGGGCCTTGAACACGACCGCCCGCATCCCGGCCGCCTGGCAGCGCCGGCCGATCTCGATCGCGTCGCCGATGCGGCCGAAGACCTCGGGCGTGGAGTGCACGTGCAGGTCGATGGCGCCGTCCAGGCTCAGCATGCGGCCTCTCTCCCCGTCAGCGGACGACGTTCGCGATGAGCTCGGCGTAGACGCGGGCGCCCACGAGCACGTCCTCCACGTAGTTGAACTCGTCCGGGATGTCCGAGATGCTGCCGGCCGGCGGGTGCAGGTACCAGGGTCCGAAGATCACCGCCGGGATCCCGAGGTCCAGGGTGAACCAGTGGGCGTCGGTGTAGCCGGGGGTCCCGCGCACCTCGGGCGTGCGCCCGGTGACGGCCTCGAAGGCGCGCCGGCACTCGGCGACCAGCGGGTGGTCCGGGCTCACCTCGGAGGCGTCCTTGGCCATGAGCGCCCGGATCTCCACCCGGGCGCCGGTCCCGGCGACCGCCGCCGTCGCGACCGCTTCCAGCTCGGCCAGGACATCGGGCACGCGCTCGCCGGGGAGCGTGCGGCGATCCAGCACGATCCGGCAGCGTTCGGCGATGACGTTGGGCTTCTCGCCGCCTTCGATCTGCCCGACGTTGACGCTCGGCGGCGGGAGGAGCGGATGGCGGCGGCGGGCGTACCGGCCGGGCAGCTCGGTCTCGAGGGCCCGGAGCACCCGGGCCATCGCCGTGATGGCGTTGATCCCGGACGCCGGGCGCGCCGCCTGCCCCGACTTGCCGACGACCGTGAGCTCGGCCCACACGGCCCCGCGGTGCGCGAGGCAGACGGCGCCCATCGTCGGCTCGCCCACGACCGCCATGTCGACGCCGAGGGCGACCCGCTGCCGGGCGAGGTGGCCCATCCCGAGGTGGCCGCCCGAGCTCTCGTCGGCCGTCGGCAGGAGGACCAGGTCGCCCCGCCGCGTGGCGCCGCTCCGCACGACCGCGACCGCCGCGCCCACCATGGCCGCGAGCCCCGACTTCATGTCGCCGCTCCCGCGGCCGTAGATCTTCCCGTCCTCGATCTGACCGCCCCAGGGATCCCGGGTCCACCCGGTGCCGATCGGGCCGATGTCGAGGTGGCCGTTGAGGGCGAGCGACCGCCCGCCGCCCGTGCCGCGGAGCCGGGCGACCAGGCTCACCCGCTCCGGCGCGGCCTCGTGGTAGGTCCGCTCGAAGCCCCACCCGGCCAGGTAGTCGCCCAGGTAACGGGCGGCGGCGGCCTCGTTCCCCGGGGGATTCTCGGTGTGGAACCCGAGGAGCGCCTGGAGGAGCGCGATCGTCTCCCGGTCGTCGACGGCGTCCGCCACGCTCGACACGTCGCGGCTCGAGGTCAGCCGGCCAGGAGGGCCCGGAGGCGGGCGGCGATGAGCTGCTCGTCGCCGGGGCGGAGGCCGCTCGGGTCGACGAGGAGGATGCCGCGGGCGGCGTCGCGCTCGCCGAGGTGAATCGCCGGGTCGCCCTGCTGGAGCGCGCGGCTGATCGTCGGCGCCCGTCGTCCCAGCGCCGGCTCGTCGAGCTGCAGCTCGAGGAGCGGGCCTCGCCCGCTCTCCCGCGCGGGGCGCAGCCGCGCCCGGACGTGCGGGGCCCCGGCCAGCGCCTCCGCCAGGGACGCCAGCCGGGCCTCGCGCTCCGCCAGCTCGGCGTCCGCGTCCAGCGCCGCGAAGCGCTCGAGCGCCACGAGCAGCCCGACGATCTCCTCCTTGCCGGCCTTGAATCCGCGGCCCAGGCCGTGGTGCGGGATCCCGCGGAGCGCCGCCCGCGGGATCAGCCCCTCCGGCGGGTCCCAGGTCTCGGGCGCCACGTCCATGTCGAGCTGCTGGAGCGCGGCCGCCGCGACGAGCATCCGGCGCCCGCAGAGGATCCCGGTGCTCTGGGGCCCGCGGATCGCCTTGCCGCCGCTGAACGCGACCAGCGCGGCCCCCTCGGCGACGAACCGCCGGAGGTTCGCGACCGGCGGGAGCTGGGCGGCGGCGTCGACGATCACCGGGAGCCCGTGCCGGGCTGCGAGCGCCGTCACCTCGCGGAGCGGCGGGTCGTCCGCCGGCGTCGCCGTGTAGGCGATCGCCACCACGTCCGGCGTGATCGCCGCCTCCAGCTCCCACGGCTCCACCCCGCGCACCCCGGCGCCCATCCCGCGGTCGTTGAAGCCGACCTCGCGGATCCGCGCGCCGGCCGCCCGGATCGCGTGGTCGTAGCCGGTGCGGTGGGTCCGGGGCATGAGCACCTGGTTCGGCGCCCCGTCGGTGTCCGGCAGCCGGTCCATGCGGGCCGCGTCCAGTCCGGTGAGGCAGGCGGCGGTCGCCAGGGTGAGGGCGGCCGCGGCGCCGGTGGTCACCAGGCCCGCCTCGGCCCCCGTGTGCCTGGCGATCACCTCGCTCGCGCGCGCCTGGAGCTCCGCCACGTCGACGAAGGTCGCCGCCGCCTCGCGCATCGCGTCCAGCACCTCGGGCGGCATGAGGCTCCCCCCGAGCCGGGTGAGCAGGCCGGCGCCGTTGATCCGGGTCCGGACGCCGAGCCGCCGGTAGATGTCCATGGGGGCGATCGGCGGGCTCGCGCCCGCCCCGACCAATCTAGGGCAGCCCCGCGGGGTGCCACAAGCCCGGTGCGCGCCGCCGCCACGTCCGGGGTCCCGGAAGGCAGGCCCCGCCGCCGCGCGCCGCATCGCCGGCGGGACCACCGCGTCGGCGGGACCGCTTCGCCGCGACCCGCCCTCGCCGCCGGAGGCGAGACGCCGGATCGCCACGGTGGCACGGGAGCCAGACGCGGACGGGCGCGCCTGCGAGTTTGCCGGGCCGAGGAAGGCCGGCGGTGCCGGGCGTTCCGCCCCGGGTGCGCCGCGGCGGCTCCCGGCGGAGCGCGCGCGGGACGGCGCCGGGACCGCCGTCCGTCGCTGGCTGCCGCGGCGCGCGCCAGGCGCGCGCCGCGGGATCGCGGTCCGCCTCGGACGGAGACGGCCGGCGTCGTGACGGCCGCGCCCGGCCGCCGCGCTGGCTTGACGGGCGCTCCCCGAGCCGCGACAATCCTTGAGGCGCCGGCGTAGCTCAGTTGGTAGAGCAGTCGATTCGTAATCGACAGGTCGTCGGTTCAAGTCCGACCGCCGGCTCCAGTCTGTGCTCGCCACTTGCCCGACGCGCCCCTCCGCCTCGCCCGGCAATTGTCCGAGAACTGTCCGAGTTCC
>DASRDR010000084.1:0-36653 GCA_035652475.1 Candidatus Methylomirabilota bacterium | reverse complement strand
TCGGGCCGCTGGGCTGGAGCCGGCGCGAGGCGGCCTACGAGCTCTCGCACGACCAGGTCGGGGAGGCGGCCCGGCTGGCGCACGACCACGGCGTCCGGGTGCGCGTGGCCCTCAACGTGGACATCGATCCCCGCGACCACGACGAGCTCCTCCGCCGGGCCGAGCGCTACGCGACCTGGGCGGTCGACGGCTTCATCATGAAGTCGCTCGACGCGATGCGGCTGGTCCGGGCGCGGTTCCCGGAGCTGCCCATCCACGCGAGCGTCGCGTGCAACGTCCGGGACCGGGCGGCGATGGAGCGCGTCAGGGAGGCGGGCGCGACCCAGTTCGTCGCCTCGACCGCGCTCAGCACCTTCGAGCGCATCGCCGCCCTCAAGGCGACGGCCGACGAGGTGGGGCTGGGCGTCGAGCTGCTCATCCACAGCAACCGGTGCATCACCGGGGTCGGCGGCTGCCGGCTCTACGACTACTTCGCCCCGTACTTCGAGGAGCAGGTCGTCCACGATTCCGACGGCTGCACGCGGACCAAGCTGGTCGGCAACCCCGACCGGGGCGGCGTCTGCTACCGCCCGTGCCTCGGGACCCACGAGCCGGCGATCGCCGCCCGGTTCCCGACCCGGGTCCTCGAGTACCTGGAGCGGTCGAACAACGAGATCTACGCCCTGCTCGAGGACGTGCCGCGGTACCTGGCGCTCGGGGTCGCGACGCTGAAGATCCAGGGCCGCGAGTACCCGGCCCCCCTGATCGGCGAGCTCACGCGGATCTACCGCCGGGTGATCGACGAGACGCGGACCGGGACGCCCGATCTCGGCGCCGCCCGCCGGGCGCTCGACCCGGTCCTCGCCGAGCGCGACCGGCACCGCGGCGGCAAGACGGCGGCGCTCCACCGGCGGCTCCTCGACCGGATGGCCGCGGTCGGGGCCGGGGCGGGCACGACCGACTGGGACCCGGGCCCGGAGGAGGCGCGCCTCCGCCGCACCGAAGCCCAGGCCCGAGGGGGGCCGCCGGCGGCGTGAGGGGCGCCGGCGCCGCCGGCGCGCCCCGCCCGCGCTCCGCCGCGCCTGCCGGGGGAGGGTGACGCGGGTGCGGCCCGCGCGTCAGAAGCTCAGGCCGAAGGCGATCGTGAGGTTCGTCCCCTCGCCCGAGAAGCCCAGGTCGGCCCGGAAGACCGCCAGCCGCTCGAGCGCCACCCGGAGCCCGACCCCGTAGCTCGTGTGGATCCGCGCGCTGGGCAGGTCGACGAGGCTCCCGGCGACCGTCCCGGCCTCGCCGAACAGCGCGAGGCCCACCCGCTCGATGCGGATGGTCCGGGTCAGACGGAAGCCGCGCGGGATCACCCAGAAGCGGTACTCGGCGACCGCGTGCCACGCCGAGTCGTCGGTGAAGCGGTTGGCGATGTAGCCGCGGAGGGTGTTCGCGCCCCCGAGGCTCGGCCGATCGTAGAAGGGCAGGTCGCCGAGCGTCGTGTCGACGTGGGCGCCGAACGCGATCGTGTCGGTCGGCGGGTTCTCCTCCTCCGGATCCCCGCCGTGGTGGAACAGCGGCGGGACGCGGAAGACCACGTTCGCGTACGTGGACGCCACGGCGCCCGCGCTCCCGTCGCTCTGGAGCGGCGCCGCGTCGGCGACGACGCCGACGCGCCAGCCGGAGTAGGGCTGGTGCTGGCTGTCCCGGGTGTCGTAGCGGAGCCCGACCGTCGCCCAGCCCTCGGTCCGCCCGTCCCCCTGCCGGAACAGGTCGGGGAACGCCCGGTCGGTCGAGGGCACGCCCGAGACCCGCCCGCCGGCCAGGTTGTGGTGCACGCCCCGGCCGCCGACGGTGAGCACCCAGTCGCTCCCGGGTCCGGGGAGGGCGAGGTCGGCGCCCAGCGCCAGGTCCTCGACCTCGTCCGTGAAGCTCGATTCCGCCCCGGGCCGGGTGTCCGGGCCCAGGCCGAAGAAGCGCCGAGTCAGCGTGCGCTGGTAGCCGCCCGCCCCGCCGACGAAACTCCGCTCCTCGACGGCGACGCCGCCGCTCGGCAGATCCAGGTGGTGGATCCACCGCCGCCACACCAGCCGGTACCGCTCCTGCCCCTCGGTGGTCTGGGTGAGGAAGGCGCCCAGGAACTCGCGCCGGCGCTGGCTGCGGAAATCGATGTCGGTCAGCGCGATCCCGCCGCCGAACCCGACGTCCTGCTCGAAGAAGACCTGGGGCGTGATGAAGCTCGACACCAGCAGCCGCTGGAAGACGTTGCCGGGCAGGATGCGCCCTTCCGGGATGTAGCGCCACCGGGCCGGCTCCGGGAGGTCCGGCGGGAGCGCGACCTTGGGGATCCGGCCGCTCGGCTCCATCCCGAGCAGCGGATCGTAGTAGGGCCGGAGCTCCCGGTCCCGGTCCACCCGCTGCGCCGCCGCCGGGGTGGCGAGGCACGCCGCGACGAGCACGAGGGCGAGCGCCCCGGCGCGGCGGGCCGGTCCGGCGCCCCGCGCGGCAGCGGTGCTGCCGGGCCGGCCTCGCCCGGGCGCGCCGCGACCGCGGGCCCGGGCGGCCGCCGGCGCGTGCCGGCGGCCGGCGCCACGCCCCGAGCGGTCGAGCCCGCGGGGGGCGAGCGAGCGGCGGTCCGGGTCCCTGGACGGGAATCCGGTCAGGGCGGCGGCCCCGGCGATCCGGCCCCGCCGGCGGTGTGGGCCGGGTCGCCGGGCATCAACGGGCCCAGGCGCTCCTCGGCGGTGCGGGTGACGGCTGCCTTGAGCCCCGGGTTGGCCTCGAGGAGCCGCCGGAAGTCGGCGACGTCGAGCGACAGGAGCTGGCACTCGCTCAGGGTCGTGACGGTCGCGGTGCGGACGGTGTCCCGGAGGAGCGCGATCTCCCCGAAGTACTGCCCGCGGCCGAGGCGGACCGGCGGCGTCACGTCGACCTGCACCTCTCCCGCCATGATGAAGAACATCATGTCGGCGGCGTCGCCCCGGCGGACCACCACGAACTGCGCCGGCACCACCTGCCGCTTGAGGAGGCGCGCGATCTCGGCGATCCGCGCCGCGTCCAGCCCCGCGAACAGCGGGACGTTCGCCACCGTCTGCCAGGTGACCACGAAGTCGCGCTTGCGGATCTCGGTCGCGAACCCGGTGGCCAGGATGCCGGCCGGGACCGCGAACAGCGCGATCCCGATCACCATCACGAGCCCCCCGAAGAGGCGGCCGCCGGGCGTGACCGGGAACATGTCCCCGTAGCCCACGGTCGCGATCGTGACGATCGCCCACCACATCGCGTGCGGGATGCTCGCGAAAATCTGGGGCTGGGCGTCGCGCTCCAGGACGTACATCGTCGAGGCCTCGAAGACGAGGAGCACCGCGACGACGAGGAGCGTCGCCAGGAGCGCGCGGCGCTCGTTCCGCAGCACCGCCGCGAAGAGGTTCAGGGCGGGCGTGTAGCGGGCGAACTTCAGCAACCGCAGGACCCGGAACAGGCGAAGGAGGTCGACCGGCAGCGCGACGAGGTGGCCGGTCAGCGCCGGGAGGAACGCCAGGAGATCGATGACCCCGACGAACGAGCGCGCGTAGTGGAGGCGGGCGCGCCACGGGCGGCGCGCGCCGATCGCCTCGCGCTCGGGCGCCGCCCAGAGCCGCAGCAGGTACTCGACGGTCAGCGTCGCGACCGCCACCGCCTCGGTCAGGCGGAGCGCCGCGCCCCACCGGGCGACCGCGCTCTCGAGCGTCTCCAGGATCGCCGCCAGGACGCTCGCCACGACGACGCCGACCAGGAGGACGCTGACCAGCCGGTGCGACCAGGGCGGGTTCTCGGCCGGGCCGAGGAGACGATCCAGCCGCGCGGCCCAGGTCGGCGTAGGCATGTGCTGGCCCGGAGAGATTCTACAGGACGCGGGCGCCCGCGAATGCCGGGGACAGCGGGGACGGCGGGCGGTACGCTACGGGGCGTGCCGGCGACTCCCTCCCCCGTGGCGGCTCCGGGGTACTGGCGCCTGGCGACGACCCTCGGCGGGGATGCGCCGGAGGTGGTCGAGGCGGTCACGAACTTCCTCTGGGAGCATGGCGCGCTCGGGGTCGTCGAGGAGCCCGCGGCGGACGGCGTCAGGCTCGCCGCCTTCTTCCCCCCGACGGCGGCGTCGGACGACCTGGCCGCCGGCGTGCGGGCGTACCTGGCCGAGCTGATGGCGCTCGACCTCCCCCTCGCCCCCGGCCCCGTCGCGGTCGAGCGCGTCCTCGAGGAGCGGTGGGCGGAGGCCTGGCGCGCGCACTTCCGGCCGGTCGCGGTCGGGCGGCGCGTGCTGATCTGCCCGCCGTGGGAGGAGCCGGCGCCCGCCGCCGCGGCGGGGCGCGTCGTCCTGCGAATCGAGCCCGGGCGGGCGTTCGGGACCGGCAGCCACGGCTCCACCCGGACCTGCCTCGAGCTGCTCGAGCGGGTGCTCGCGCGCGGAGCCGTGCCCGCCGCGCTGGACGTCGGCTGCGGATCGGGCATCCTGGCGATCGCCGCCGCGCGGCTCGGCGTCGAGCGCGTCCAGGCGATCGACCTCGACCCCGACGCGGTCGCCGCGACGGAGGCCAACGCGGCCCGGAACGGGGTCGCCGGCCGCGTCCACGCCGTCTGCGCGGCGCTCGAGGCGTGGACGGGGCCCGCCGCGCCGCTGGTCCTGGCCAACCTCCTGGCGACCGCGCACCGGACGCTCGCGGGAACGCTCGTCGCCGCCACCGCCGTGCCGGGGCGGCTCGTGCTGGGCGGGCTGCTCGCGGACGAGGTGCCGGCCGTCGTCGGGGAATTCGCGCGGCGAGGCTGCGTCGAGCGGGACGGGGCGGAGCACGACGGCTGGAGCGCGGTCCTCCTGGAGCGCTGATACAGGGATGGGCCGGGTGTTCGTGCGACCGGAGGCGGTCCAGGGGGAGCGCGTCCGCTTCGACGCGGCCGAGGCGCACCACCTCCGGCGCGTCCTCCGCCTGCGGGCGGGCGCCCTGGTCGAGGCGACGGACGGCGCGGGGCGGGTCTACCGGGTCCGGCTGATGGCGCTCGACCCCGGTGGGGCATGGGGCGCGATCGAGGCGGCGTCCTGCCCGGCGGCGGAGTCCCCCTGCGCGATCACGCTGGCCCAGGCCTGGCTCAAGGGCGACCGGATGCGGTGGCTCGTCCAGAAGGCGACCGAGCTCGGGGTCGCCCGGATCATCCCGGTGGAGAGCGCGAGGGCCGTGCGGCGCCCGGGCCAGGCGGGCGCGCCGCCGGCGGATCGGTGGCAGCGGATCGCGCGGGAGGCGGTCAAGCAATGCGGCCGGGTCGTCGTCCCGGTGATCGACTCGCCGCGGCCGTTCGCGGCCGTGCTCGCCGAGGCTCCGCACCACGACGCGGCGTGGCTGTTCGCCCCCGACGGCGGGGAGCCCCTCGACGCGATGGCGCGCGCGGCCGGCCATCCGGCCCGGATGCTGCTCCTGGTGGGCCCGGAGGGCGGGTTCGCGCGGGAGGAGGTGGATCAGGCCCGGGAGGCCGGGCTCCGGCTCGTGAGCCTGGGGACGCGGGTGCTCCGCGGCGAGTCGGCCGGGCTGACGGCGGTGGCCCTCTGCCAGTACCTCTTCGGGGATCTCGGGCGGGCGCCGGCTGCGCCGAGGACGGCCGAGCCCGGGCCCGTCGATCTCCCGGTCGCATCAGGCGGGTTGGGGCGCGGCGCGGTCGTCGGTCCCGCCGAGGATGAGCCCACCCAGTTCCTCGGGGGGCCCGGCCCCATGTTTCAAGACTGAAATAGCTGGCCCTGATGCCATGCTGACGGCGCGCAACGTTCGCGACATCCCGGCGTGGGCAGACAAACTGGCGCGCCTCGGAACTCGCAGCAATTTGTCGGCATCCTGGAGATGATTGCACAGCCGGCTGGCGTGGCACCTGCCTTGCTCAAGTCACCGCCCCGGGATTCGGAGGGCCCCTGAACCGATGGAGCTCCAGCACTCGACCCGGAAGACGGTGCAGTGCGAGGGAGTCGGGCTACACACGGGCGTCGCCGTCCGCCTGACGCTCCGTCCGGCGCCCCCCGATCACGGGGTCGTCTTCGTCGTGGGGGAGGCACGGAGCCGGGTGCCGGTCGTGCCGGAGTCGCTCCTCAACGGGCACTACGCGACCACCATCGGGGCCGCCGGCGTGCAGATCCAGACCGTGGAGCACCTGCTGGCGGCGGTGCGCGGCCTCGGGATCGACAACCTCCTGATCGAGCTGGACGGCCCGGAGCTCCCGGCGATGGACGGCAGCGCCGCCCCGTTCGTGGCGCTCCTCTACGCGGCCGGGCGCGAGTCGCAGGTGGCGGTGCGGCGGCCGCCGCTCCGTGTCCTCGAGCCGATCCGGGTCGGCGACGAGCACCGGTGGCTGCAGATCGGGCCGGCCAGCGAGCTCCGCATCAGCTACACGCTCGACCACGAGCACCCGGCGGTCGGCGTGCAGGTCGCCTCGTTCGTGCCGACCGAGCGGGTGTTCGTCGAGGAGCTCGCCCCGGCGCGCACGTACGGCTTCCTCAAGGACCTCGAGCTCCTGCGCCAGCAGGGGCTCGCCCTCGGCGGCTCGCTCGCGAACGCCGTCGTGGTCGGCCAGGAGCGGGTGCTGAACGGGACCCTGCGGTTCCGCGACGAGTTCGTGCGCCACAAGATCGTCGACGTCGTCGGCGACCTGGCGCTGGTCGGGCGGCCGGTGATCGGCCACGTGGTGGCCCGCAACGCCGGGCACGCCCTGAACCACCTCCTGGTCCGGGAGCTCGTCAAGCACGCGCGGGCGTGGGAGGCGGACGGGCGCCGCACCGGCGTCGCCTGGGAGGGCGCAGCGCGCCGCCCGCGCCGGAGCGTCGCCGCCGGCTGAGCGCAACACCGGGCGGACACGGCGTTTTCGCCCCGTCCGCGCGCCCCCGCGGTACCGGGCTCCGCGACCCCGGCGCTATAATGATGCGCTATGTTCAGGCGGCGCTGGCCGGCCGGGCTTGCCGCGGCCGGGCTGGGGCTCCTGGTGCTGGGGGCGGGGGCGGGTGCGCTCGGAGCGGCGGCCCCCCCCCGGATCTCGAATCTGGTCGTGACCAACGCCGACGACACGCTCGTGGTCAGCGTGGTCCTGCTGGGCGCCCTGCCCGAGGGCATCGTCGAGGGGCTGGGCACCGGGATCCCGGCCACGGTGCGGTTCCAGCTCGAGCTGTGGCAGTTCGCGCCGTGGTGGGTCGACCGCCGCATCGTGGCCAAGCTGGTCGAGCGGCAGGTGGTCTACGACGTCCTCACCCGGGAGTTCCGGGTGCTGCCGGTCCAGGGCGAGGACCGGGAGCCGTACGTCACGCGTGACGTCTGGGAAGCCGAGCGGGTGCTGTCCGAGATCCGGGGCTACCGCCTGACGCCCACCGCCCACCTGAAGCTCGACGAGCTCTACTACGTGCGGGTCCGCGCCGACGTCCGCTCGGGCGCGCCGGACGCCTCCCTCTCGAAGCTCCTGCCCTTCGCCGCCTCCCGCGTGGAGACCGGATGGGAGCAGACGCCCCTCCTCACCCTCCGGCGCACGCGATGACGAGCGCGGGGGCGCCCCCGGCGCCCGTCCCGCTCGGGACCGGGATGCTCCCGCCCGTCCCGGTGCGCCCACCCGACGATCGCAACCGGCGCAAGCGGAACCTCATCATCATCGCGGCCGTCCTGCTGGTGCTGGTGGTCGCGACGGCGGTCGAGGTCGGCGTCCGCATCCCCGACCTGCCGGTCGCCTCCAACGTCGTGGTGATCGCGCTGTTCAACCTGAACCTCATCGTCTTCCTCCTCCTCCTGATCCTCCTGTTCCGCAACCTGGTCAAGCTGTGGTTCGAGCGGCGGCACAAGATCCTCGGCTCGCGCTTCAAGACGAAGCTCGTCCTGGCCTTCCTCTCGCTCGCGCTGGTGCCGGCGCTGCTGATCTTCCTGATCGCCTCGAACCTGATCAACACGTCGATCGAGGGGTGGTTCAAGATCCAGGTCGAGCGGCCGCTGGACGAATCGATGCGGGTCGCCCAGACCTTCTACGAGCGCGTCCAGGACCAGGCGGTGCGCCACGGGCAGTACCTGGCCCGCACGGTGGCCCGCGAGGGGCTCCTCGCGCCCGACCAGCGGGACGCCCTGATCGAGTTCCTCCAGGAGCAGGCCGAGCAGTACGGCCTGGCGGGCGTGGCCGTCTACGGCACCGGCGCCCAGGAGCTGGTGCACGTCAACGACCCGGTGCTGGTTCCCTCGCCGGAGACGGCGGTCAACTCCGAGCAGGTCCGCATGGCCCTGAGCGGCCGCGAGCTGTCCACCCGGCGGGAGATCTCCACCGGCGACCTCATCCAGGGGATGGTCCCGGTGGTCGGCGGGGGCGAGCCCCCCCGCGTCGTGGGCGCCGTCGTGGTGGCGATCCACGTCCCCCAGCGGCTCGAGGCGCAGGTGCGGGGCATCGCCCAGGCGTTCCAGGAGTACAAGCAGCTCAAGCTCCTGAAGCAGCCGATCAAGGGCATCTACATCCTGCTGTTCCTGCTCATGACGCTCCTGATCGTGTTCTCGGTCACGTGGTTCGGCCTGTACCTGGCGCGGGGGATCACGGTCCCGATCCAGCTGCTGGCGCACGGGACCCGCGAGGTGGCCGCCGGGAACCTGGGCTACCGTGTGACCGCCCAGGCCGACGACGAGGTCGGCACGCTGGTGGAGTCGTTCAACCAGATGACCGCCGACCTCCAGTCCTCCAAGGCCCGGCTCGAGCAGGCGTACGGCGACCTCCAGGCCAAGCACGCCGAGCTCACCGAGCGGCGCCGCTACACCGAGACCGTGCTGGAGGCGGTCGCCACCGGCGTCGTCTCGGCGGACGCCGCCGGCGTGGTGACCACCGTCAACCGGGCGGCGAGCCGCATGCTCGGCCTGGCGCCGGAGGCGGCGGTCGGGCGGCACTACGCGCGGGCGTTCGACGGGGCGCCGTACCTCGACCTGGTGGCGCTCATGCAGCGGATGGAGCGGCTCCGCGCCGGCAGCCTCGAGCGGGAGCTGCAGGTGCCGCTCGACGGGAAGAGCCTCACCCTGGTCGCGAGCCTCACCGCGCTGGTCGGGCCGGAGGGGGGGTACCTCGGCATCGTGCTGGTCTTCGACGACCTCACCGACCTGGTGGCCGCCCAGCGCCTGGCCGCATGGCGCGAGGTCGCCCAGCGCATCGCCCACGAGATCAAGAACCCGCTCACGCCGATCCAGCTCTCGGCCCAGCGGCTCCGGCGCCGGCTGGCCGGCCGGCTGCCGGACGACGGCGGCCTCCTGGAGGAGTGCACCGCGACCATCATCGGGGAGGTCGAGGGCCTCCGGCGGCTGGTCGACGAGTTCTCGCGGTTCGCGCGCATGCCGAGCTTCGCGCCCAAGCCGACGGACCTCCGGCGCCTGCTCGAGAGCGTGATCGCGCTCTACGGCGAGACGCACCCGGCGATCCACCTCCGCGCGGACCTGGCGACCGAGCTGCCGACGCTCGAGGCCGACGGCGACCAGCTCAAGCGGGCCGTGCTGAACCTCATCGACAACGCCGTCGAGGCGGGCGCGACCGAGATCGTGGTCGCGACGCGGGCTGCCGGCGGGGACCGCGCACAGGTCGTCATCGCCGACAACGGGCCGGGGATCCCCGGCGAGGTCCGCGACCGGGTGTTCCTGCCGTACTTCTCGACCAAGGCGACCGGCATGGGGCTGGGGCTCCCGATCGTCCACCAGATCGTGGCCGACCACGGCGGCCACATCCGCGTCGAGGAGAACGCCCCGCGCGGCACCCGGTTCGTCATCGAGCTGCCGGTGATCCGGCCCGCCAACGGCGGGCTGCCCGCCGCGGAGGCCGAGGCCGACCCGGGCGCGGCGGGGCTGGCGCACCCCCGGGTGCCCTGATCCGCGCGGTGACACCATGAGCGCGGGACGCGGCGCGGCGGGGCGCGGACGGGCCGGCGCCGCGGCCCCGGCCGGAGGCTGAGGGGCCGGTGGCCGGGGAGCGCATCCTGGTGGTCGACGACGAGCGCGGCATCCGCACCACGCTGGGCGGCATCCTGGCCGACGAGGGGTACCGCCCGGTGACGGTGGCCGGCGGCGCCGAGGCCCTGGCCCGGATCGGCGAGGAGGTCCCGGACCTGGTGATCCTGGACATCTGGCTCGCCGAGATGGACGGGATCGAGGTGCTGGCCGAGGTCAAGCGGCAGTGGCCCGAGCTGCCGGTGGTCATGATCTCGGGGCACGGGACGATCGAGACCGCGGTCAAGGCGACGAAGCTGGGCGCCTACGACTTCATCGAGAAGCCGCTCTCGCTTGAGAAGACGCTGCTGGTCGTCGAGCGGGCGCTGGAGCACGCCCGGCTCGAGCGCGAGAACCGTCAGCTCCGGGAGCGGATCGAGCGCGCCCACGAGATCATCGGCGCGAGCCCCGCGGTGATGGAGCTGCGGCGGCAGATCGCGACCGCCGCCCCCACCAACGGCCGCGTCCTCATCTTCGGCGAGAACGGCTCGGGCAAGGAGCTGGTCGCCCGCGCGATCCACGCGCTCTCCGCCCGCCGCGACCGGCCGTTCGTGGAGGTCAACTGCGCGGCGATCCCCGACGAGCTGATCGAGTCCGAGCTCTTCGGGCACGAGAAGGGCGCCTTCACCGGGGCGGTGGCGCGCCGGCGCGGGAAGTTCGAGCTCGCCGCCGGCGGCACCCTGTTCCTGGACGAGATCGGCGACATGTCGCTCAAGACCCAGGCCAAGGTGCTGCGGGCGCTCGAGGAGCAGACCATCGAGCGGATCGGCGGCCACGACGCGATCCGGGTCGACGCCCGGGTGATCGCCGCCTCGAACCAGCCCCTGCCCGACCTGATCGCCCGGGGCCGGTTCCGGGAGGACCTCTTCTACCGCCTGAACGTGATCCCGATCGAGGTGCCGCCGCTCCGCCGCCGGCGCGAGGACATCCCGCTCCTGGTCGAGCACTTCCTGAAGACGTTCTCCGCCGAGTACGGCAAGCGCCCGAAGACCCTCTCCGGCGAGGCGATGGGGTGCTTCGTCGCCTACGACTGGCCGGGGAACGTGCGCGAGCTGCGGAACATGGTGGAGCGGCTCGTCATCATGACCCCGGGCGACGTCATCGGTCCCGACGACCTCCCGGGCTCGCTCCGGCCGGAGCCCGGCGCCCCCGCCGGCGAGCCGGCCGCCGCCCAGCAGAGCCTGCGCGAGGCCCGCGACGCCTTCGAGCGCGGCTACATCCTGGGCGAGCTCCGCCTGCGCGACTGGAACATCACGCGGACCGCGCGGGCGCTCGGCATCGGCCGCGTGAACTTGTGGCGGAAGCTCAAGGCCTACGGGATCACCGTCCCCCGCCGCGCCGAGGAGCCGCCGCCCCGCGCCCCCGTCTCGGAGTGAGGACCGCGCCCCGCGCCGCGAGGGGCGGGGGGAGCGCGCGGGGATCGGGCCGCGTCTCCCGGGCGCCCGCCCCTCGCTGGCCGGCCGCGCTGGGTCGCCGCGGCGTCGTGGCGTCCCCGCACCCCCTGGCGACCGTGGCCGGGCTCGACATCCTCCTCCGCGGCGGCACGGCGGCGGACGCCGCGGTCGCCGTCGGGGCGACGCTGGCGGTCGTCTACCCGCACATGACCGGCCTCGGCGGGGACAGCTTCTGGCTCCTGTGGGACGCGCGCGCGGCACGGCTGGCCGCGCTGCAGGCGGCGGGCGGCGCGGCCGCGCTCGCCAGCCCCGCCTACTACCGGCGGCAGGGGCTGACGGCGATCCCGGCACGCGGCCCGCTGGCCGCGCTCACCGTCCCCGGCGCGGTCGACGGCCTCTGGTCCGCGCACCGGTGGAGTCGCGCCCGGCTCGGCTCCGCGGTGCCGTGGGGCGACCTGCTGGAGGCGGCGATCCGGCACGCCCGGGACGGCTTCGCCGTCTCCCCCTGCCTCACGCGCGTGACCCGCGGGGCGGCGGACCTCCTGGCCAGCGACGATCCCGCGCTCGGGCCCCTCCGCGAGGCCTACCTCGCCGCGGGCGCCCCGCTCGCGCCGGGGAGCCCCCTCGTCCAGCCCCGCCTGGCCGCGACGCTCGAGCGGCTCGCCCGCGAGGGCGGCCGCGCGTTCTACGAGGGCGCGATCGCCGACGAGATCGGCCGCGCCTGCGAGGCGCTCGGGAGCCCCCTCCGCGCGCGGGACCTCGCGGTCCACCGCTCGCGCTGGGTGGAGCCGATCACGGCCCCCTACCGCGGGGGCGTGGCGGCGTCGGTCCCGCCGCCCTGCCAGGGGCTGGCCGCGCTCGCCATCCTCGGGATGCTGGACGCGCTGGACGTGCGGGACGGGGACGACGCCGGCTACGTGCACCTCGTGGTCGAGGCGACGAAGCTGGCGTTCGGCGACCGCGACCGGTGGCTCGCCGACCCGGAGGTCGAGCCGGTGCCGCTCGGGGCGCTCCTCGATCCCGCCTACCTCCGCGAGCGCGCCCGGGCGATCGCCGCCGACCGGGCGATGCCGGCGCCGGCCCGGTCCGGGGTGGAGCGCGGGGACACCATCGCGTGCGTGACGGCCGACGGCGCCGGGCACTGCGTGTCCCTGATCCAGAGCCTCTACCACGAGTGGGGCTCGGGCGTGGTCGCCGGGGCCACCGGCGTCGTCCTGCAGAACCGCGGGATCTACTTCGACCTGGACGGCGGCCCGAACGGGCTGGTGCCCGGGAAGCGCCCGTTCCACACGCTCACGCCGTTCATGTACCTGCGCGACGGCCGGCCCGTCCTGGTCGCGGGGACGATGGGTGGCGAGGGACAGCCCCAGACGCTCGCCGCGCTCACGACCCGGATCGTCGACCGGGGGCTCGGGGTGCAGGCGGCCATCGAGGCGCCGCGCTGGATCTACGGCCGGACGTGGGGGGCGCCGCGGCGGGACCTGGCGCTCGAGCGGCGGTTCGGCGCGCGCGTCCGGGCGGCGCTCGAGCGGCGCGGGCACGTCGTCCGGGTGCTGGACGGCTGGAGCGACTCCGTGGGCCACGCGCAGGCGATCCAGCGCGACCCGACGGGCCTCCTGGTCGGCGGCGGCGACCCGCGCGCCGACGGGCCGGCGCTCGGGTGCTGAGGCGCGGGCGCGGATGATCGGCCCCGGCCCGCCTGCCGCGGCCGGCCCGGGTCTCCGGCTCGCGGCGGATGCCGTCGCGCCGCTGGCGCGCGCGCGGCTCCGGCCCGGGCGGCGGGGCTGGGTCGCGTCGCGGTTCCCGCGCACCGCGAACGTCCGGCTGGCGCCCGGCGGGCCCGAGGACTGGGTCTCTCTGCACGCCCCGGGCCCGCTACCCTCGCCGTTCGGCATCGCCTGCCCGGGCGCCCTGCCTGCGTGGGCGGTCGCCGGCACGCCCGTCGCCGTGGAGCCGGGCGGGGACGGCGCGGCCGCGGCGCTCCGGCTCGGATCGGCGTGGCGCCTGGCGCTCGCCGAGGCGCCGAGCGCGGAGACCGCGGTCCCGCCCGGCGCCCCGCCGGTGCCGGCGGCGACCCTGCGCGCCGCCGCGGCGATCGTGACCGGCGGCCTCCTGCCCGTGACCGTGGCGCTCCTGATGCGCGACGCCCCGCCGGGCGCGCCCTGCGGCCCGGGGACGGCGCGCGGGACCGCACTCGACGCCGTCCTCGCGTCGCAGGCGAGGCCGGTGCTCCTGGCGCTCTTCCGGGCGACCCGGCGGCGGGATCCCGCCCCGGCGCTCCGCGCGGCCGTGGCGCTGCTGGGCCTGGGCCCCGGGCTCACCCCCGCCGGCGACGACCTCGTGATCGGCTGGCTCGCCGGCCTGCAGGCCGGCGGCGGCGGGGCGCTGTGCGGGGCGATCGCGGAGGGGCTCGGCGACGCGGCCGCCTCGCGGACGACGCCGCTCGGCACCGCGCTCGTGACGGCGGCGCTGGCCGGCCACGTGGGCGTGCCGGCGAGCCGCTTCGTGGCGGGCCCGGGTCCCGTCGCGCTCACCGCCCTCCTCGCGGTGGGCGCCACCTCCGGGGCGGACTTCCTGGCAGGGTATGCGCTCGCGCGGCGGGCGCTCGGGACCGCCCTCGGCGCCGGCGAGCGCGGGGACCGCGCCGCGACCCGCGGGGTCCTCGCCGGGGCCGGGCCGTGATCGTGCACGCGGCGATCCGGCCGGCGGTCTACCGCGATTCGGTCGTCCTGATGCGCGTCGCGGAGGCCCTGCGCGCGCGCCCGGGCGTCCGGGAGGCCGCGGCGCTGATGGGGACCCCGGCGAACCACGCCCTCCTCGGGTCGGCGGGCCTGGCGACGCCGGAGACGGCGCGAGCCGGCCCGACCGACCTCGTGCTCGCGGTGGCCGCCGACACCGAGGCGGACGCCCAGGACGCGCTCGCCGCGGTCGACGCGCTGCTCGAGGCCGGGCCCCGCCGGCCGGCGGCCGGCCGCTCCCGGCCCCGCACGCTCCGCACGGCGCTCGCCGAGGCCCCGGACGCCGCGCTGGTCGCGATCTCGGTCCCGGGCGCGTTCGCCGCCCTCGAGGCGCGCCGCGCGCTCCACGCCGGCCGCCACGTGTTCCTGTTCAGCGACAACGTCCCGCTCGCGGAGGAGATCGCGCTCAAGCGGCTCGCGGTGGCCCGGCGCCGGCTCTGCATGGGGCCGGACTGCGGGACCGCGTACGTGGCCGGCGTCGGCCTCGGCTTCGCCAACGTGGTCCCGTGCGGGCGGATCGGGATCGTCGCCGCCTCCGGCACGGGACTCCAGGCGATCGCCGCCCACCTGGCGGCGCTGGGGGAGGGCGTCTCTCACGGCCTGGGCGTCGGCGGTCGCGACCTGTCGGCGGAGGTGGGCGGGCTCATGACCGGGCTTGCGCTCGACGCCCTCGCCCGCGATCCGGCCACCGAGATCGTCGTGCTGGTCTCGAAACCGCCGGCGCCGGCGACCGTGCCGACGCTCGCGACCGCGCTCCGGGCGCTCGGGAAGCCGGCGGTGGCGTGCGCGCTCGGGACGTCCCCGGTGGCCGCCGGCGGGGCGCGCTGGGTCGAGACCCTGGAGGACGCCGCCCGGTGCGCCGCCGCGCTCGCCGCCGGCCGCGGCTTCTCGCCCGCGCCGTTCGCCGACCCGGCCGCGGTTCGCGCGGCGCTGGCCCGCCGGGCCGCGGAGCCGGGACGCGCGGGTCCGGTGCTCCTCGGGCTCTACACCGGCGGGACCCTCGCCCACGAGGCGCGCGGGATCCTGGCCCCGGTGCTCGGGCCGATCGTCGACGATCTCCGCGGCGGCCCCGCCGGCGTCCACCGGATTGTCGACCTCGGGGCCGACGAGCTGACCGCCGGGCGGCCGCATCCCATGCTCGACCCGGCGGCGCGCGCGGCCGGGGTGCGCGAGGCAGGGCGCCTGGCGGAGGTAGGGGTGCTCCTGGTGGACCTGGTCCTCGGGCGCGGGGTGCACCCGGATCCCGCCGGCCCGCTCGCCGCGGCCGTGCGCGAGGCGCGCGCGGCGGCGCGCGCGGCGGGACGGGCGCTGACCGTGGTGGGGTCGGTGGTGGGCACCGCCGCGGACCCGCAGGGCCTCGCGGGCCAGGTCGCCCGGCTCCGCGAGGCGGGCGTCGAGGTGCTGCCCTCGAACGCGCAGGCGGCCCGCTTCGCCGCGCTCTGCCTGCGTCCCGCGCTGGCGACCGTGCTCCTCGGGCCCGCCGCGTGAGCGCCGCGGTGCCGCCCCGGTCCCCGGGCGATCCGGTCGCCGCCCTCCTGGCGGGGCCGCTCCGCGTGATCGCGGTCGGGCTCGAGACGTTCGCGGACGAGCTGGCGGCGGCGGGCGTCCCGGTGGTCGCGGTCGACTGGCGCCCGCCGGCCGGCGGCGACCCCCGGCTCCTGGCGCTCCTCGCCGCGCTCGAGGACGATGACGACGATTCCCGGCAAGGAGGCCCCGCATGACGCGTCCGGTTCGCGCGACCCTGGACGAGGCCCGGGCGGCGCCGATCCCGCCCGGCTCGCGCTCGGCGCTCCTCATGGAGCACGGGACGATGAAGCTCCGGTACTACGCGCCCCGCGGCGCCGACCGGCAGACGCCGCACGGGCAGGACGAGCTGTACGTGGTCGCGAGCGGACGGGGCACGTTCGTCGTCGGCGGGCAGCGGGTGCCGTTCGGGCCCGGCGACGTCCTCTTTGCCGCGGCCGGCGTGGAGCACCGGTTCGAGGCGTTCTCGGAGGACTTCGCGACCTGGGTCGTCTTCTACGGCCCGGAGGGCGGCGAGTCCGGCTGATCAGCTCCCGTCCGGTCCGGCCGCGCCGTCGGGCGGGACACTGCCCCCGGGCCGGGCGCCGGGGCGCCGGAGATAGCCGTGGGCGGTCGGCGCGAACCCCGCCGCCCGCAGCGCGGGCGCCAGCGGCGCGGCCTCGACGGGGAGGCCGTCGATCTCCTCCAGGACGATCGCCCGGCCGGTGCGCGCGGGCTCCCGGGCCAGCGCCTCGGCGAGCGCGCGCGCCACGACCTCCGGCGCGCGCTCGGTGCCGGGCTCCCCGAACGTGAGGAGGTCACGCTCGCCCGGCCCGAGCCACCCGGCCAGCGCCCCGTCGACCAGGATCACCGCCGCGCCCGCGACCCGCATCGGCTTGCGCCCGGCGGACCGCTCGGGCCACGGCAGCGCGGCGCCGTAGGGATTGGCCGGGTCGGTCGCGGCCAGGCGCACCGTCTCGGGCGCCGCCGGCGTCGCCCTGAGGCTCCGCAGCCGGTCGACCGCGCCGGGGAGCGCGAACTGGGCCGCGCCGCGCCCGTCGACGAAGTACCCGCGCCGGACGCGGCCGGCTTCCTCCATGGCGGCCAGCACCGGGTAGGCGGCCGCGAAGCCGCCCTCCAGCCCCTCCGCGCCGACCGTCTCCCGCGTGACGATGCCGTGGCGCTCGAGCAGCTGCCGCACGCGGGCCGCGAGCCGCTCGGTCGGGCCGGGCTCGCCGGCCGCGCCGCTCCGGACCAGCGACCAGCGCCCGGCCGTCTCGGGAGCGAAGCCGCGCGGGCCGGCGGGCAACCCCGGCGCGCCCCACGCCCGCGCCCGGCGCGCGCGTCGACGGCCGCCCGGCTCGACCCGCGACGGGTGGACCAGCGCGCGCAGCGGGCCGAGGGTGTCGTTGGTCACCTCGCCGGCCCAGACCAGGTCCCAGAGGGCGGTGGTGACCTCCGGGAGGAAGCCGCCGCCGAGCCCCTGGTGGAGCTGCGGGAAGAACGAGGCACCGCGCGTCCCCAGGTGCTCCCGGATCCGCGCGTGGAGCGGACCGTCCGGGGCCGGGCCCTCCGGCGGCGGGAGCAGGGCCGGCAGGTCCTCGGCGAGGTAGAGAGCGATCCGGCCGTCCTTCGGCCCGAGCGCGCCGGCGCCGACCCACACGACCGCCCCGGCCGCGAGGAGCCGGTCGAGATCCCGCGGATCGTAGCGCCCGACGCGCGCCGGCAGGATCTCGGTCTCGAGCACCGACGCGGGCAGCGCGGCGCCCTGGAGCTGCGCGAGGGCGTCGAGGAGCGCCGCCGGCCCGCTCCGCCGCTCCGCGATCCCGTGCCAGGCGACGGCGAACCGGCCGAGGACCGCGGGCTCGACGGGCGCGATCTCGCGCCGGAGCCGGGCGAGCGAGCGCTGGCGGAGCGTGCGGAGCACGCCCGCGTCGCACCACTCGCGGCCGTGGCCGCCCGGCCGGAGCTCCCCGTCCACGAGGCGGCCGGCGGCGGCCAGCCGCTCGAGCGCCGGCTGGACGGCCGCGATCCCGACCCCGAGCCGCCGCGCCGGCTCCGCGGCCGTGAACGGGCCGTGAGTCCGGGCGTACCGTCCGAGCAGCTCGTCGAGCGGGTCGGCCGCCGGCTCGAGGAACGCCGGCGGGATCCCCGCCGGCAGCGAGACCCCGAGCGCGTCGCGGTAGCGCCCGGCGTCCTCCGCCGCGACGTGCCGCGGCTCGCCGGCGATGCGGATGCGGAGGGCGCGCCCCTCGGCGAGGAGCTGCTCGAGCCACCGGGCGACCGCGCCCGGCGGCGCCGCCCGGGCCTCCAGCTCCGCGAGCGACAGGTCGCCCAGCTGGCGGAGCAGGTCGTGCAGCGCATCCGGGTGGCGCGCCTGCCGCTCGGGGACGCGGTGCTGCAGCCAGCCCTCCAGCTCCGCCAGCGTGTCCGCGTCGATCAGCTCGCGGAGCTCGACGTCGCCCAGGAGCTGCCGGAGCTGCACCGGGTCCACCGTGAGCGCCTGGGCCCGGCGCTCGGCGAGCGGCGCGTCCCCCTCGTAAAGGAAGCTCGCGACGTACGCGAACATGAGCGAGGCGGCGAACGGGGACGGCGTGCGGGTGTCCGTGGTGACCACGCGGATCGCGCGGCTCCGGACATCGGCCAGCAGCTCCCGGAGCGCCGGGAGATCGAACCGGTCCCGCAGGCACTCGCGGTAGGCCTCGAGCACGATCGGGAACGCCTCGAACCGGCTGGCGACGTGCAGGAGGTCGCTCGCGCGCCGCCGCTGCTGCCAGAGCGGCAGGCGCTGTCCGGGCCGGCGGCGCGGGAGCAGGAGCGCCCGCGCCGCCGCCTCGCGGAACCGTGCGGCGAACAGCGCGCTGGCCAGCCCGTAGCTGGACTCGCGCGCCCCGGCGCCGCCGGTCCCGAGCTGCCGGACGACCAGCGGCTCGACCTCCTCCGGGTCCGGGAAGAGCAGCTCGACGGGCGGCGGGGTGTCGACGTCGGGGAAGCGCGCCACGATGCCGTCGTCCGTCCAGAGCACGTCCGGCTCGGCCCCGCTCGCGGCGCGCGCCCGCGCGGCGAGCGCCATCGCCCACGGTGCGTGCACCCGGCCCCCGAACGGCGAGAGCAGGCACACGCGCCAGTCGCCGAGCTCGTCGCGGTGGCGCTCCACGACCAGCGTGCGGTCGTCCGGGACGGCCCCGGCCGCCCGGGCCTGCTCCTCCAGGTAGGCGACCAGCGCGGCCGCGGCGGCGGGCGAGAGGCCGTGGCCGGTCACCAGCCGCTCGACCGCCTCCGTCGCGGGGAGGGTGCGGAGCGTGCGGGTGAGCGCCCCGATGGCGCGCCCGAACGCGAGCGGGCGCCCGGCGGCGTCCCCGCGCCAGAAGGGCATCTTCCCCGGGACGCCGGGGGCCGGGGAGACGAGGACGCGGTCGGCGGTGATCCCCTCGACCCGCCACGTGGAGGCGCCCAGCAGGAACGTCTCGCCGACCCGGGTCTCCTGGACCATCTCCTCGTCGAGCTCGCCGACCCGCGCGCGGCCCGCCGGGCCGTCGGCCAGGTACACGGGGTAGAGCCCCCGGTCGGGGATCGTGCCCGCATTCGCGATCGCGACGCTCCGGGCGCCCTCGCGCGTGCGCAGCACGCCCCGCAGCCGGTCCCAGACCAGGCGCGGGCGCAGCTCGGCGAACTCCTCCGACGGGTAGCGGCCGGCCAGCATGTCGAGGACGCCCTCGAACGTCGCCCGGGGCAGCTCGGCGAACGGCGCGGCCCGGCGGAGCACGGCCCACAGGCGATCCACCGGCCACTCGTCCATGGCCACCATCGCGACCACCTGCTGGGCCAGGACGTCGAGCGGGTTGCGGGGGTAGCGGCGCGGCTCGACCGCTCCCTCGTGCATGGCCTGGACCAGCGCCGCGCACGCGAGGAGGTCGCCCCGGTGCTTCGGCAGGATCACGCCGGTGGAGGGGACGCCGACCTGATGGCCGCCGCGCCCGATCCGCTGGAGCCCGGCCGAGACGGCCGGCGGCGCCTCGACGTGCACCACCAGGTCGATGGCCCCCATGTCGATCCCGAGCTCGAGCGAGGACGTCGCCACCAGGGCGGGGAGCCGCCCGGCCTTGAGCGCCTCCTCGATCGCGAGCCGCTGCGCGCGGGCGACCGAGCCATGATGGGCCTGGACCAAGGTCTCGCCGGCGAGGTCGTTCAGCGCGGCGGCCAGCCGCTCGGCCAGCCGCCGGCTGTTCACGAAGACGAGGGTCGAGCGATGGCGCCGGATCAGGTCGAGGACGAGCGGGTGGATGGCCGGCCAGATGCTCGAGCCCGCCTCGGCCGTGGCCGGGGCGGGCATCGCCGGGGCCGCGGCGGCGCCTCCAGGCACGGCGGCGGCGCGCGGCGCGGGGGCGTCCACCGGCGCAGGGGCGTCCGCCGGCGCGGGGGCGTCCGCCGGCGCGGGGGCCCGCGCGAGATCCTCAACCGGCATCTCCACCCGGACCTCGAGCGGCTTCCGGCGGCCGGCGTCGACGATCGTCACCGGCCGCGGCGCGCCAGCCGGAGCGAAGCCGCCCAGGAGTCGCGCGGCTTCCTCGGGCGGGGTCACGGTGGCGGACAGCCCGATCCGCTGCACGGGCCCGGCGGCGAGCTCGGCCAGCCGCTCGAGCGAGAGCGCGAGGTGGGCGCCGCGCTTGTCCGCGACCATCGCGTGGATCTCGTCGACGATGACCCACCGCACCCCGCGGAGCGCCTCGCGGGCCTGGCTCGTCAGCACGAGGTAGAGGGACTCCGGCGTCGTGATCAGCACGTCCCCGGGCCGCCGCCGGAAGCGCGCGCGCTCGCGGGCGGGCGTGTCCCCGGTGCGGATCGCGATCTCCGGCAGGTGGACGGGGACGCCGGCCTCGGCGGCGGCGCGCGCGATGCCGGCCAGCGGCGCGCGGAGGTTCCGCTCGACGTCGACGGCCAGCGCCTTGAGCGGCGAGACGTACACGGCCCGGCAGCGGCGCGCCGCGGCCGGGGGCGGCTCGAACATGAGGCGGTCCACGATCGCGAGGAAGGCCGCCAGCGTCTTGCCGGAGCCGGTCGGGGCCAGGACGAGGGTCGACTCCCCGCGCTGGATCGCCGGCCAGCCGAGCGCCTGCGCGGCGGTCGGGGCGGGGAAGCTCGCCCCGAACCAGGCCTGCACGACCGGGTGGAAGGCCGACAGCGCCGCGCCCGGGGCCGGGAGGACCGGCGAGGCTGGCGTGCCGGCCGCGCGCGGCGCCCCGGCCGGGCGCGCGGGCGGGGCCGCGGCGGCGCCGCGGCGCTCGGAGTCCGGTGGCGGAGGACCGGGTCGGGGTGGCTCTCGGGTCATCCGGCCTCCGCCGCCGGCCGCCCCGGCTCGCGATCGGTGTCGTGCGGCGGCCGGCGGGCCCCGGCCCTTCCTCGGCGCGTGGCCGGCGCGGCGGCGCCGCCGGGGTCGCCGCGGGCGGGCGGTGCGCCGGGCACCGGGCCGGGGGCGCCGAGCGTCGCCGCCAGCCGGGCGACGTCCTCGAGCGTGCTGATGTCGTCCGGCCGCCGATCCTCCCGCAGGCGCACGATGCGCGGGAACCGGAGCGCGTATCCGGAGGAGTGCCGCCGGGATCGCTGGATGTGGTTGAACGCGACCTCGAGGACGATCTCCGGGCGCACCGTCCGGTAGTGGCCGGCGTCGACCAGGGTCAGGGCCTGGAGCCGCTCGGTCAGCGCGCGGATCTCCGCGTCGGTGAGCCCGTTGTAGGCCTTGCCGATCGTCACCAGCGCCCCGGTCGCCGGCTCGCGCACCGCGAACGTCACGTCGGAGAGCACGGCGCGTCGCCGGCCGTGGCCCCACTCGGCGCCGACCACGACGACGTCGAGCGTCTCCATCGGGCGCTTGAGCTTGAGCCACTGCGCCCCGCGCCGCCCGGAGGCGTAGGGCGACCCCGGCTGCTTCGCCATGAGCCCCTCGTTCCCGCGGGCCTGGGCGGCCTGGAAGAGCGCCTCGAGCTCGGCCGCCCCGCCCGCCGCCCACACCGGCGCGACCAGCTGCCCGGGCGGGATCCCGAGCGCCTCGAGCGCCGCCCGCCGCTCCGAGAGCGGCGCGTCCAGGAGGCTCGCGTCCTCGTGGGCGAGGCAGTCGAACGCGACCAGGACCACCGGATGAGCGGCCAGGATCTCGGGGCCGGGCTCGAGTCGCCCGAGCCGCTGCTGGAGCCGCTGGAACGGGAGCGCGCGCCCCTCCTCGATCGCGACCAGCTCGCCGTCGAGGACGTACCGGCCGGCGGCGGTCCGGAAGGCGGCGGCGACCTCGGGAAACTGGCCGGTCACGTCGCGGCGGTCGCGGGAGTAGAGCCGCACCGCCTCCCCGGCCTTGTGGAGCTGGCAGCGGATCCCGTCGTACTTGTCCTCGACCCACACCGGGGCGCCGAGGCGGCGCACGACCTCCGCCGCGTCGGGGGCGGCCTGGGCCAGCATCGGGTCGACCGGCGTGAAGTAGCGGAACGTCACCGGGGCGAGCGCACCTCCCCGGGCCTCCAGCGCCACCGCGCCCAGGTCGGCGCGGTGACGGTTCGCGGCGCGGATCGCCTCGACCGGATGCCCGGTCGCGTGGGCGACCGCGTCCTCGAGCGTCTGCTCCTGCACGCCGACGCGCGCCTCGCCGAGCATCGCCTTCACGAACGCGCGGATCGCCCGGCCGTCCATGCGGCGGAAGGCGTCGGCCAGGAGGGCGGTCTTCGCCCGCGTGCCGCGGACCTGGTGGAGGGCCTCGAAGCACGCGGCCACGTCGGCCAGCCGGAGCGGCCCGGCGCCGGCCGGCACGGCGTCGGCCCAGAGCTCGGCCGCCGCGTCGCCCGCGTCGGCGTGACGCCGCCAGGCGGCGAACACGGCGGCGTCGGTGAGGGCCGGCCGGGCGGCCCGGAGCGCGGCGTCCAGCGTGGCGCCGCCGATGGACAGCGTGCGCCCGTTGCCGCGCGGGAACGGCCGGCCGCCCAGGTAGGTGACGGCCAGCGGCAGCGCGGCGTCGGGCTGCGCCCGGAGATAGGCCACGAGCAGCCGGCGCTTCTCGAGCCGGGACCGGGTGCCGCGAAGGGCCTCGAGCGTCTCGGCGAGGCGGTCGAGGGTGTCCGGAGCGCTGGCAGGGGACATGCGCGCGCCTCTTCATTATGCCGAACGGGGCCCGCGCGGGAGGGGCACGCGTCGATTGACACCCGGGCGGTGCGGGCGGGATCATGCCCCGCGTGGGGGCGCGCCGGCCCGGGATCGCGGCGGCGAACGCCGGGGCGCTCGCGCGGCTGGTCGCGGCCGATCCGGTCCTCGTGGACTGCGTGCCCGCCGCCCGGGCGCTCGGGCTCGGCGACCGGACCATCCTCCACGCCGGCCCGCCGATCGCCTGGGAGGCCATGTGTCCGCCCCTCCGGGGAGCGGTGACCGGCGCCATCCGGTACGAGGGGTGGGCCGAGAGCGACGAGGACGCGGCGCGCCTCGCCGCGTCGGGGGCGATCCGCTTCGAGCCCTGCCATGCCCGCGCCGCCGTCGGACCGATGACGGGCCTCATCACCCGGACGATGCCGGTGTTCGTCGTCGAGAACCGGGCGTTCGGCAACCGCGCGCACGCGACGATCAACGAGGGGCTCGGGCGGGTCCTCCGCTTCGGCGCCCACGACGCCGCGGTCCTGGCCCGGCTGGCCTGGCTGCGGGACGAGGCCGGTCCGCAGCTCGGCGGCGCCCTCCGCCGGCTCGGCGGCATCCCGCTCCGGCCGCTCATGGCGCAGGCGCTCCAGATGGGCGACGAGATGCACCAGCGCAACATCGCCGCGACGTCGCTCCTGGCCCGGCGGCTCGCGCCGGCGCTCTGCGCGGAGCCGGGTCCCGCGGCCGCGCGGGTCGTGGAGTTCGTCTGCGGGAACGACCAGTTCTTCCTGAACCTGGCGATGGCGGCCGCCAAGGCGGCGACCGACCCCGCCGCCGACGTGCCGGGCGCCACGGTCGTGACGGCGATGGCCCGGAACGGCACCGAGTTCGGCATCCGCGTCGCCGGGTGCGGCGCGCAGTGGTTCACCGCCCCGGTCAACACGCCGGCCGGCCTCTACTTCCCGGGCTTCGGCCCGGCAGACGCGAATCCGGACATGGGCGACTCGGCGATCGTCGAGACCATCGGGCTCGGCGGGATGGCGATGGCGGCCTCGCCGGCGGTCGCGCGGTTCGTCGGGGCGGGCGCCCTGGCCGAGGCCTTGGCGGTCACGGCCGAGATGCGCGAGATCACGCTCGGCGAGCATCCGGAGTTCCGGATCGCGGCGGAGGACGATCGGGGCGCGCCGCTCGGGATCGACGTCCGCCGGGTGGTGGAGACCGGCATCACGCCGGTGATCAACACGGGGATCGCCGGCCGGCAGCCCGGGATCGGCCAGGTGGGGGCCGGGACGGTGCGGGCGCCGCTGGCGTGCTTCGCCGCCGCGCTCGAGGCGCTGGCCGCGGCGCGCGCGGCGGCGTGAGCGGCCCGCGCGATCCGCGCCTCCTGGTGGTGGCGCTGGGCGGCGGCGCGCTCGAGGCCGCGGGGTCGCCGGCGCGCCCGGCCGAGTGGCTCCGGTGCCTCGGCCGCACGCTGCCGCCGCTGGTCGACCTGATCGCGGCCGGGTTCCGGCTCGTCGTGACCCACGCCGGGGCGCCCGCGGTCGCCGACCTGCTCGGGCGGCCGGTCCCGCCCGCCCCGCCGCTGTCGCTCGACGCCTGCGGGGCGGGGTCCGAGGGCGCGCTCGGCTACGCGATCGCGCAGGTCCTCGACAACCTCTGCCGCGCGCGGGGGCTGGAGACGCCGGTGGCGGCGGTCGCGACGCGGGTGCTGGTGGACGGCGCCGAGGCGGCGTCGGAGGGACCGGGGACGCCGGTCGGCCCGGCGTACGCGCCGGCCGAGGCGCGGCGCCTCCGGCGGGAGCACGGCTGGACGCTCGTCGAGGAGCCCGGGCGGGGCTACCGCCGCCTGGTGCCGCGGGCGCGGCCGCGCCGCGTCCTCGAGACGGAAGCGCTTCGCCGCCTGGTCGCCGCCGGGGTGCTGCCGGTCGTCGGCGCGGGCGGGGTGCCCGTCGTCGAGACCGCGGTCGGCTACCAGGGGGTCGAGGTGCGGGTCGAGCCGGACTACACGGCGGCCCTCCTGGGCACCGCGCTGACCGCCGACCGGACGCTGTTCCTGACCGGGGCGGAGCGGGTGATGGTCGGCTGGGGCACGCCGCGGGCGATCGCGGTCGAGCGGATCGCGGCGCGGGAGGCCCGGGCGCTGCTCGCGGCGGGCGAGTTCCCGCGGGCCGGCATCGGCGCCAAGCTCGAGGCGGCGCTGGAGTTCGTCGGCGCGGGGGGACGCGAGGCCGTCATCACCTCGGTCGCCCACGCCCGCGCGGCCCTGGACGGCCGGGCCGGGACGCGGGTCGTGGCCTGAGCTCGGGATCGCATCGTGGCATCATGGGGCCCGCGGCCGCGGCGCCGAGCCGGCGCGGCCGATCCTGCGAGGAGCGAGGTGACGGATGCGCGGCGTGGTCTTCCTCGGTGAGCGCGAGCTCGAGCTCCGGGAGTTCCCCGATCCGACCCCGGCGGCCGGCGAGGTCGTCCTGGCGATGCGGGCATCGGGGATGTGCGGCAGCGACCTTCACGCCTACCGCGCCCCGCGGACCGGGGGCGCCGCGCAGAGCCTGGGCCTCGGGGGGACCGGCGGCCCGGTGATCGCCGGCCACGAGCCGTGCGGCGTCGTGGTCGCCCGGGGCGCGGGCGTGTCCGAGGCCGACGCGCCGACGGGCGCGCGCGTCATGAACCACCACTACCGCGGCTGCGGGCGGTGCGCCCACTGCCGCGGGGGCTGGTCCCAGCTCTGTCGGCAGGGGATCGTCGTGTACGGGATCACCGGCCACGGCGGCCACGCGCCCTACATGGCGGTGCCGGCGTCGACGCTGGTGCCGCTGCCGGACGCGCTCTCGTTCGAGGAGGGCGCGGCCATCTCCTGCGGCACCGGGACCGCGTACCAGGCCCTCCGCCGGCTGGACGTGTCGGGGCGCGACACGCTGGCGGTCTTCGGCCAGGGGCCGGTCGGGCTCTCGGCGACGATGCTGGGCGCGGCGATGGGCGCGCGGGTGATCGCGGTGGAGATCGCGGCGGAGCGGCGGGCGCTGGCCCGGGAGCTCGGCGCCGACGCGGCGCTCGACCCCGGGGCGGCGGACGTCGTCGCGGCGCTGCGGGACCTCACCGAGGGGGAGGGCGTCGACGCCGCCCTCGACTGCACCGGCCAGGCGCCGGCGCGGCTGGCCGCGGTCCGCGCGACGCGGACCTGGGGGCGGGTCGGGCTGGTCGGCGAGGGCGGCCAGGTCACGTTCGACGTGAGCCCCGACCTCCTCCGGCGCCAGCTCACGCTCCACGCCTCGTGGACCTTCAGCACGCTGGTCCAGGCGGAGTGCGCGCGGTTCGTGGTGCGGCGGCGCGTCCCGCTGGCGCGCCTCTTGACCCACCGGTTCCGGCTCGACCAGGCGCGCGAGGCGTACCGCCTGTTCGACACCCAGACCACGGGCAAGGGCGTCTTCGTCTTCGACTGACCCGCCGCGCACTGCTGTGCGGAGCCGCGCCCCTCCGCGTCCTCGAGCGGCCGGCCCGCGCGGCGGCTCGCGCTGCCCGGCCACGGGTTCACCCGCTGCGACGGCTTCAGCCACTGCGTTCCGGGCGGTCTGACGGTGGACCCCGAGGCCCGCGGCACCCACGTCGGGCGGGGCGACATCGCGCTCCTCCGGACGGACTGGCTCGGGCGGCCGCGCGTGCGCTTCGTCGCGCTGCCGCTCCGGCTGGAGGGCGGCGACGGCGCGCCCGCCCGCGCGAACGCGATCCGCGACTGACGGGCGGGCGCGGCGGCCAGACGCGGTCGGCGGCCCGACCGATCCGCGCGGCGCCGCACGCTTGACACGCGTCGCGCGCGCACGTAGAGTCCGTGAAGCAGGCCGTGACTCCTTTAAGTGGGCCCGGCGAGGTCCACAAGGAGAGACGAGTGACGAGCCGAGTCCGCCCGTTCAGCGCGCCCTCCCCGGGTCCGGGGGAGGGCATTTTCGTCCCGGGGCCCCGCCGGTGACCGTCCGCGAGAAGGCCCAGGTCCTCGACGACACGGGGATCGACCGCGCCCTCACCCGGATCGCCCACGAGATCGTCGAGCGGACCGGCGGCGTCGGGGAGCTGGCGCTGGTCGGGCTCCGGACCCGCGGCGTCCTGCTGGCCCGCCGCATCGCCGCGCGGCTCGAGGCGATCGAGGGCCAGCCGGTCCCGGTCGGGACCCTCGACATCACGCTCTACCGCGACGACCTGGGCCGCAAGGGCGAGGCCCCGGTGCTGCGGGGGACCGACATCCCCTTCCCGGTCACCGACCGGACGATCGTCCTGGTCGACGACGTCCTCTACACCGGCCGGACGGTCCGGGCCGCGCTGGACGCGCTGATCGACCTGGGCCGCCCGCGCATGATCCAGCTGGCCGTGCTGATCGACCGCGGCCACCGCGAGCTGCCGATCCGCCCCGACTACGTGGGCAAGAACCTGCCGACCGCCCGGCGGGAGGCCGTCCAGGTCCTCCTGCGCGAGCACGATGGCGAGGACCGGGTGGTCATCCAGGAACCGGAGCCGTGAGGGGAGGGCGCCGATGGGCCTGACGCGGAAGGACCTGCTGGAGATCCGGAGCCTCGAGCCCGGCGAGATCCAGACGATCCTCGACACCGCGGCCTCCATGAAGGAGATCGCGTCCCGCGAGATCAAGAAGGTCCCGGCCCTCCGCGGCAAGACGGTGGTGAACCTCTTCCTCGAGCCGTCGACCCGGACGCGGACCTCGTTCGAGATCGCCGGGAAGTGGCTCTCGGCGGACGTGATCAACGTCTCCGGGACGTCGTCGAGCGTCGTCAAGGGCGAGACGCTGATGGACACCGCCCGGAACCTGGAGGCGATGAGCCCGGACTGCGTCGTGCTCCGCCACGCGGCGTCCGGCGCGCCCCACATGCTGGCGCGGGCGCTGCGCTGCTCGGTGGTCAACGCCGGGGACGGCATGCACGAGCACCCGACCCAGGCGCTCCTCGACCTCCTGACGATCCGCGACAAGCGCGGCCACCTGGAGGGGCTCTCGGCCGCCATCGTCGGCGACATCGCGCACAGCCGGGTCGCGCGCTCGAACATCGCCGGGATGCGCAAGATGGGCATGGCGGTCACGGTCGCCGGGCCGCCGACCCTCATCCCGCCCGGGATCGAGGAGCTGGGCGTGAAGGTCGCGCGCCGCCTGGAGGACGCGATCCGCGACGTCGACGTGATCATGATGCTGCGGCTGCAGCGCGAGCGCATGACCGCCAACTACATCCCGTCGCTCCGGGAGTACTCGCGCGTGTACGGGCTGAGCCTCGACAAGCTGCGGGGGGCGCGCGACGACGTGCTGATCATGCACCCGGGGCCGGTCAACCGGGGAATCGAGATGGCGCCGGAGGTCGCCGACGGCCCCTACTCGGTCATCCTGGACCAGGTCGCCAACGGCGTCGCCGTGCGCATGGCGGTGCTCTACCTCCTGCTCGGGGCCAAGGGCGCGGAGGCGGGGCGATGAACCTGCTGGTCCGGAACGGCCGGGTCGTCGACCCCGCCAACGGGCTCGACGCGCCCGGGGACGTGCTGGTGCTGGACGGCCGGGTGGCCCGGGTGGGCCCGGGCCTGCCCGCCCCGCCCGGGACGCCGGCCGTCGACGTGGGCGGGCGGGTCGTCGCCCCGGGGTTCATCGACATCCACGTCCACCTCCGCGAGCCCGGCGAGGAGTACAAGGAGACGATCGCCAGCGGCACCCGGGCGGCGGCCGCCGGCGGGTTCACCTCGGTCGCCTGCATGGCCAACACGCGGCCGGTGAACGACACCCGCGCGGTCACCGACTACATCCTGGCCGAGGCGCGCGCGCGGGGGGCGGTGCGGGTCTACCCGATCGGCGCCGTCACGCGCGGGCTCGAGGGCCGGGAGCTGGCCGAGCTCGGCGAGCTGGCCGAGGCGGGCTGCGTGGGCTACTCCGACGACGGCCGGCCGGTCATGAACTCGGCGCTCCTCCGCCGGGCGCTCGAGTACGCGCAGGCGTTCGGCCGGCCGGTCATCTCGCACGCCGAGGACGCGAGCCTCGCCGAGGGCGGCGTGATGCACGAGGGGTTCGTGTCGACCGACCTCGGGCTGGCCGGGATCCCCGCCGCGGCCGAGGAGATCATGGTCGCCCGCGACGTCGCGCTCGCCGAGCTGACCGGCACGCCGGTCCACATCGCGCACGTGTCGACCGCCGCCGCCGTCCGCCTGCTCCGCGACGCGAAGGCCCGCGGGGTGCCGGTCACCGGCGAGGTGACCCCGCACCACCTCCTGCTGACCGACGAGGCGCTCCGCAGCTACGACACCCACGCGAAGATGGCGCCGCCGCTCCGGTCGAAGCGGGACGTCGAGGCGTGCCGGGAGGCGCTCGCCGACGGCACGCTCGACGCCATCGCCACCGACCACGCGCCGCACGCCCTCACCGACAAGGAGGTCGAGCTGGACCACGCCGCCAACGGCGTGGTCGGGCTGGAGACCGCGGTCGCGCTCTGCCTGACCCACCTCGTCCGGGACGGGGGGCTCGACCTCGCGACCCTGATCGCGCGCTTCACGACCGGTCCGGCGCGCGTCCTCGGGCTCCCCGGCGGCAGTCTCACCCCCGGCGGGCCCGGCGACCTCACCATCCTCGACCTCGGCCGGGAGCACGTCGTCGACCCGGCCCGCTTCCGCTCCAAGGGGCGGAACACGCCGTTCGGCGGCTGGCGCTGCGTCGGCGGCCCGTGGATGACGGTGGTGGGCGGGCGCGTGGCGATGCACGACGGCCGGCTGCCGGAGGAGGGACGGTCGTGAGTCACCCGGGCTCCTCCGCTCGCGGCCGGAGCGGGAGGGTGGCGCGGTGAGCCGGGCGGAGCGCGCGCTCCTGGCGCTGGCCGACGGGCGCGTGTTCGAGGGCGAGGCGCTCGGGGCCCGCGGCGAGGCGGTCGGCGAGGTCGTGTTCAACACCGCGATGAGCGGGTACCAGGAGATCCTGACCGATCCCTCGTACAAGGGCCAGATCGTCTGCATGACCGCCGCCCACATCGGCAACACCGGCGTCAACGAGGAGGACGTCGAGTCCCGCCGGCCGTGGGCGGAGGGGTTCGTCGTGCGCGAGGCGTCGGCCGTGGCCTCGTCGTGGCGGGCGACCGGGACGCTCGACGCCTACCTCCGGCGGCACGGGATCGTCGGCATCCAGGGCGTCGACACCCGGGCGCTCACGCGGCACCTGCGGGATCACGGCGCCCAGGAGGGCGTGATCTCGACCGAGGAGCGGGACCCCGCCCGGCTGGTCGCGAAGGCGGCCGCCTCGCCGGGCCTGCTCGGGCGCGACCTGGTCAAGGAGGTCACCTGCGAGGCCGCCTACGGCTGGGACCAGACGGTCTGGCGGCTCGGGCTGGGCTACGGGCCGGCGCCGCCGCCGCGGTGCCACGTCGTCGCCTACGACTCCGGGATCAAGCGGAACATCCTGCGGCAGCTGGCGGCCGCGGGCTGCCGGGTCACCGTCGTGCCGGCGTTCACGCCGGCCGACGAGGTGCTGGCGCACCGGCCGGACGGGCTGTTCCTCGCCAACGGCCCGGGCGATCCGGAGGGCGTGCCGTACCTGGCCCAGGCCGTGCGCGGGCTGGTCGAGCGGCTGCCGACGTTCGGGATCTGCCTCGGTCACCAGGTGCTGGCGCTGGCGCTGGGCGCCCGGACGTTCAAGCTCCCGTTCGGGCACCACGGCGCGAACCACCCCGTCAAGGACCTGGCGACGGGGCGGGTCGAGATCACGTCCCAGAACCACGGGTTCGCCGTCGACCCGGACTCGTGCGCCACCCGCGGGCTGGAGGTCACGCACGTGAACCTGAACGACGGCACCTGCGAGGGGATGCGGCACCGGACCCTGCCCGTCTTCTCCGTGCAGTACCATCCGGAGGCGGCGCCCGGCCCGCACGACTCCCACTACCTGTTCGCGCGCTTCGTCGAGCTCCTCACCCGGGGAGGCAGGTGAGATCATGCCACGCTACTTCGTCGCCTATCGCAAGACCGAGGAGGCCGGCCAGAAGCCGGAGTGGGCGTCCTTCACGACCGAGTCGGCCACCGCGCTCGAGGCGCACGCCATCCGCGAGCGCGTCGAGCGCCGGCTCGGGCTCTTCGGGGAGCGCCTGACCGGCGCCGGCGAGGTGCACTTCCTGGGCACGGGGCCGCTCGTCGAGTTCCTGGTGCGGCGCGAGGAGGCCCCGCCCGGCGTGTCCATCGTGTACGGGGTCCTGGAGTAGGCGGGGTGCGGAGCGCCACGACGGCCGACCTCGCCGAGCTGGTGAGTGAGCGTTACGCCGTGATCCTCGAACGCGGCCGCACTCCCGAGGAGTTCGAGGGGCTGTCGTAAGTGCCGAAGCGGACGGACCTCCGGAAGATCCTGCTGATCGGCTCCGGCCCGATCGTCATCGGGCAGGCGTGCGAGTTCGACTACTCGGGGACGCAGGCCTGCAAGGCGCTCCGCGAGGAGGGCTTCGAGGTCGTCCTGGTCAACTCGAACCCGGCCACGATCATGACCGACCCGGAGACCGCCGACCGGACCTACGTCGAGCCGCTCACCCCGGAGGTGGTGGCGGAGGTGATCGCGGTCGAGCGCCCCGACGCGCTCCTGCCGACCCTCGGCGGCCAGACCGGCCTCAACCTGGCGGTCGCCCTCGCCGAGCGGGGCGTGCTGGAGCGGTACGGCGTGGAGCTGATCGGGGCGAAGCTGGACGCGATCCGGAAGGCCGAGGACCGCGAGCTCTTCAAGGCGGCGATGCGGCGGATCGGCCTCGAGCTCCCGCGCTCGGGCCACGCGCGGTCGCTCGCCGAGGCGCGCGAGATCGTCCGCCAGGTCGGCTACCCGGCGATCATCCGGCCGTCGTTCACGCTCGGCGGCACCGGCGGGTCCATCGCCTGGACCCCCGACGAGCTGGACGCGGCGATCCGCTGGGGCCTCCAGCAGAGCCCGGTCGGCCGGGTCCTGGTCGAGGAGTCGGTGATCGGGTGGAAGGAGTTCGAGCTGGAGGTCATGCGCGACCTCCGGGACAACGTCGTCATCGTCTGCTCGATCGAGAACTTCGACCCGATGGGCGTGCACACCGGCGACTCGATCACGGTGGCGCCGGCCCAGACGCTGACCGACCGGGAGTACCAGCTCATGCGCGACGCCGCCCTCGCGATCATCCGCGAGATCGGGGTCGAGACGGGCGGCTCGAACATCCAGTTCGCGGTGAACCCGGCCGACGGCCGCCTGGTCGTGATCGAGATGAACCCGCGGGTGAGCCGCTCCTCCGCGCTCGCCTCCAAGGCCACCGGGTTCCCCATCGCGAAGATCGCCGCCAAGCTGGCCGCCGGCTACACCCTCGACGAGCTCCGGAACGACATCACCCGCGAGACCCCCGCGTCGTTCGAGCCGACCATCGACTACTGCGTCGTGAAGATGCCGCGGTGGGCGTTCGAGAAGTTCCCCGAGGCGGACCAGACCCTCACCACCCAGATGAAGTCGGTCGGCGAGGTGATGGCGATCGGGCGCACGTTCAAGGAGGCGCTCCAGAAGGCGATCCGCTCCCTCGAGCAGGACCGGTGGGGGCTCGGCCTGGACGGGCCCGCGCCCGACCCGGCCCGGCTCCGCGAGCGGCTGCGGGTGCCGAACGCCGACCGCCTGCTCTACGTGGCGGAGGCGATGCGCCAGGGGCTCCCGGCGGCGGAGATCGCCGCCCTCACCCGGATCGACCCCTGGTTCCTCGCCCAGGTCGAGGAGCTGGTGGGCTTCGAGGAGGCGTTCCGCCGCGCGCCGGCGCTCGACCGGCCGACGCTCCGGCGCGCCAAGCGGCTCGGCTTCTCGGACCGGCGGCTGGGGGAGCTGGCCGGGCGGACCGAGGCGGAGGTGCGGCAGGCGCGGACGGCCGCCGGGGTCCGGGCGACCTTCAAGGTCGTCGACACCTGCGCGGCCGAGTTCGTGGCCCACACGCCCTACCTCTACTCGACCTACGAGGACGAGGACGAGGCGCCGCCCACCGACCGGCCCAAGGTGGTGATCCTCGGCTCGGGCCCGAACCGGATCGGTCAGGGGATCGAGTTCGACTACGCCTGCGTCCACGCCGCGCTCGCGCTCCGCGAGGCCGGCGTGGAGGCGATCATGGTGAACTGCAACCCCGAGACGGTGTCGACGGACTACGACACCTCGGACCGCCTCTACTTCGAGCCGCTCACGCTGGAGGACGTGCTGAACGTCGTGGAGCGGGAGCGGCCGCGCGGGGTGATCGTCCAGTTCGGGGGGCAGACGCCGCTCAAGCTGGCCGTCCCGCTCGAGCGGGCCGGGGTCCCGATCCTCGGCACGCCGCCGGACGCCATCGACCGCGCCGAGGACCGCCAGCGCTTCGCCGAGCTTCTCCAGCGGCTCGGGCTCCGGCAGCCCCCCAACGGCTCGGCGCGCTCGATCGACGAGGCGGTCGCCATCGCCGCCCGCCTCGGCTACCCGGTGCTGGTCCGCCCGAGCTACGTGCTCGGCGGCCGCGCGATGGAGATCGTCTACGAGGAGGCCCGCCTCCGGGAGTGGATGCGGGAGGCCGCACGGGTCTCGCCCGACCACCCGGTGCTGGTCGACAAGTTCCTGGAGGACGCCCTCGAGCTCGACGTCGACGCGCTCTGCGACGGCCGGGCGGTCGTGGTCGGCGGGGTCATGGAGCACATCGAGAAGGCGGGGATCCACTCCGGCGACTCGGCGTGCGCCCTGCCGCCGTACTCGATCGGCGACGACCAGGTCGCGCGGCTGCGGGACCAGACCCGCGCGCTGGCCCTCGAGCTCGGGGTGATCGGGCTCCTGAACATCCAGTTCGCCATCCAGAGCGACACGATCTACGTGCTGGAGGTCAACCCGCGGGCGTCCCGGACCGTGCCGTTCGTCTCGAAGGCGATCGGCCTCCCGCTGGCGAAGATCGCGGCCCGCCTCATGCTGGGCGCGACCCTGGCCGAGCTCGGCGTGCGGGCGCCGGCGGAGCTCCCCCACGTGGCGGTCAAGGAGGCGGTGTTCCCGTTCGTGAAGTTCCCCGGCGTCGACGTGCTCCTCGGCCCCGAGATGCGCTCGACCGGCGAGGTGATGGGCATCGGGCGCGAGTTCCGGACGGCCTACCTCAAGTCGCAGATCGCCGCCGGCTCGGCGCTGCCCCGGGGCGGGAAGGTGTTCGTCTCGGTCCGCAACCGCGACAAGCGGGCGGTGGTGAACGTCGGGCGGGAGCTGGCCGGGCTCGGGTTCGCGCTCGTCGCCACCCAGGGCACCGCCAAGGTGCTCGACCGCCACGGCCTGGCCGTCGAGGTGATCCACAAGGTCGCCGACGGGTGGCGGCCGAACATCGTCGACCTCATGCAGCAGGGCGAGATCGCGCTCGTCATCAACACGCCCGAGGACGGGCGGGCCCGGCGCGACTCGTACCTCATCCGGCGCACCGCCGTCATGCAGAACATCCCGTACTACACGACGATGGACGGCGCCCAGGCGGCGCTGGAGGCGATCCAGGCCCAGCGGTCCGGGCTGGTGGAGGTGCGCCCCCTCCAGGCGTACTACGAGAAGCTGCAGGGGTGATCTCGCGCGCGCGGTCGAGCGGCGAGCGGCCCATCTCCCCGGCTTCCGCGAGCCGGGCGGGCGAGTGAGCGCCCCCGGGCCGGCGGTGGGGAGCCCGGCGGCCTCCGCGGCGGCCGCGCGGCCGGCCGGGCGTGAGCGGCTGATCGTCGCCCTCGACGCCCCGGACCTGGACGAGGCGGCCCGGCTCCTCGGCGCGCTGGCCGGGCTCGTCACGACCTTCAAGGTCGGGAGCCAGCTCTTCACCGGCGCCGGCCCGGCCGCGGTGGAGCTGGTCCAGCGGCACGGCGGGCGCGTGTTCCTGGACCTCAAGTTCCACGACATCCCGGCGACCGTCGCCGGCGCGGTGCGCCAGGCCGCGCGGCTCGGCGTCTCGCTGCTGACCGTCCACGCGAGCGGGGGCGCGGCGATGCTGCGGGCCGCCGTCGAGGCAGCGGCCGCCGCCGGGCCGGCCCGCCCGGCCGTCATCGCCGTCACCGTCCTCACGAGCCTCGATCGCGCGGCGCTCGCGAGCGAGCTGGGCGTCCCGATGGCGGTCGAGGGGCACGTGCTGCGGCTCGCCGGGCTGGCGCGCGACGCCGGGTGCGACGGGATCGTCGCGTCCCCCCGCGAGGCGGCGGCGCTGCGCGCCGCGCTCGGCCCGGGGCCGCTCGTGGTCACGCCCGGGATCCGCGCCGCCGCCGAGCCCGGCGACGACCAGGTCCGGGTCGCGACCGCCGCGGCGGCCTGCCGGGCAGGGGCCGACTACCTGGTGGTCGGGCGGCCGATCACCGGGGCGGCCGACCCCGCCGCGGCGGCGCAGGCGCTGCTCCGGGAGCTCCCGGCGTGACCGGCGCCGCGGGAGATCACGAGGCGCTCATCCGCCGGCTCCACGCGATCGGCGCCCTCCGGTTCGGCGAGTTCGTGCTCAAGTCCGGGCAGACCTCCCCGTTCTACGTCGACCTGCGGGTGGTCATCGGCCATCCCGACGTCCTCGCCGGGATCGGCGCGCGCCTGGCCGAGGCGGTGCGGCGGTGCCCCGTCGACCGGATCGCCGGGATCCCGTACGCCGGCCTGCCGCTGGCGGTCGCGGCCAGCCTGGCCGGCGGCTTCCCGCTGGTCTACCCCCGGCGGGAGGAGAAGGCCTACGGCACGCGGCGGCGGGTCGAGGGCGTGTTCCAGCCCGGGGAGCGCGTCGTGGTCATCGACGACATCGTGACCGACGGGGCGTCGAAGCTGGAGGCGATCGCGCCGCTCGAGGCCGCCGGCCTGGTCGTGGAGGACCTGGTCGTGCTGATCGACCGCGAGCAGGGCGCCCGGGAGCGGCTCCTCGCGCGAGGGTACCGGCTCCACGCCGTCCTCACGATCTCCGCGTGCTTCGACGAGCTGGCGGCCGCGGGCCTGGTGCCGCCGGACGTGCTCGACCGCGCGCGCGCCTTCGTCGCCGCCGCCCGCGCCGGCGCCTAGCAGGATGCGGAAATTCCTGGGCTGACGGATGAACAGACGCCGCCCAAGACACTGGGACACGATCGCGAAAGGTCCGGGAGCCTACTCGACGGGGCCCGCCACGGGATTCCGGAGGCCTGTGGCGCCCTCATGGCGTCGCCTCGGCCGCGATCAGGTTCCGGATGCGCACCACGTTGTACAGCGCGGCCCCCAGGGTGAACAGCCACCCGACTCGGCGCACGCCCCGGTGGCGCGTCTTCCGGAAGAGGGCCACCGTTTTGAGCCAGCCGAACACCTCTTCGACGAGCTTGCGCTTCTGCTGACTGACGGCATACCCGGGATGACGCGTCGTCCGCGCGTCGATCGCACTGACCCGGTTCGTGACGTGCTGCGCGACATGCGGCGTCAGCCCGAGACTGCGCAGGGCCGCGACGAAGCCCCGGGTGTCGTAGCCCTTGTCGGCTCCGACGGTGGCGCCGCGGCGCAGGTTCGTGGCCATCGCGGCGGCCGCCTCCCGCTCCGCGGTCCCGAGCGCCTGAGTCACGCAGGTGTCGACCACCAGGCCGTGCCGGTTCTCCATCAGGGCGTGGCCCTGGTACGCGAGCTTGGCTTCTTTGCCGGGCCCCTTCCGGGCCAGCCGGGCCTCCGGATCGGTCGTCGAGGCATGGGTCGCGTTCGACCGCCGTTCCCCGTGGAAGTTCACGGTGGGATTCCCGGGATCATCCGGGGGCGGCGACTCCGAGCCCTTCTTCTTGAAGCTCTTCAGCCCGGCCCACGCCTCGATCAACGTCCCGTCGACCGTGAAGTGCTCGGCCGACAGGAGCTGGTGCCCCTGGGCCTGGGCCAGCACCCGCTCGAAGAAGGCCCGCGCGATGTCTCCGCGCAGCAAGCGCTCTCGGTTCTTGGTGAACACGGTCGGGTCCCAGACCGGATCATCCATGCTGAGGCCCACGAACCAGCGGAAGAGGAGGTTGTAGTCCAGCTGCTCCATCAGCTGGCGCTC
>DASRDR010000083.1:0-10742 GCA_035652475.1 Candidatus Methylomirabilota bacterium | reverse complement strand
TCTCGAGCCGGACCCTCTACCGGCGGCTCAAGGAGTACGGGCTCAACTAGAGGCGACCCGCGCGGCCGCCCTCGACGCGGCGGTGTATCCCCCCGGCCGGCGTCGTCGGCGTCTGGCGCGATGCGCGCCGGGGGCGCCCGCGATCCAGGTCGCCGCCGACGCCTCCGCCGCGCCGTCGCCGCTCCGCGGCGCCTCCACCCCCGCTCGACACGGGGCCCGCGCCGGGCGCGCGACGGGCGGCGACTCGGCCGCGCCTTGCGTCGCGCTCCTGCCAATCTGACAGGATGCGCCGCTGCCAGGTTGCGCCGCCCGTCGTGGGTGCCGCGACGCGGGAGCACAAGGGGCCGCGCTCGGCACGATCCGGGGCGGGCTTGCGCATGCCGGGGACCCGTGCCCGGTGCGCGCCTGCTGGCATCCGCCTTGCACTTTTGCGCGCGCATGCATGCCTCCAAGCCAGCCCCGGACCCGGCCGCCGTCCCGCTCGTCCTGGTCGCCGATGCCGATCGGGAGGTTGGCCGCGGTCTCGTCGACCACCTCGTCCAGCGCGGATTCCGGGCGACGCACACGGCGCTCGGCGCCGACGCGATCGAGCTGGCCCACGGCGGCCGCCTCGGCGTGGCGGTCGTCGACGTCGCGCTGAGCGACATGTCGGGCCACGCCCTGGTCTCGCGCCTCAAGGAGATCGATCCCCGGCTGCCCGTGCTGATGACCACGGCCGACTACCGGCCGGAGTTCGAGGTGCGCGCCCGCCAGATCGGCATCCTCCACTACGCCCAGAAGCCCGCCGACCCCGAGCGGCTCGAGGCGGTCGTCTCGAAGGCGCTGGAGGCGCAGCGCATCGACTGAGCTGGGGGGCCGCCCTCGCCGGCCGAGGCTCCGGCCGCCGATCACGGCCCCGCGCCGGGCGACACCGCGCGCCGGGCGGCCTTGACCCGGGCGGGCGCCGGGGTGTACCCCTCCAGAGAAGGCACCCGACGGCCAGCACGAACGGCGGTCGGCCGGGGATCGGCGACCGCCGGTGGTCACCGGAGAAACGCGCCCGAGGAGGCCCGGAGCCGTCGCGGGCCGCGGCGCGAGGAGCGGGGAGGCTCGGAGGATGCAGCTCAAGGGCAAGCGGGTCGCGATCCTGGCGGAGAACCTGTACCAGGAGATGGAGCTCTGGGTGCCGTACTACCGGCTCCGGGAGGAGGGCGCGGAGGTCCAGGTGATCGGGAGCGGCGGCGCGAAGAGCTACGCCTCGAAGCACGGTTACCCGGTCATGGTCGACGCGCAGGCCGAGCAGGTCGCGGCGGAGGAGTTCGACGGCGTCGTGGTCCCGGGGGGCTTCGCGCCGGACCTGATGCGGCGCTCGGCCGCGATGGTGAAGCTCGTCCGGGACGCGTTCGCGCAGGGCAAGGTCGTCGCGGCGATCTGCCACGCCGGCTGGGTGCCGGCCTCGGCCGGGATCCTGAAAGGCCGCCGCGCGACCAGCTTCTTTTCGATCAAGGACGACCTGGTCAACGCGGGCGCGACGTGGGTCGATCAGGAGGTGGTCGTGGACGGGAACCTGATCACCTCACGCCGCCCCGACGACCTGCCCGCGTTCTGCCGGGAGATCGTCCGGGCCCTCGCGAAGCGCTGAGGCCCGGGGCGGCGGCGCCTCCCGCCCCGGTGGAGGGCGCCGCCGTCCGCCGTCCCGCGGGCGCCCGGGTCAGGTCCTGGCCAGGCGCCGGACCGATCCGGGGGGTGGCCGGGCTCCGGGGCAAGGGCCGGCTCGGCACCCCGCCGGCGTCGCCCGCGACCCCCGGCGGCGCGACCCGGGGGGCTCAGTACCCCCGGCGGATGTCGACGCGGCCGCGAAGCGCGCGGCCGCTCAGGAAGCGCTTGAGGTTCTCGTTGAAGATCGGCGCGATCTCGTCGGGAATGCTGGGCCCCGAGACGTGCGGCGTCACGACCACGTTCGACATTCCCCAGAAGGGGTGCTCGAGCGGCAGCGGCTCCTCGGCGAAGACGTCGAGCACCGCCCCGGCGATCCAGCGCTCCTGGAGCGCCCGGACCAGGAGCTCCTCCTGGATGAGGGCGCCTCGCCCCAGGTTCACGAGCCAGGCCTCCGGCTTCATCGCGTGCAGCTCGGGCTCGCCCACCATCCCCCGGGTTTCCGGGGTCAACGGCGCGACCAGGACGACGTAGTCGCTGGCGGCGAGGAACTCGTGGAACGCCGGGCGCCGGTACACGCGGTCGCATTCCGGCACCCGCCGCCCGGTCCGCGACAGGCCCAGGACGCGCATCCCGAACGCCCGCCCGACGCTGGCGATGACCCGGCCGATCGAGCCGATGCCCACCACGCCGAGCGCCTTGCCGCGGAGGAGGGTCGTGGTGACCGGCTCCCATCGTCGCAGGCGCTGGGCGCCGCGGAAGTGCTCGGTGCGCTGGGTCGCCCAGAGGAGCCAGCCGAACGTGTACTCGGCCATCCAGGGCCCGAACACGCCCTCGGCGCGCGTCAGGATGACCTTCGGGGGGAACGGCGTGTCGAGGAAGGCGTTGACGCCGGCGCCCATGACCTGGATCCAGCGCAGGCGCTTCGCCATCGGCAGGAGCTGGGTCGGGAACCCCCACGTGTACAGCACCTCCATCTCCTCGACGTAGGGGAGGGCCTGCTCGGGAGTGGAGGCCACCCGGATGCGCACCTGGCCCCGTGGCGCCCGGATCAGCCGCGCATAGGCCTGGGCCTCGTCCGGGTGATAGACCAGGACGGAAACCGGGCCCTTGGGCGGCATCGCCACGGATCATAGCACGGCGTGTCGCGGGACCGCCCAAACCGTTTCAGAACCGGTCAGTTGCTGACCGGTCGCTAGGGCGTCAGGGTCACTCCCGCCTGCGCCGCCCGGCGCTTCGCCTGATCGACGGCGGCTGCCGCGGCCGTCACGTCGCGCCGGAGCACCTGGAGGCGGGCCCGGAGCGGCGCCGCCTCCGCCCGCGCCTTCTGTTGCTCGGCCGGATTGCTCGCCCGCGTGAACGCGTCCACCAGCTGGTCGTGGCGGTCGAGCGTCACGTAGTAGTCGTAGAGCGCCTTGTTGTAGCGCTCCACCGCCTCGTTGTACGCCTGCTTGACCGCGTGGTGCGAGGCCGGCTCGTCGCCGCGGAACTCGGCGTATGGCAGGTACTCGGGGCGCGGCGCCTGGGCGGCGGCCGGGGCCGCCAGCCCCGCCAGCGCCAGCACCGCGGTGAGGACCGCGGCCCGGAGCGCGACGACGCGGCTCATCCGATCGAGACCGCCAGGCACGTGGTCGTGCGGGTCACCCCGTCGATGCCCCCGATGCCATCGGTGACGAGCTGGCCGATGTCGTCGAGGCTCGGCCCCTCGACGACGGCGATGTAGTCGAAGGGCCCCGTCACCGCGTCGAGCGACTCGATGCGACACTTCCCCGGCTTCAGCCGGGCCAGCGACTTCTTGACCGCCTTCGTCTTGCCGGCGTTCGTCTCGACCAGCACGTAGGCCTTCATGCGCGGACCTCCCCGTCGGCGGCTCGGCATCCCGGTCATTACATCGTCCCCCCGCCGGCGGTGTCAACACGCGCCGGCATCAGCGCGCGAGGTACTGCCGGAGGGTCTCGGCGAAGGCGCGGCGGTTCTCGACGAGCTCGCCGCCGCGCACGTCGACGCGGGTCCCGCGCTCCACCTTCCGGTCCTGGACGTCGAACCGCGCCCGGATCTCGCCGCGCACGCCGGCGGCCTCGATGGCGAGCCGCTCGCCCTGGTCCTCGTCGTGGAGGTGGACGACCACCAGGTAGAACCCGTCCGCCTCGGTGCGGGTCGGGTACTCGAGCCCCGTCTTGACGCGCGTGACGACGACGCGGGTCGCCGCGACGGGCCGGCCGGCGCCGTCCGCCACGTAGCCCAGGACGACGAAGCGGTGGTCCGGCGCATGGGTCGCCGCGGCGGGGACGGCCACGAGCAGGAGCGAAGCCAGCCACCACGCCCGCGCCGCGCGGGGCACGCGCACGGGCCGGGCCCCGCTCACGGCCGGGGCCGTACCCGCGGACGGAGCAGCCGGCCCAGCATCCGCACGTCGGACAGGCGGTCCAGGTCCTCCACGAGCGCGCGGAGGCGTTCGGCGCGCCGCGGCGGCAGCACGGGCTCCACCAGGGCGTGGTACTTCGTCCGGATCTCGTCGGCGCTCATCGGGTTCTCCGGGGTGCCGCGCGCGGCGGGGACACGCCGGCCCAGCGTGCGCCCGTCGCGGGTGCGCACCTCGATCTCCGACACGTAGCGGCGCGGCCACTCGGCGTCGAGCGCCGGGTCCGCGAGGACCTCGACCGCCTCGGCCAGGCGCCGCACCTCGGGGTGCCGCCGCCGGTCGCGCAGGATGTCGTCGAATCCCACCGCGCCGAAGACCAGCCCGACCGGGAGCACGTACTGCGCGCAGTGCGAGCGGAGCGGGTGGGCGTCGATCATGTGGGCGCCGCTCTTCGGGAAGCGGAGGACGATCCGCGCGACGTCGCCTGGCCGGAGGCGGTGCTCGGCCGCCAGGGCGAGGAGGGCGTCGAGCCCCGGATGCGTGAAGGCGCACGACGCGTACCGCTTGTGCGAGAGCTCTGCCGCGTAGAAGCGCTCCCCCCAGTCGCGCTCCAGGGCCTCGGGACGCGCGGTCCCCGAGAACGCGGTGAACGCGTCGTACGGCGGGTCGAAGGGCTCCCGGGGGCCGCCGAGCCCGAGGACCGCGAGCGCGGCGGCGGTGACCCCGTTCCGCGCGGCCAGCCCGGGGTTCAGCGGGCGCGAGTGCTCCGTCGGGTCGGTCGCCCACGCGAGCAGGCCGGAGGCTTGCTGGCAGGCGAGCCCGAGCGCGACCGCCTGGCGGGCCGGCGCGAGGTCGAGCAGCACGCCGGCCGCGGCCGCGGCGCCGAACGCGCCCGCGATGGCGGTCGGGTGGAAGCCGCGGGCGTACAGGGCCACCGGGTCGAGCGCGTCCGAGACGCGGCCCGCGGTCTCGAGCCCCACCACCATCGCAGCCAGCACCCGCCGCCCCGCCGCCCCCACCGCCTCCCCGACCGCCAGCGCGGCGGGAAAGACCACCGCCGGCGCGTGCAGGATCGCCGCCGCGTGGTGCGGCTCGAGGTCGCAGTAGTACGCGAGCGTGGCGTTCACCAAGGCCGCGCCGGCCCGGCCGGCGCGGGCGGCCTGGCCGATGAGGCTCGCCTCGGGGCGGCCGCTCTCGCCCCGCACGAACCGGGTGACGAGCCGGCCGGCGGGATAGCCCGGGTCGGCGGCGCGCAGCGCCGCGCCCAGGGTGTCGAGGAGCGCCAGGCGGACGCGCCGGGCGACCTCGTCCGGGACGTCGCTGGGGCGGAACGCGGCGATCCGCGCGGCCAGGCGCAGGGAGGCCGACCCGGGCGGCATCGCGCCCCAGTGTACAATGCGAGACAGGAGGTCAGCGCGCGCCCGTTGCCATACGAGTTTCCGGCGCCGATCCAGGCGGCTCGCGACGCCGGACGCATCACCGAGGACGCGCTCGACCTCTACCGCAGCTTCGCCCGCCGCTACGCGTTCCCCTTCGACGAGTTCCAGGTCGAGGCGATCCTCGGCATCCTGGAAGGGTCGTCGGTGATCGTCTCGGCGCCGACCGGCGCCGGCAAGACGCTGGTGGCCGAGTTCGCGATCTACGAGGCCCTCCGGGCGAAGCGCCGCGTCGCGTACACGACCCCGCTCAAGGCGCTGTCCAACCAGAAGTACGCCGACTTCTGCCGCCAGTACGGGGTCGCGGAGGTCGGGATCCTCACCGGCGACGTCAAGGTGAACCCGCGCGCGCCCGCGCTCGTGATGACGACCGAGATCCTGCGGAACATGTTCTACACCGGCGCGCTGGAGGGCCTCCGGCACGTCGTCCTGGACGAGTGCCACTACATGGGCGACGAGGGGCGCGGGACGGTGTGGGAGGAGATCATCGTCAACGCTCCGAAGGACGTGACGCTGGTCGGGCTCTCCGCCACCGTCGCGAACGTCCACGAGATCGCCGACTGGATCGCGCTGGTGCACCGGCCGATCCGGGCGATCGTCCATCCCGCGCGCCCGGTCCCGCTCCGGTACCACCTGGCGGACCTCGCCGCCGCCATCCACCCGCTGGAGGCGGTCCGGGCCGGCCGGGCCAAGCTGGTCGGCATCGAGGGCGGGGACGACGAGGGGCGGGGGCGGCTGTATGCCCGCCGGGTGGCGTCGGTCACCGGGATGATCGAGGAGCTGGAGGGGCGGGGGTGGCTCCCGGCCATCTACTTCATCTTCAGCCGCGCCGGCTGCGAGCGGGCGCTCGACGAGTTCCTCGAGGAGGGCCGGTCGCTCCTGGATCGGGCTCGGCGGCGGGAGGTCGAGCAGGCGATCGCCGAGGCTCTTGAGGACAGCCCGGCGCTGGGCGCCTCCGCGCTCAACCAGACCATCTTCGAGGCGCTCGGGCGCGGGATCGGCCTCCATCACGCGGGCATCCTGCCGAGCCTGAAGCGACTCACCGAGGTCCTGTTCGAGCGCGGGCTCGTCCGCGTCGTGTTCGCGACCGAGACGATGAGCCTCGGGATCCACATGCCCGCCCGGAGCGTCGTGCTGCAGGGCCTCACCAAGCGCACGGACCGCGGGTTCCGGGCGCTCTCGACCAACGAGCTGACCCAGATGGCCGGGCGCGCGGGGCGGCGCGGCATCGACCCCGAGGGGCAGTGCGTGATCGCCCTCGACGCGCGGGACAGCCTCGAGGAGGCGCTGTCGGTGATCGACGGCGCCCCCGAGCCGATCGTGAGCCAGTTCCGTCTCGGATTCGGCTCGGTCGCGCTGCTCGTCAAGACGGTGCGCGACGAGGCGGCGATCCGGCGGATCGTCGAGTCCTCGTTCGGCCAGCACCAGAGCCTGCGGCGGATCCGCCAGCTCGAGCGCGAGGTCGCCGAGTCGACGGCGGCGGTCGCCGAGGCGGAGCGTTACGCCGCGCCGTGCGGGGAGTTCGAGCGCATCGAGCGCTACCGGCGCCTCCGCGCCGAGGTGGACGCGCGCCGGCGGAGCCTCGGCGGCCGCAGCCGCCCGGCGCGCGCCCGAGCGCTGGAGGACGTGGAGCCCGGCCGGGTGGTCCTGCTCCGCCAGCGCCCGGGCGGGGGAGGCTTGGGCGTCGTGCTGAGCGTGCACCGCCTCCGCGGCGACCGGATGCTGCTGGACCTGCTGCTCCCGCACGGCTCGGTGATCCGGGCCAAGCCGGGGAACGTCAAGCGCGTGTTCTGGGCGACGCCGCCGCTGCTCCTGCCGCCGGCGCTCCGGCGCCTGGCCGCCGACCATCGGGGGTGGGGACGCGACTTCCGCGGGACGCTGGCCCGCGAGGGGGGGGCCTTGCTGGCGCGCGTGGGCGAGCTCGAGCTGGCCGCGCTCGTCGAGCGGGAGCGCGGCGGCGACCCCGAGGCGGCGCTCGAGCGCATCGAGTGTCACGCCTGTCCGTGGGAGGCGCGCCCGCGCTGCGAGATCGCCTGGCGGACCCTCGAGCGGGAGCGGGCGCGACTCGAGCACCGGCAGGCGGCGCTCCACGCGCTCCGGGACGCGATCTGGGAGGACTACCGGCGCGTGCTCGACGTGCTGGATGCGTTCGACGCCGTCCAGAAGGGCGTGCTCCGGCCCAAGGGGGAGCTGATCGCGGCGCTTCGTCACGACCACGAGCTCCTGGTCGCAGAGGTCGTCCACCGGGGTGTGCTCGACGACCTGCCGACGCCGGAGTTCGCCGCGCTCGCCTCGTGCCTCATCGAGGAGGCGCGATCGGCCGAGGACGAGCCGTCCCGGCGGCTGCTCCGGGAGCGCCCGCGGCTCCGGCGCCGGGTGCGGCAGATGGGCGAGATTGCGGAGACCATCCAGGCCGTCCAGCGGCGGGTGGGGCTGCAGCGGCCGGCGCGCGTGCAGCCGGGGTTCATGGCGGCCGTGCTCCGCTGGGCGGGCGGCGACGACGACTGGGCGCGCGTGGTCGCCGACGCCTTCGGCGGCCACGAGGGCGACCTGATCCGGGCGATGCGGCGGCTGATCGACCTCCTGCGACAGCTCGCCGAGGCGCCCGAGGTCCCGGCCGGCGTGGCCGGGGTGGCGGGGGCGGCCGCCCGGACCCTCGACCGCGGCATCGTCCTCGAGTCGGCGCTGATCTAGTCTCGCCGTGAGCCGGTTCACGGGAGGCCCGGTGGCGCCGGAGGCGATCTCGTCCCTGGCCCGCCCGGATCGTCCGCGGGAACGCCGGGCTGCCCGCGGCCGGTCACGGACGGGATCGGCGCCGTCCCCTGCTGGCGTCCCCCCAGGCTGCGCGCGCCGGCGCACTTGGCGATCGACCTTCATCCACCCGCCCGCCGTGCCCCGAACGGTCGTTCGCGGTAACGTGAGGGAGTGCGGCGCGGGGGCGGCCGTGCCCGCGCGCGCCGCCGGCGCCCGCCGTGCGGGCGCCGCCGGGCCGGCGCGCCCGCCCGCGACGGCTGTGGACGGGCCCGGCGTAGGCGCCGGGGGCCGACGGTGGACCCGGGTCCTGCCGGCCGCGGCGAATCCAGCTCGGAGGGCTTGAAATGACGCGACGCGCGCTGCTCTCGGCCTTGGCCCTGGCGCTCGCCTGCCGGCCGCGCCGCGCGGCGCGGGCTGCCCCGAAGGCGGCTCGCATCGGGTGGCTGACCGCCCAGCGCGAGGCAAGCCTCACGCCGTTCCTGTCCGCCCTGCGCACCGCGTTTGCCGCTCTGGGCTACACGGAAGGGCGCAACCTCCGGATCGAGTACCGCTACGGCGACGACGACCTCGCGCGCGTGCCCGAGCTCGCCGCCGAGCTGGTCCGGCTTCCGGTCGATCTCGTCATGGCGCAGGGCGCGGCGGTCGCCGTGATCGCCAAGCTGGGCCTCCCGCTTCCCGTGGTCTACGTCTTCAGCGGCGACCCTGTTTCCGCCGGCCTCGCCGACAGCCTGGCCCGCCCGCGCGGGAACATGACCGGCCTGACGTTCATGGCGGCGGCGTTCAATGGCAAGCGTCTGGAGCTGATCCGCGAGATCATCCCGGGGCTGCGGCGCATCGCCCTGGTCGCCAATCCTGCGCACCCCGGCGAGCACCTCGAACGCGTCTACACGCAGGAGTACGCAGCGCGGCTCGGCCTCCGCCTCGAGTACTTCGCGACACGCACCCGCGACGAGCTCGACGGGGCCTTCGGCGCGATGGCGAAGAACCCCCCTCAGGCGATCCTGCTGTTCGCCGATGGCTTCGCCGTCCAGTATCGCCGGGACATCATCGAGTTCGGCTCGCGCCATCGGGTGCCTGTGGTCTCCGGGTGGCCGGTCTTCGCCCGGAGCGGCGCGCTTCTCACCTACGGTCCGCGGCTCGAGTCGTCGTACCAGCGCATGGCGTACTACGTCGACCGCATCCTCAGGGGCGCCCGACCATCCGATCTCCCGATCGAGCAGCCGACGACGTTCGAGCTCGTCATCAATCGTCGGACCGCGCAGGCGCTCGGCCTCGAGGTGCCCGCGTCGATCCTGCTCCGCGCCGACGAGGTGATCGAATGACCGGTCCCGGCCGTCCCGAGGCCACGGGTACGTCTCCCGCGGGGCGGCCGCGCCGGCCGCCCGCGGGGGCCGGGTGGCCGGACAAGGGGGGCGGGAAGGGCGCGCCCGCGGAGCGCGCGACCACGAGGTTGACCGCTCGGCTCGCCGGCGAGCGCATCCGATCTCTGGGGAGCTGGCGCGCCGAGACCCTGGCCGAGGCGCGGCTTGATCCGCGAGGCGGACCCCGGCGTCACGGCGCGCAGGTGGATGAGGCCCGGCAACCCACGGGGGGTGCCCGGGTGGTCCCACGCGGGGATCGGCTCCACCGGAGAGGCATGCGATCGGGTGCGCCGTGACCGCCGCGAGCTCGCACCGTGCCCCCTGGCGGCGACGATCGGGCGCGGGGCGACCGCGTAGCGAGCGGCTCCCGGGGACCGTTCGCCCCCGGAGGAGCGCCCGCGCAGGGGGCCGCGTCGGCCGCCGGCGCCGACCGGGGCGCGCCCTGGTCCGAGGGACGGGGCGCCAGGAGAGCGCCGGGCGACGGCGGTGCGGGGCGCGGCGGGGCAGCCGGCGCGCTCGCGCGCGGAGCCGGGAGCCCCGCGCGCGGCGCCGGCGATGCGGGCGACTACTCGGCGGGGGCGAGGAGCCGGACGATCACCCGGCGGTTCTGCTCGCGGCCCTTCGGATCCTTGTTCTCGGCCACCGGGCGGATGTCGCCCAGGCCGATCCAGTTGATGCGGTGCAGCTCGATCCCCTTCTCCACCAGGAAGCGCCGGACGGCGTCCGCGCGGCGCTGGCTCAGCTGGACGTTGTAGGGGGCCGGGCCGGTGCTGTCGGTGTAGCCCTCGAGCTCGACCACGAGCGCCGGGTTCTCCTGGAGCTGCTTCGCGATCTCCAGGAGCGCCGTCTGCGCGCGGTCGTCGAGGTCCGCGCGATCGAACCGGAAGAGCACGACCTGCGTGTCACCGGGGATGCGCTTGTCGCGGTTCGACCAGAGCCGGGTGAGCCGGGCATCGGTCTCCTGCGCCTTGGCCAGCGCCTGGCCTGCGGCCGCGTGCGCCTCGTCGGCGCGCGCCTGGGCCTGGCCGGCCTTCGCCCCCGCCTCCTCCGCACGGTTCTGCGCGGTCTGGGCGAGGCTCGTCGCCTCGCCGGCCTTCCGGCCGGCCTCGTCGGCGAGGGTGCGGGTCTCGGTGAGCTGGCCGGAGAGGCTCGTCACCCGGTTGCGCTCCTCGGAGAGCGCGCCCTCGACGCGCC
>DASRDR010000082.1:0-23940 GCA_035652475.1 Candidatus Methylomirabilota bacterium | reverse complement strand
CGTTGGGGAACGACATGTTCGGCACGGCCCCGGCCTGGAGCTGGAACGTGTGGGCGCCGCCGCCGATGATCGAGAGGAAGTCGATCAGCCCGGACGCCGCCAGGCGCCGCGCGATCTCGGCCATGTCCTCGCCGCTCAGGCCGCCGTCGGTCAGCTCGTCCCCCGAGATGCGCGCGCCCACCACGTAGTCGCGGCCGACCTGGCGCCGGATCTCCCGCAGGACCTCCAGGCCGAAGCGCATCCGGTTCTCGAGGCTGCCGCCGTACTCGTCGGTTCGGCGGTTGAACAGCGGGGACCAGAACTGGTCGACGAGGTGGTTGTGGGCGAACGAGAGCTCGACGCCGTCCAGGCCCCCCTCGCGGCACCGCCGGACCGCGTCGCCGAACGCGCGGACCAGCGTGGCGATCTGCTCGGGCTCGAGCTCGTGGGGCACCTCGCGGTGCACGGGCTCGGGGATCTGGGACGGGGCCAGGAGCACGTGCCAGCTCTCGGTATCGGACTGGGCGCGCCGGCCGAGGTGGGTCAGCTGCGAGAACACGAGCGCGCCGTGCCGGTGGACGGCGTCGGCGAGGGCGCGGTAGCCCGGGATCACGGAGTCGTCGTGGTTGGCGACCATGTTCCACGCGCTGGCGGGTGAGGAGGGATGCACGCTGGTGGAGCCGCCGATGATCGTGAGCGCGCAGCCGCCGCGCGCCTTCGCCTCGTGATACGCGCGGAGCCGCGGGCCGGCCTTGCCGTCCTCCGCCATCGCCTCGGCGTGTCCCGTCGAGTAGATGCGGTTCTTCAGCGTGAGCCCGCCCAGGCGGAACGGCGTGAACAGGAATCGGAACTCGCGGCTCATCCTCCACACTCCTTCCGGTCCGCGCGGGCGGGCCGAGGTGCTCGACCCCGCGCTCCTGCCCCGCCCTCGCACCCCGGGCGGTCGCGGGCCGCCCGGGCCGACCGCCCCGGGCGCTCTCCGGGTCCTGGGCTGCCCCTCAGCATCGACGACACCTGCGAGGCGGTCAACCGGCCACCGGACGGCCGCGGGGGTCACCGCGGACCGTGCGAGGCTCGGGGGTCCGGGCGGGGAGCGGGCCAGGAGCTTTGCATCGTGGCGACTGACGGGCACCGGCTGGCGGGGCCGTTCGCTCCGCGCCCGGGGCGGACCGCCCCGTCGACCGCGGTGACAATCCACGGCGCCAGCGCGGGTCGGAGGTGGCGCTCCGCGTCCGCCGTCCCGCGGCCGGGAGCCCGTGCAGCAGGGGAGAACCCCGGACGGACGCGGAGTTCGTCGCGGCCGCCGCGGCCGGGCCGCGCTGGCGCGCGGTTTGCTGCGGCCGGATGCTCCCGGGTCGAGCCGGGGGATTCCGGGGGCGATGGCGAGAGTCACGGTCTCGGGCGTCCAGACGGTCGTCGGGATCACGGCCGGGCTGATCTCGGTCGCGGGCGGGGTCTACTCGGGCATCCAGTACCTGGCGCGCCCGGCGCGCGGCGAGGTGGTCGCGGTCGTCGAGGACGCCCGGAGCCAGCGGCCGCTGCCGGATGCGTCGATCGAGATCCTGGCGCCCGGGGATGCCCTGGTCGCCACGCTCGCGCCGGCGGCGGGGACGGCGCGCCAGAGCCTCGCGGCCGGCAGCTATCGCCTGCGCGTCACGCACCCGCGCTTCGCCCCGGAGACGCGGCTGGTCGACGTCGCGGCCGGCCGGACCTCTTACGTCCGGGTTCGCCTGGTGCCGCGCGCCCGGGAGGGCCCGAGGCTCGGGCAGGCGCCGCGGGTCGTCCGCGACGGGTTCGGCGCCATCGAGCGGGTCCTGCGCGGGCTCGGGCTCTGACCAGCGCGGGAAGCCGGGTGGCCGCGGCCCGGCCGCGGTCACGGCACCACCAGCACGGGCACCGGCGCGCGGGCGACCGCGCCGTCGGCGACGCTGCCGAGCAGGAGCCGCTCGACGCCCTCGACGGCGCGGGCGCCCACGACCAGGACGTCCGCCCTCCGCGCCGCGGCCAGGAGCTCGTCGAGCGGGCGGCCGGTGCGCACCTCGGCCCTGGTCCGCCAGCCGCTCTTCTCGAGGGCGGCACGGGCGGCGTCCAGGTGCCGGCGCGCGCTCGCCGTGCGCTGGCGCGCCAGGGTCGCGGCCTCGCCGGCGATCGTCGCGCGGATCGAGCCCGGGAGGAGCCCGGTCGCGGGCAGGCGAACCGGCTCGACGACGGCGACGAGCCGGACCGAGCCGCCGCGGGGGGGCGGCAGCCCCGCCACGAGCTCGACGGCCCGGCGGGCTGCGGGCGACCCGTCGATCCCGATCACGAGCCGCCGCACGGTCGGGCGCGCGGCGCCGCGCACGACGAGGACGGGGCAGGGGGCGCGCCGCAGCACCCCGCGGCCGACGCTTCCGAGCAGCAGCCGCCCGATCGCCCCGAGTCCCCGGGAGCCGAGGACGATGGCGCGGGCCCGGAGCCGGCGCGCCTGGTCGACGATGGCGTCGGCTGCCGGCGCGGCGACCACCGTGGTCTCGGCCCCGGGCCATCGCGTCCGCAACCGTCGCGTGGTCCGGCGCGCCTCGGCGTCCTCGACCCGCGCGAGCGCATCCCAGATGGTCGGCGGCCACTCGGCCCCGGCCGGCTGCTGCCGGGCGATCAGGCCGTGGCCCGTGCTCTCCGTGGGCCAGCAGAACCGGATCGCGGCCTCGACGGCCGCCCGCGCCCCCGGGCTCCCGTCCGAGGCCACGAGCACGGGGAATCGCTCCCTGTCCATGTCGCCCTCCCTGGATGCGTGTGGCGCGAGTCTACACCCGCGCTCGCTCGACCCAGGCGAGCAGCGCCTCCAGCGCGTCGGAGCGGGTCAGGATCCCGACGACCCGATCCTCGTCCAGGACCGGGAGCGCCCCGATCCGCCGCTCGAGCAGCGCGCGCGCCGCCTCGACGAGCGAGGCGTCCGCCGCGACGGTCACCGGGCTCTCGCTCATCACCCCGGCGACCGGCGCGTCGCGCGGCCAGCGTGGCTCGACCCCCACGGGCTCGCGCACGTCGCGGTCGGAGACGATCCCGACCACGCGCTCGCGGTCCACCACGACGACGTGCCGAACGCCGTGCGTGTGCATCAGGCCGGCGACCTGTCCGATCGGCCGCTCGGGCTCGACGGTCACGGGGTCGCGGGTCATCCAGTCGCGGACGAGCCCCACGCGCTCGGCGGCCGAGGCGGTCACGGGTAGGCCACGACGATGTCGGGCCCGGGGATCTGCTGCAGCTGGACGGCGGAGATGTGCCGGAGCAGGTCGGTCTCGGTCAGGATGCCGATCACGCGGCCGTTCTCCACCACCGGGAGGGCCCCGACCCGTCGTCGCCGCATCAGGGCGGCGGCCTGGGTGAGATCCGCGGTCGCCGGGACGACGATGGCCGGCGCCGACATCAGCGTGGCGACCCGCACCTCGCGGAGGAGTCTCTCGAGCGCCATCGTCCCGATGCGATCGAAGACCCCGGGTGCGAAGAGATGGTGCTGGAGGTCGCGATCGGTCACCACGCCCACGACGTCGCCGCTCCCGCCCAGGACCGGGAGATGGCGCACGCGGCCGGCGCACATGCGGGTGACCGCCTCGTAGGCGGAGGCGTCCGGATCGATCGTGAGCACCGGCTGCTGCATGAGCTCCCTGACTTCCATGATGTTCCCTGCTCCCTCTCGGGTTCGTGCCGTTTCCGGCGCCGCGCCGTCGGCGGGCGCGACCCGCCCGGGTGCGTGGGCGCGCCGGCGCCCCGGCCCGGCGCTCGCGGTCACGGCGCGGCGCCGCGCTCGGCGGGCGCGGGCGGCCGCGCCGCCCGCGTCAGGAGGACCGGCACGCCCGCCGTCCGCAGCACCGATTCCGCCACGGAGCCGAGGACCGCGCGCCGGAGCCCGCCCCGGCCGTGCGTGCACATGGCGACGAGATCGGCGCCGACCTCGCGGACCGCCGCCGCGATCTCCTCGGCGGGCGCGCCCTTCCGGAGCAGCGTGCGCACGCGATGGCCGTCGTGGGCCAGCCGCGCCCGCACGTCGGCCAGGTACTGCTCGGCCTCCAGCGCGCGCAGCGCGATCTCGTCCGGGTCGACGACTCCCGCGGTGGCGACCACCTCGACGGCCGAGATCGGTTCGAGGACGCGGACCAGCGTGAGCTCGGCCCCGAGGCGGAGCGCCAGGCGCGCTGCCACCGGCAGGACCTGCTCGGCCACGGCGGAGCCGTCGAGCGGTACCACGATGCGGTCGGGCATGGTTCCCTCCGGCTTCCGGCGGTGCAACGGCGATGCCGGCGGGGCCGCTCCCCGGTCCGTGGGGCCGCGGCCGCCTGCGCACCGTCGGCCGGCCGCTCCGGCTGGCCGATCGCTCCGGCGCCGTGGGTCGCGCGCGGGCCGCGCCGCCGGGAGCGCCTCCCGGCCGGCATCAGCGGCGCGGGGCTGTCGGCGCGCCCGCGGTGTCCGGGCGGGTGGCCCGGCGTCGGGTTGCCGGCCGGGACCGGTCCGGGGCCGCCGGCGTGGTCGTCACGCCCCACCGGGGCGGCGGGGCCCCGCGTCCGTCCCGCCACCCCGCCTCGTGGCTCTTGACTCGGGGTTGCCCGCCGATTGTCGCCCCGTTGTCGTCACCGTCGCCCTGGTGTACGGTCGCGACGCACCGGCGGGGAGGCCACCCGCCGCGCGCCGGAGGGTACCGATGCCGAGCCTGGAGACGCTGAAGGCGCGCGCCTGCGCCGAGATCGATCGTCGCCGCGCCGAGATCGTCGCGATCAGCGAGCACATCATGCGGCACCCCGAGTCGGGGTACCGCGAGGTCCGCACCGCGGAGCACGTCGCGGCCCAGTTCGCGCGCATGGGCCTCGAGTACCGGGAGGGCCTGGCCCTGACGGGGGTCAAGGCGCGCCTCTCAGGGCGGTCGCGCGGCCCGACGGTCGCCGTGCTCGGCGAGCTGGACTCGCTGATCGTCGCCGAGCATCCGCTCGCGGACCCGGTGACGCATGCCGCGCACGCCTGCGGCCACAACGCGCAGGTCGCCTCGATGATCGGCGCCGGCATGGGCCTGCAGGCCGTGATGGACGAGCTCGACGGCGACGTCGTCCTGTTCGCGGTCCCGGCCGAGGAGTACATCGAGGTGGAGTGGCGCCTCGGCCTCCGGGCCGAGGGGCGGATCGAGTTCCTGGTCGGCAAGGCTGAGCTGATCCGGCTCGGCGAGTTCGACGACGTCGACATGGCGCTGATCACCCACACGAACGCCCGACCCGAGGACGGCCTGGCCAGCGTCGGGGACACCCACAACGGCTGCGTCGTGAAGTTCATGCGGTTCCTCGGGCGGGGCGCGCACGCCGGGAGCGCCCCGCATCTCGGGATCAACGCGCTCAAGGCCGCGCAGGTCGCCCTGCACGCCATCGACGCCAACCGCGAGACGTTCCGCGACGACGACACGATCCGCGTCCACCCCATCATCACCCGGGGCGGCGAGGCGGTGAGCGCCGTGCCCGCCGACGTGCGGCTGGAGACGTTCGTGCGGGGGAAGACGGTCGAGGCGATCGCCGACGCCGCCCGGAAGGTCGACCGGAGCCTGCGGGCCGGGGCACAGGCGCTGGGCGCCCGCGTCCAGATCACCACGCTGCCCGGCTACCTCCCGCAGCAGATGGATCCGAACCTGGTCGCCCTCAGCCGCGCGAACTGCGCCGCCGTCGTCGGCGAGGCCAACATGGGACGGCCGCGGCACTCGACGGGCTCGACCGACGTCGGGGATCTCGGGTTCGTCATGCCCGAAGCGCATCCCCGGGCCGGCGGCGTCCGGGGGACGATCCACGGCGCGGACTACGTCGTCGTAGATCACGACCTCGCCGCGGTCAACCCGGCCAAGGCGATGGCGATGACCGTCGTCGATCTGCTGTGGGACGGGGCGCGCGAGGCCCGGCGGGTGAAGGCCGAGGCCGGGCCGAAGCTCTCCCGGGACGAGTACCTCGCGCTGGTGCGCCGCTTCGCCTCGTACGAGGAGTTCCCGCCCGCCTGAGCGCAGCGCCGGCCCCGGGCGCTCCGCCGGGCGGTCGTTCGACCCGGGGCGGACGCGTCCGTGCGCTCGGCCACGCTGCCCGGGAACGGCCGGCCGAGCCCAGGGCGGGAGCAAGCCGCGCTCCGGCGCGTCGAGCCGTCGGCGCCCCTCGGCGAGTACCACCCTCCTCGCGACCCACGATCGCGCGCTCGAGCGCGGCGGACGGGCCGGGCCCTGGCGGCCCGCCGCTCAGGACTTCCCGATCGGGGGCCGTTCCCCCTCCCGCACCGCGTAGCCGCCGCGGGCGAGGGCGCGGATCGCCGGCCGCGGGTCGATGGTCGCCACCCGGACCACCGCCTGGCGGCTTCCCCCGCGCCGGAGCGTCATGATGCTGGAGATGGTCACCCCGGAGTCCGCCAGGAGCCGCGCGACCTCGGCCAGCGCGGCCGGACGGTCGCCGAGGCAGACGTCGAGCCGGCTCGAGGGTTCGCCCACGCCCATCGCCTCGACGAACAGGGTCAGGACGTCGGTCTCGGTCACGATCCCCACCAGGGCCCCATCCACGGTGACCGGGAGGGCGCCGATCTTCTCCTGCGCCATCAGGCGCGCGGCCTCCTCCACCGGCATGCTCGGGCGGATCGTGACCACGCCCCCCGACATGATGTCGCGCATCTGCACGCGGTCGAGGAGGTACCGGAGCTCGTGGATCTCGAGGCTGGTCGCGCGCGAGGCCATCGCGTGCTTCAGGTCCCGGTCGGAGACGATTCCGACCAGTTCGCCGTGCTCGACGACGGGGAGATGACGGATCCGGTGGCGGTCCATCAGCCGGATCGCGTCGGGCAGGGTCGTGTCCGGGCTCACCGTGATCGGGTCCGGTCGCATGATCTCGCTCGCCAGCATCAGCGATCCTTTCCCGTGGTTCCCTCGCGGACCGTCAGCACCGGGCAGGGCGCCGACCGGATCACCCGGTCCGCCACGCTGCCCATGAACCAGCGGGAGAACCCGCCGCGGCCGTGGGTGCCGAGCACGATCAGGTCCACCCCCTGCGACTCGGCCGTGGCGACGATCATCTCGTGCGGCACGCCCGAGACCACCACCGCCAGGGTCGGCACCCCCGCGCCCCGGCACGCCGCCGCCCGCTCCTCGAGCGTCCGGCGCGCCCACTCCCGCTGGGACTCGAACACCTCTCGCGCCTGGGCGGCGTTCCCCGGCCCCTCCCCGTAGAGCGGGGCCTCGACCGCCACGTGGAGCAGCACGAGCTCCGCGCCGAGCCCGCGCGCCAGGCGGAGCGCCTGGGCGAGCCCCTCCTCCGCGCAGCTCGAGAAATCCGTCGCGTGCAGGATCTTCTTCACGCCTGGCAGCACCGCTGGGCACCTCCCGGTTTCGCTCGCGGGCGTCTCGCGGAGACACAGCAACGGCGATGCCATCCGGGAAGCGTGTGTCGGTGCGGGGTTAGGCGTTTCGTCACGACGCCGGGGGCAACGGCGACGCCCCACGCCTGGGGCGGGCCTGCCCCAGATGAGCGAGGCCGGGGGACCCGCCTCGGTCGGACCCGGCGTGGCCGACCACTTGGACGTGATCGGGAACGGGCCGCGCGCCATGCCGGCGTCCCGACCCGGGCGGGGGGGGGCGCGATCGGCGCGGCCAGGGCCGATCGGGGGGGCCGCTGACCACCGGGGTCATGGCGGGGCCGATGCGGCCCGGCAACGGGTTCTCCGGCGCGACGCCGTGGCGGGGTCGCCCCTGGCTAGACCCCCAGGACCCGCCGCACGGCCGCCACCAGGTCCGCGACCGGCTCGCTCGTGCGTACCACCAGGTGCTCGGCCGGCGAGAGCTCGAGGACCGGCTCGAACTCGGCCCGCATCCGCGGCAGCAGGGCCTCGGTCGCGTCCGAGACCGCCGGGGCGAGCGCGCGCCGGCGGAGGCGCTCCCGGAGCCGGGCCTCGTCGAGCGTCGTCTCGATGAACAGGAACCGGCAGCCGTGGCGATGCGCCAGGTCGCGGGCCCGCCGGCGCAGGTCGCGCCCGCGGAACGTCGCGTCCAGGATGACGCCGCGCCCCGATTCGAGGACGACCGCGGCGCGCCGGAACAGCTCCTCGAACGTGCGCGCCGAGAACGCCGGCTCGTACGCGCGGGCGGGCGCGCGATCCGTCGGGGCGACGCCGGCCAGCCACTTCCGGGTCCGATCGGCCTCGACCACCGGGAGCCCGAGCGCCTGTCCCAGGCCCTCGGCCAGCGCGGTCTTCCCGGTGCCGATGAGGCCACCGACGGCGAGCAGGAGTCGCGCGGTCGGTCCGGGCGGGGGGCGGCCGTAGCGCTCGGCCAGCGCGAAGAGCCGGCGCGCCTCGGCGACCTTGCGCGCCGCCTTGTCCGGCGGCGTCGACGGATCGCCGGCCAGGAGGGCGGCGACCTTCGCCCGGACCCAGGCGCGATACGAGAGGTAGAAGTCGATGACGCCGTAGAGGTCGTAGTCGTTCGACTCCCGCGCGAAGCGGGCGAGGAAGCTCGCCGCGAGGTCCGGCCGCTCTCGCGCGTCCAGCTCCATCGCGAGGAAGCCGGCGTCGGCGGCGGCGTCGCCCATCCGGAAGCGCTCGCTGAACTCGATGCAGTCGATGATGCTCGGCGGGCCGCCTTCGAAGTGGACGTGCTCGAGGCGGAGGTCGCCGTGCCCCTCGCGGATGCGCCCCTGGGCGACGCGGGCCGTGAACCGCGCCGGGTGCGCGGCGAGGAAGCCGAGTTGCCACGCCTCCACCGCGTCGAACGTCGCCGCGGGGACCAGGTGGCCGCGCGCCGGGCGGGTCTCCTCGAAGTTCTCCGCCGCGTTCCGCCGGACGACCTCGAGCGCGCCGTAGGCCGGGGCCGCGACGGCCGTCGCGTAGAGGCCGGCCAGGCGGGTGGCCACCGCGCCCAGGTCGTCGTGGCCCAGCGTGCCGGCGGCCAGGCGCGCCTCGGCGCTGGTCTCCGGCGCGAGCCGGCGCATCCGGACCGCGTGGTCGACGACCTGCCCCTCGTCCCGGAAGGTGTGACCGCTCGGGCCGAGCCGGACGGGCGCCACGCCCCGGTAGACGTCCGGCGCGAGCCGCCGGTTCAGCCGAACCTCCTCCTCGCAGAAGTGGCGCCGGCGCTCGGGCGTGGTGTAATCGAGGAAGGCGAGGCGGACCGGGCGCTTGAGCTTCCAGGCCTCCCGGTCGGTCAGGAACACCCAGGAGATGTGGGTCGTGACCAGCTCGACTTGCGACGGGGCGGGCGGGGGATACGCCCCGGGACGGAGCAGGTCGGCCAGGAGCCGAGCGTGGGCGTGGCTCATGCGGGGTCGGGCCCGCAGCGCGGCGGGGCCGGACGGCTCCTGGATAGCCCGGGACGGGCTGCCTGCGCAAGCGGGCGGGGGCGCGACCCGGGTCCGGGCCCGCGACCGCGCGGTGCCGGCCGGGGGGGCGCCGAGGCCGCCCCGGGCTCGCCGGGCCGGACCGAGGAGCCCGTGAGCGAGTTCCGTGCCGCGCGGCACCGGATGGTCGAGTCCCAGCTGGAGGCGCGCGGCATCCGTCACCCGGCCGTGCTCCAGGCGATGCGGGTGGTGCCGCGGGAGCGCTTCGTCCCGGAGGCCGAGGTCCCCTACGCCTACGAGGACTCGGCCCTGCCGCTCGGCGAAGGGCAGACGATCTCCCAGCCGTACGTCGTCGCTCTGATGGCCGCCGCGATCGATCCCCACCCGACGGACCGCGTGCTCGAGGTGGGGACGGGGTCCGGGTACGGCGCGGCGGTGCTCGCGGAGATCGTCGCCGAGGTCTACACGATCGAGCGGATCGCCGCGCTGGCCGAGGCTGCGCGCCAGCGGCTGGCCGCCCTCGCGTACCGCAACGTGCACGTCATCCACGGCGACGGCACCCGCGGCTGCCCCGAGCACGCGCCGTACGAGGGCATCGTCGTGACCGCGGGCGGGCCGGAGGTGCCGGCGCCGCTGCTCCCGCAGCTCCGGGTCGGCGGACACCTCGTGATCCCGGTGGGCGCGACGCCGCGCTCCCAGGAGCTCGTCCGGGTCACCCGCCGGAGCGCGGACGCGTACGACCGGGAGTCGCTGGGCGCCGTCGCGTTCGTGCCGCTCATCGGAGAGGCCGGGTGGCCGGAGCCGCGACCTTGACGAAGGCGGCGACCGCCCGCTCGAGGTGGGCCTGCGTGTGGGCGGCCGAGATCTGCACGCGGATCCGCGCCTGCCCGCGCGGGACCACCGGGTAGGAGAACCCGACCACGTAGATTCCCTCCTCCAGCAGGGCGGCGGCCATCGCCTGGGCCGCGTGCGCGTCCCCGATCATCACCGGCACGATCGGGTGCTCGCCGGGGCGGATCTGGAACCCGGCCGCCGTCATCGCCTCCCGGAACCAGCGCGTGTTGCGGACGAGCTGGGCGCGCCGGTCGGCGGCGTCCTCCAGCAGGGCCAGGCAGGCGCGGGCGGCGCCGACCAGGGCCGGCGGGAGCGTGTTCGAGAACAGGTAGGGGCGGGAGCGCTGGCGGAGCACGGCCACGATCTCCCGGCGGCCGGTCGTGAAGCCGCCGCTCGCCCCGCCGAGCGCCTTGCCGAGCGTGGAGGTGATCACGTCGACCCGTCCCTCGACTCCCAGGTGCTCGGCGGTCCCGCGGCCGGTGGGACCGAAGAAGCCGGTGGCGTGCGAGTCGTCCACCATGACGAGGGCGTCGTAGCGCTCGGCGAGCGCGCAGATCTCCCGGAGCGGCGCCACGTCGCCGTCCATCGAGAACACGCCGTCGGTCGCGATCAGCCGCGTGCGGGCCGCCTGGGCCCCGGCCAGGAGCCGCTCGAGCTCCGCCATGTCGGCGTGGGCGTAGCGGAGGCGCTGGGCCTTCGAGAGCCGGATGCCGTCGATGATCGAGGCGTGGTTGAGGGCGTCGGACACGACCACGTCCGGCTCGTCCAGGAGCGTCTCGAAGAGGCCGCCGTTGGCGTCGAAGCAGGAGGAGTAGAGGATGGCGTCCTCGGTGCGGAGAAACGCGGCGATCGCCGACTCGAGGTCGCGGTGGATCGTCTGGGTCCCGCAGATGAACCGGACGCTGGAGAGCCCGAGCCCCCAGCGTCCCAGGGCCTCCTGGGCCGCCCGGACCAGGCGCGGGTCGTCGGCGAGCCCCAGGTAGTTGTTCGCGCAGAAGTTCAGGACCCGGCGCCCGCCGACCACGACCTCGGGGCCCTGGGGGCTCTCGAGCTGCCGCTCCTCCTTGAAGAGCCCGGCGGCGCGGATCTCCTCGAGCTCGGCCTGGAACCGTCGCCTGACGTCTCCGTACATCGCGTCGCGTCCTCTCGGGGCGGCGGCGCCCCCTCAGCTCCGCGCCGCCGCGGGCCCCGCCGGCGGCGGCGCGTACCGCCGGCGCACGTTCGGCAGCAGGTACTCGTGCAGCGCCCGCTCCAGGTCGTACTGGGGGCGGAAGCCCCAGTCGCGCCGGGCCAGGGCGTCGTCGACGTCCTCCGGCCAGGAATCCAGGATCCGCTGCCGGTGGCGATCGGGCTCGAAGGCGATGCGCGCGCCCGGGATCGCGCGGCGCGTGAGCTCGGCCAGCTCGCCCGCGCTCGGGTTGAACGCCCGGACGTTGTAGACCGGGCTCGTGAGACGGTCGGCCGGCGCGTCGGTGAGGGCAAGCAGCGCCGTGATCGCATCGGGCATCGCCATGAACGGGATGCGCGTGTCCTCGCGAACGAAGCAGCTGTACGGCTCGCCCTGGACCGCGGCATGGATCATCTGCGGCGCGTAGTCGCTGGTCCCGCCGCTCGGCAGGGTGAACGCGGAGATCAGGCCGGGGAACCGGATCGCCCGGAAGTCGACGCTCCGCCGGTGCTCGTCCGCGGCGAGCTGCCGGTAGTGCCGGCCGTAGTAGCGGCCGAGGTGCTCGGCGTAGAGCTTGTTGCACCCGTACATCGTGACGGGCAAGGTCCAGGCGTGCTCCGCGACGCGCCCGGCGCGCCGCTTCGTCTCCAGGTCCGGGAGCCCGTAGACCGCGATCGAGCTGGGGAACATGAACCGGACCCGCCGCCCCTGCCAGCGCGCCTCCTCCATGGCGAGCCCGAGGAGGTTCAGCGTTCCCTCGACGTTGACCTGGTGGGCGGACTCGGGGATGAACTCCGCCCGCGTCGACAGGATGGCCGCCAGGTGGAAGACGGTGTGGATCTCGAACTCGCTGCGCAGACGCTCCAGGAGGTGCCGGTCCCGGATGTCGCCCACGAGCGTCACCGCGCAGCGGCCGGCGACCTCGGGGTCGAGGGGCCGGAGGTCGAGTCCCAGGACCGCGGTCCCCGCGTCGGCGAGACGGTGGACGAGTCCGTGCCCCAGCTCGCCTCCGGCGCCCGTCACCAGCACGACCACGCGCCGTGCCATCGTCCCCCCCTCCCCCCGCGGCCCGGCCCGGCCGCGCGCTTCGAGCTTACCCGATGCGTGCCGCGCGGGGGACGACGCCGGGCCCACGGGGGCGACGCCATCCTCGGCGCCGCCGGACGTCGGGCACACGGGATGCACCGCCGACGAGCGGCGGGCCCGCGCCCCGCCCTCACTGCGGGAGTTCCAGTCGCAACGGGCGGTCAGGGTGTCGCCGGCCGGCCAGACCGTCCGCCCGGGGAGGTCGCCGTGATCACGTTCGGGTTCACCCGGGGTCCGCTCACCTGGTGGGCGCTCGCCAGGCGGACGGCCGAGGAGTTCGTCCACGACGGCGGGCCCGCGCTCGCCGCGCAGCTCGCCTACTACTTCTTCTTCGCCCTGTTCCCCACGATCCTGGTCGGGCTGGCGCTGGCGAGCTTCTTCCCGCTCGAGCACTTCGTGGACCGGATGGCCGCGGCCATGTCCGGCGTCGTCCCGCAGGAGGTGATCGGGATCATCGGCGACCAGATCGTCAAGATCTCCCAGGGCCAGAACGGCGGCCTCCTCACCTTCGGCCTCCTCGTCGCGATCTGGAGCAGCTCGGCGGCGATGATGGGGCTCATCGACGCCCTGAACCGCGCCTACGACATCGAGGAGGGCCGGCCGTGGTGGCGCGTCCGGCTCCTGGCGATCGGGCTCACCATCGCGCTCACCGCGTTCACGCTGATCGCGTTCAGCCTGGTCCTGGTCGGGTCCACCGCCGCGGAGTACGTGGCGCGGGTGACCGGGCTCGGCGCCGTGTTCGCGTGGACGTGGAAGATCCTCCAGTGGCCGCTCGTGCTCGTGCTGATCGCAACCGCGATCGCGCTCGTGTTCTACTTCGCTCCCGACGCGGAGCAGGCGTGGGTGTGGATCACGCCGGGCTCCGTGCTGGCCACGGTCCTCTGGCTGGTCGCGTCGCTCGGGTTCAAGGCGTACGTGGCGAGCTTCGGGAAGCACACGGCCACGTACGGCGCCATCGGCGGGGTGATGGTGCTCCTGCTCTGGTTCTACCTCTCGGGCGCGATCCTGGTCGCGGGGGCGGAATTCAACGCGGAGATCGAGCACGCCTCCCCCTACGGCAAGGCGAGGGGGGAGAAGGTGCCGGGCCGGAAGCGCGCGATCGGCGCCCTCGCGTACCGGCGGCACGCGGAGGGGGAGGCCGGCCCCTCGCCGGCTCCGGCCCGGCCGGCGCTGCCGGCGGCCGAGCCGGCCCGATCCGAGGGGGCGCTCCGGCGGGTGTTCGTCGCCGCGGTGGCGGCGCTGCTGATCTTCCGCTCCGGCCAGCGCTGAACGGCGGCGCGTGACGCCGGGTCGGCCCCGCGGCCCGCCGGTCCCGGGCGGAGGGCTCCGCGCCCGGGCGCCGCCCTCGCCGTCCGGCGCGATCGCGGCGCGTCATGCGCGTTCGCGCGGCGGGTGCGCGCCGGGGCACCGTCCTCGTCCATCCGGTGTGATCGCGGTCGCCCGCCTTGCTGCACAGGCGCGCTCGGCCGCGCAGCGGGGCCGGCGGGGTCAGGCCACGACGACTTCCGGGATCAGCCGGACCGGCGTGGCCAGCGAGGCGGTGACGAGGCAGGCCCGCTCGCTCTTCTCCAGGACCCGGATCGCGCGCTCGTGGTCCACGCCGGGCGGCACCTCCACGCGTGCCCGCAGGACGATCTCGGTGAACCGGATGGTGCCGTCCTGCCGGTCGACGGTGCCCTCGGCGGTCACGGCGGCGTGCGTGAAGGGCAGGCGCGAGGCCGGCGCGACCACGCGGAGCGTGAACAGGAAGCAGGTCGCGACGGCGGCCAGCGTGAAGTGCTCGGGGCTCCACGCGTCGCCCGGGCCGCCGAACTCGGCGGGCGGGGCGCTCTGGAGGGTCGGCGCCCCCGGCATGGCGACGCTGGCGTGGCCGTCCGGCCCGCCCGCGATCTTGACCTCGAACCGGTGGGGTAGCGGGGTCACGGTCGGTCCTCCTGCCGGCAGGTCGGGCCGGCGATCGCCGGGCCCCTGGTCGTCCGGCGTCGGTCGAGGGTTGTCGTCGGCGCGCCCGTCGGTGGACCCGCCCGCGCCGCGTCGGCTCGCCGCGCGCCCGTCACGCAGCCGCCAGCAGGGCGTCCAGGCGCGCTCGGATCACGGGGGCGGGCTGGACGCCGACCAGCCGATCGCGCAGGTGGCCCCCGGCAAAGAACAGCAGCGTCGGGATTCCGCGGACCGCGTATCGCTCGGCGATCGCGGGATGATCGTCGACGTTGAGCTTCGCCACGATCGCGCGCCCGCCGTACTCCCGGGCCACGGCGTCCAGCACCGGCGCGAGGGCCCGGCAAGGCCCGCACCAGGGCGCCCAGCAATCGACCACGACCGGGGTCGCCGCGTCCAGCACGGTGGCGTCGAACGAGGCGGCGGTGAGCTCCACGGGCTTGCCGGTCGCCCCGGCGTCGAGGGGCGCCCGGCAGCGGCCGCACCGCGCGCGCAGGTGGGCGCGCTCGGGGGGGATCCGGTTGGTCGCACCGCACCGGGGGCAGGGGATCAAGAGCACCGCGCGCTCCGCGGGGTCCGCGCCCGAAAGCCGGCCGTTGCTGGCTGGCGATTCCCCATCACGTCCCCAGTCTACCGTCGCCCGGAGCGGGCCGGGACGGGACGCCCCCGGGAGGCATTGCCCCGCGGGGGCGCCCGCGCCGCCCCGGCCGGCCGGTCAGTTCCCGAGCAGGTGCTCGATCACCGGCGGCCAGAGGAGGGTGGTCGCGATCCCGATCCCGATCAGGAAGATCACCAGCCAGCGCGCGATGCTCGGGTCGCGGTCGCGGAGGGCGGGATGCAGGATCGCCCAGCTCGCGAGCCAGGCGACCAGGGCCAGCGTCTCCTTGCCCGAGTACGGGCCGATCCCCTCGGCGCCGGGCATCCACAGCTTCCCGACGCCGTGGACCCAGGTGCTGAACGCCTCGGAAGCCTCCGTCGCGAAGTTCACGATCGACAGCGTCAGCATGCCGATCATCCCGGCGATCATCGCGGCCACGGCGGCCCCGCTCCGCAGCGCGCGGGAGGCGGAGGTCGGGGGCCGGATCTCCACGCCCGTGGTGGTCGTCTCGCGGTGGAGCAGCGTCGTGCTCATGGTCAGGACCTCCTGCCGGCGGTCAGGCCGGTCGCAGCTTGGTCACGGCGGCGCCCAGCCCGAAGGCGACCACCAGGTAGAAGAAGGCGAGCGCCAGGAGCAGGGCCACGCTGTAGCGCAGCCACTTCCGGTCGAGCACTCGCGCCCCGTAGTACCAGAGGATGAAGGCCGCGATGACCGTGAGCGGCAGCGTGTAGAGCGCCGCGAACTCCTTGAACTCGAAGAAGATCCCGTGGATCGCCGGCATGTTCGCCTTGAAGTAGCTGCGGGGCCCCTCCTTGTCGCGATAGTAGATGTACAGCCAGTTGCCGAACACGATCGCCAGGAAGGACATCGTCGCCCCGGCCGTCGCCAGGAGCTGGAGGTCGGCGAACGCGCGGATCCGGCCCGTCCAGAGCCGCCACGCGAGGTAGAGCCCGACCGTCCCGACCGCCAGGTCGAACAGGGCAGCCATCCCGTGGAACGTCGCCGCGATCGCGCCCCGGTGGGGCCCGATCAGCATCTGCAGCGGCGCCGTCGCGGCGACGAAGACGAGCGCGGTGCCGACCAGCAACGCGACCACGGCCAGCAGCGACGCCGTGGACGCCGGCTCGTGGGTGTCGAGGAATTCGGCGGAGTGACCGGCGTCGTTCATCTGGGTCCTCCCGTCTCTCGGTGCGGTGGCCATCGGTGTCAGCCGTCCGGAGTGCAACGGCGCTGCCGTCTTCCCGGACCGGGCCCGGCACGCAGGGGGATTGCCTGTACCGGCGGGAGTTGGGCGCGGGTGCCGCACGGTCGGGAGGGCCGCTGGCGGGCCACGCCTGGGGCAGCATCCGTGGGCCATCTGTGGCGAGGGTGCCCCACCCGGCGCGCTTCCCGGGGCTCTGGCGCCGCCGCCCGGTCGGTGGCAGGCGGCTTGCTCACGGGGGTCAGGCCGTCCCGGAGTCCCCCGTATCGCTCGCGCCGAAGGAGGGGCGAATGACCCAGATCGGCTTCCGGCGGATCGTGTGCGCCTCGGACTTCTCGCTCGCCTCGCTCCCGGCGTGGATGTTCGCGCAGCGGCTCGCGCGCGCCACGGGCGCCGAGCTGACGCTGCTCCACGTCGTGGCGCCGGTCCCCGTCCCGCTCGAGGTCGCGTTCGACGTCGAGGGGTATCAGCAGCTCGCGGACGAGGAGCGCGAGGCCGCCCGGGCCCGCGGCCAGCAGCAGCTCGACGGTGCGATCCCGGGGCTGCGAACGAGGCTCCGGATCGAGGACGGCCCGGCGGCCGTGCGGATCCTCAAAGTGGTGGACGAGGGCGCGACGGATGCGGTGGTGCTCGGGACCCACGGCCGGGCGGGGCTGGATCGCCTGCTCCTCGGCTCGGTGGCCGAGCAGGTGATCCGGCTGGCGCACCGGCCTGTGGTCACGGCGCGGCTCGTGCCCACGCCGCCGCCGCCGGAGGAGCCGATCCGGCGCATCGTCTACCCGACCGACTTCTCCCCGCCGGCCCGCCGCGCGTGGGCGTGGGTCCGGGCGCTCGCCGAGGCCACCGGCGCCCACGTCGACCTGCTCCACGTGCTCCTCGAGGTCGTCCCCGACCGGCACGTCGACCCCGCCTTCCTGGCCCGGGCGGCCGCCACGATCCGGCGGGACGCCCTGCGGGTGACGGACGCCTTCGTCGAGTCCTGCGGGCTCCCGGGCGACCGCATCTCGGTCCACCTCCTCCACGGCGTCGAGGCGGAGCAGATCGTGCACGCGGCGCGCTCGCACCGGGCCGACCTGATCGTCATGGGCACCCACGGGCGGAGCGGGTTCCTGCAGCTGGCGCTCGGCAGCGTCGCCCGCCGGGTGCTGCACGGGGCGCCGTGCCCGGTGATGACCGTCGGCCCGGAGGTCCTCGCGTAGCGGGCACCGCCCGGCCGGAGCTGCCGCACGCGGCTCGGGGCCGGGCAGTCCGGCCCGCGCCGCCGCCGCCCCCGGCGTCAGCTGACGGCGACGCCGAGGAGCCGCCCGATCAGGAAGGTCGCCGCGGCCGCCGCCGAGCCGAGGAGGGCCATGCGGACGGCGCTCCACCAGGGGTTCCGCCCGGTGAAGAGGCTCATGAGAGCCCCGACCCCGAGGAGCCCGGCCGCGGTGATGACGATCGTCGCGCCCAGCGCAGTCGAGCCGGACGCGAGCAGGTACGGCAGCAGCGGCACGAGCGCGCCGACCGCGAACGACAGGAACGACGCCACGGCGGCCGCCACCGGGGAGGCCAGGCCGTGGGGATCGAGGCCGAGCTCCTCGCGCGCGAGGGTGTCGAGACCGTGCTCGGGATCGGAGACGATCCGGCGGGCGAGCGCCTCCGCCTGCGGGGGATCGAGCCCCTTGGCCCGGTAGATGAGGGCGAGCTCCTCGACCTCCTCCTCGGGCATGAGCTGCATCTCCTCGCGCTCGAGGGCGATCTGATGCTCCAGCAGCTCGCGCTGGGTGCGCACCGAGATGTACTCGCCGGCGGCCATCGAGAAGCCGCCGGCCAGGAGGCCGGCGATCCCGGCCAGGGCGATCATCCGCGGGTCGGGATCGGCGCCCGCGATGCCGAAGATCAGGCTCGCGTTCGAGACCAGGCCGTCGTTGACGCCGAAGACGGCCGCCCGGAGCGCGCCGCCGCCTCGCGTCGCCCGGTGCCAGCTCTCCTCGGCGACGCCGCCGCCGGGATCGCCGGCCGCGGCGGCCGCGCCCTCGGCCGCGCCGTCGCCCGGCACGCTCGCGCGGTACACTGCCAGCCCGCGGACCTTGAGGCTCGCGAGCACCGGCAGCATGCGGCGCGGCCCGAGCCGGCGCACGAGCCAGGCGCAGAGCCGGACCCGCGGCCCCGGTTGCCACGGCGGGGCCTCCGCCCCGGTCCGCTCGATCTCGTGGACCCAGCGCGCCGCCTGCTGCTCGGAGTCGGCGCGCAGCGCGGCGAACAGCTCGGCGCGGCGCCCGGTCTCGGTGGCCGCCAGCGTCCCGTAGAGGTAGGCCGCCGTCCGCTCGGCGTCGAGGCTCGCCCGGAGGATCTCGCTCCGATCGTCCTCCGCCATGTCCCGTATCGTACCCTGGAGGGGTGACCCCGGTGGGGAGCAGCCGTCGGGAGGTCCTGAGCGGGCTGGCCGCCCTCGCGCTCCTCCGCGGCGAGCGCCGGTGGGCTTCGGCCGCCACGCCGGCGTGCGCCCCGACGCCGTCCCAGACGGAGGGCCCGTACTTCAAGGCTGGCGCGCCCCGTCGGAGCTCGCTCCTGGAGCCCGGGGTGGGCGGCGTGCGGTTGACCGTCACCGGGACCGTCCGGGGGAACGATTGCGCGCCGATCGCCGGGGCGCGACTGGACTTCTGGCAAGCCGACGCCGAGGGCGGGTACGACAACGCGGGGTTCCGCCTGCGGGGCCATCAGCTCACGGGCGCCGACGGTCGGTACCGGCTCGAGACGGTCGTGCCCGGGCTCTATCCCGGCCGGACCCGGCACATCCACGTCCGCGTGGAGGCGACCGGCTACCCCGTGCTGACGACCCAGCTCTACTTCCCCGATGAGCCCGGCAACCGGCGGGACGGGATCTTCCGGCCCGCGCTGGTCATGACCGTCCGCGACGGGGCGGGCGGCAAGCAGGCGACCTTCGACTTCGTGCTGGCCGGGCGAGGCCCGGCCAGCGCCGCGCCGCCCGGCTAGAGCCCTGCGCCCGGCCGTGCCGCTCGTCCGGGCGGCGCGGGGCACGCGGCGTCGACCAAGGAGGAGCCATGCAGCTGCGGGTCGCGCGGCACACCGCCCGGCTGACGGAGATCGTGCGCTTCTACCGGGACGGCCTGGGGCTTCCCGAGATCGGCCGGTTCGCGGACCACGACGGCTACGACGGCGTCTTCCTCGCCGTTCCGGGCACGAGCACGCACCTCGAGTTCACGACGGGCGGCCGGCACGGGCCGCCAGCCCCCCATCCCGAGAGCCTGCTCGTTCTCTATCTGGGCAGCCCCGAAGCGGTGGACGAGGCCCGGCGGCGGACGGGCGCGGCGCCGGTCGACCCGGCGAACCCCTACTGGCGGACCCACGGCGTGACGCTGGCCGACCCTGACGGGTTTCCCGTCGTCCTCGTGCCGGGCCCGGGCCCCGCGCCGTAGCGCGGGCGGCCGTCCGCCGTGGTCAGCTCGCGCGCCGGTCGGCCGCCTCGGTCGGAGAACTCGGGCGCGTGCCTCTGGCTCCGGCTCTGCGGGAGGTCGTGGTTGATCCATGATGGTGACGCTCCCGTCGCCGAACAGGTCGAGGTCACCCTCGAGCGTCCGGATCGGGGCGCTCGCGCCTGAAATGCGGCGTCTGCCGGGGGCGAAGGCCCAGGGCCGCCATCCCCGCCGGGCGGTTCCGCGGGGAGGCCCCGTCGGGGCTCGGGCGATGTCCCGAATCGTGGCGGCCAATGGGACGCGTCGCGACGTTTCGGTGCGTCAACGTGGCCATGCTCGCCAGGATGTCCAGGCGACCTGGGGCGAAGCGTTGGATAACTCGGTGGATAACGGTGTAAACCCGCATCGCGCAAACCCGTGGGTCCGGTGCCCAGCGGGCAGGCAGCCCGGGGGTCCGAGACCGGTCGCCACCGAGCCGAGCCGGGGCGACGACCGCTCGCGCGGCCGCTCACGGGAGACCGCGGCGCGCCTGCCGTCACGAGCCCTCAGCGGGCGGGCGCCAGCTCGGTCACGTGCAGCGCGGCGCCCGTGACGTCGCGGTGGGTCACCGCGAGCACGCCCGTGCGGCCGTCGATCCGGACGTGGCCGAAGTAGAGCTGGCCCTCGCTCGGCGGCGCGTTCGGGCGCGTCGCCGGCCGGGCGAAGACGACGCGCGGCCCGAACGTGTCGTCGAGGGCGTTCGGCCCGAAGCTCCCGGCGTGGATCGGGCCCGAGACGAACTCGTGGAACGGCTCGAAGTCGGTGAAGCGGGCCCGCTCCGGATGGTACTCGTGAGTGGCGCAGTAGTGGACGTCCGCGGTGATCCAGACGACGTTGCGGATCGCCTCCCGCCGGATCGTGGCGAGGAGCCGGGCGATCTCGAGCTCCCGGCCGAGCGGCGGTCCATCCCCCTGGGCGATGCCGTCGATGCCCCGGCGGCGACGGAAGTCGTCCCAGACGACCAGGCCGATCGGCTGGCCGGCCACGACCACCTTCCAGGTGGCCCGCGAGCGCCGGAGGGCCTGCTCGAGCCACGCCAGCTGCGCGGCCCCGAGGATCCGGGCGGCGCGGGTCAGGGCGGGGGCGCGGTTGTCGCCATTCGGCCCGCGATGGCTCCGGAGATCCAGCAGGAACACGTCCAGGAGGGGGCCGCGGTGGACGACCCGGTAGCGCGGGCCGCCCCCGAGCGGCGTGAACTCGGCGATCGCCCGCCGGGCGCGCGCGGCCAGGACGTCGACCCGCCGCTCCCGGTAGCGCGGATCGTCGGTCAGCACGCGGCCCGGGTACCAGTTGTCCCGGACGTCGTGGTCGTCCCACTGGACGTAGAGCGGCACGCGCGCGTTGAGCGCGCGGACGTGGCGGTCGAGGAGGTTGTAGCGGTGGTTGCCCCGGAACTCCTCGAGCGTCTCCGCCACCTTCGCCTTGGCCTCCGTCACCACGTTCCGCCACACCCCGCCGCCCGGGAGCGGCACCTCGGCGACGAGGGGGTCGTCGGCGTACACGAGGTCCCCGCAGTGGACGAAGAAGTCGGGCTCGACGCCCGCCATGACCGCGTACAGCCGCATGCCGTCCCAGTCGAGGTTGATGCCCCAGCCCTGGCCGGCCGTGTCCGCCGACCACACGAAGCTCACGTCCTCCGCCGTGCGCGGGGGCGTCCGGAACCGCCCCTCGACCGGCTCGCTCGCGGTCCGGGGATCCTTCGGGTCGACGAACCGTGCGCGGTAGAGGATCTGCTGCCCGGGCGGGAGATCGGCGAGGACCGCCCGCGCGGTCAGGCCGGTCTCGGGCCGCGCGGTGGAGCCGATGATCCGGCGCCGGTCCGCGAAGCGCTCCGTGGTCGCGTACTCCACCTCCAGCCGGGCCGGGCGGTCCGCGGCGCTCCAGACGACCGCGCCGCCCGGCCCGACCTCGCCGGCCTGCACACCGAGCGGCGCCCCCGGCCGGCGCCGGCGGACGACGGCGGGCGCGGCCGCGGGGCCGCCGGGTGGCCGCACCAGCGCAGCCAGGGCGGCGAGGCCGGCCTGCCGCAGCACCGCCCGCCGTCCGACCGCGGCGAGTATCGGCACCCCGTCCTCCGTTCGCGCGCTCGCCCGCTTGTCCGCGCGCGGGGCCAGCCTGCCCGAGACGCGCCGCGGTTGCAAACGGCGCCTCGTGCGCTATCATCGAAGGCGTCCGAACCGGGGTGGTTCGGCCCGCGCGGCCGAGCCTGAGATCATACCCGTCGAACCTGACCCGGGTAATGCCGGCGTAGGGAGCCGCGATGATTCCGGTCATCCTCACCATTGCAGGGTCCGATTCCTCGGCCGGCGCCGGCATCCAGGCCGACCTCAAGGCGATCTCGGCGACCGGCGGCTATGGCGCGACGGCGATCACCGCGATCACCGCCCAGAACACCCGTGGTGTGACCCGGGCGCTGGAGCTGGAGCCGGCCCTGATCCGCGACCAGATCGCCGCGGTCTTCGACGACCTCCCGGTGGCCGCCGTGAAGTCCGGGATGCTGGCGTCGAGTCGCGTCATCGAGACCGTGGCGGAGGCGCTGGCCGCGCGCCCGGCGCCTCCGTACGTGCTGGATCCCGTGATGGTGTCGAAGTCGGGGTTCCCGCTCCTCGAGCCGGCCGCGGTCGACGCGCTCCGGCGCCTGCTGCTGCCGCGGGCGACCCTGGTGACCCCCAACGTCCACGAGGCGGCGGCGCTCACCGGACTGCCGGTCCGGACGCCGGCCGACGCGGAGGCGGCCGGGCGCCGTCTGGTCGACGCCGGGGCGGCGGCGGTGCTCGTCAAGGGCGGACACCTCGAGGTGTCCCCGGCCACCGACGTGCTGGTGACGCCGGCCGGCGTGCGCCGGTTCCCGGGGGAGCATCTCGACGCTCGCCACACCCACGGGACCGGGTGCACGTACTCGGCGGCGATCGCGACGCTCCTGGCCCACGGCCGCCCGCTCGAGGACGCGATCGCGGTGGCGAAGCGCTACCTCACCGAGGCGATCCGCCACGGCCTGCCGATCGGCGGCGGGATCGGCCCCACCGACCCGTTCTTCTACCTGCGCCGGCCGGGCGCCGCGGCCGCGTGGCTCGAGCGGCTGGCGGGGGCCGGGGCGACCGCCCGGTGAGCCCGGGGCCTGGCCGGCTCCACGTGATCACCGACGAGACCCTGCAGGCGCGCTTCTCGCACGTGGAGCTGGCGTGCCTGGCCGCGGCCGGCGGGGCGGACGTCGTGCAGTTCCGGGAGAAGCGCCCGTGGACCACCCGCGCGCTGGTCCGGACGGCCACGGCGCTGCGCGACGCCCTGGCGGGGACGGGGACCGCGCTCGTGATCGACGACCGTGTCGACGTCGCCGCCGCGGTCGGGGTCCCGGCGGTCCACCTGGGGCGCGACGACCTGGACGTCGCGTGCGCCCGGCGATTGCTCGGCCCGGCGGCGGTCATCGGCGGCACGGCGAACAGCCTGGAGGAGGCGCGGCGGGTCGCCGGGCTCGACGTCGACTACCTGGGAGTCGGCCCGGTCTTCGGGACCGCCTCCAAGGCGAACCCGGCGCCCGCCCTCGGGCTCGAGGGGCTGCGCGCGATCGTCGCCGCCGTGGCGAAGCCGGTGATCGCGATCGGGAGCATCACCGCCGAGCGGATCCCCGCGGTCCTGGACGCGGGCGCGCACGGCGTGGCGGTCCTCTCGGCCGTGGTCTGCCAGGAGGATCCGGCCGGGGCGGCGCGGCAGCTCCGGCTGGCGATCGACGCCTGGCTCGGGGTTGCCGCCGGCATGCGCCGCGGCGTGTGCCCGTCGGCGTCCGGCCGCCCCGGGGAGGCGTGCCGGTGACCTCCCGCCCGGCGGCCGACGTCGTCGTGGTCGGGGGCGGCGTGATCGGGCTCGCGATCGCGTACGAGCTGGCGCGCCGGGAGCGCCGGGTCGTGGTCCTCGACCGGGGCGACGCGGTGGGCGCGGCGAGCCGCGCGGCGGCGGGCATGCTGGCGCCCGGCTCGGAGGCCGACCTCACGGAGCCGGCCCAGGTGGAGCTCGAGCTCGACAGCCTGCGCCGCTACCCCGTCCTGGTGCGCGAGCTGGAGGGCGTGGCCGGCGTCTCGTGCCGGTACCGGACCGAGGGCACCCTCTGGGTCGCGCTGAACCACGACCAGGCCGGGGAGCTCGAGCGCCTGGCCGCCTTCCAGCGACAGAAGGGGCTCGGCGCGGAGCCGCTGCCCCCGGACGCCGTGCGGGCGCGCGAGCCGCACCTCTCGGGCCGCGTGGTCGCGGGGCTCCTGATCGCGGGCGACCACCAGGTCGATCCGCGCGCCCTCACCACGGTGCTGGCGGCCGCGCTCGACCGGCGGGGCGGGCGGGTGGTGCGGGGAGCCCGGGCGACGGCGATCGAGCACGCCGGCGGG
>DASRDR010000081.1:0-11528 GCA_035652475.1 Candidatus Methylomirabilota bacterium | reverse complement strand
TCGCACGAGCCCGTCCAGGTCCGTCGCCTCGTGCAGGCAGTCGCGGACCGTCTGGCGGACCAGCGGGTGGTCGGGGACCGGGATGGGGCCACCGGGCGCGTTCTCCTGGCACGCGGCGAGGGCGGGGAACGTCGCCGCCATCAAGTCGTCGGCCTCCATCCGCTGGAGCGGCGGCGGCACGCGCCGGCTCCCGCGCCGCCGCAGCACCACGAGCGCGCGCCCCAGGTTCCAGCGCCAGCGCACCTGGAAGAGCGGGGAGAGGAGCAGCGCCTGGGTGAGCGTCTCCGGCAGCGCCCGCGGCGACAGGAACCCCGGCACGTCCTCGAGCGGGAAGCTCTGGCCGGGACCGAGCGAGAGGACCACCGCGTCGTCGCTGGCCGCGGCCTGGAGCTCGAAGTCGAACCGGCGGCAGAAGCGCTTCCGGAGCGCGAGGCCGAGCGCCCGGTTGATGCGTGCGCCGTACGGCGCGTGGATCACCAGCTGGGTCCCGCCCGTCTCATCGAAGAAGCGCTCGACGACCACCGTCCGGCGCGTCGGGAGGCACCCCAGCGCCGCGTGGGCGGCGGCGAGGTAGCGCACGGCCTCGCCCGCCGCCCGCCGGTCGAGCCCGGCCTCGGCGGCCAGCCACGCCACCGCGCCCGGCGCGTCGTCGCGGGCGAGGAACCCGGCGACCCGCTCCCGGAGCTCCGAGACCTCGATGGAGAGCTCGTCCGAGCGCGCCGGCGCCTCGCCGAGCCAGAACGGGACGGACGGCGGCGCGCCCTGGGCGTCCACCACGCGCACCAGCCCCGCCTCGACCCGCCGGATCCGCCACGACGTGCTGCCGAGCAGGAACACGTCGCCGGCCATGCTCTCGATCGCCCAGTCCTCGTTGACGGTGCCGACCACGGTGTCGTCCGGGTCCGCAACCACGCGGTAGTCGGCCGTCTCGGGGATCGCGCCGCCCGAGGTGAGCGCGGCCATCCGGGCCGCCCGCCGGCCCCGCACGGTGCCGTGGACCCGGTCGCGGTGGAGGTACGCCCCCCGCCGCCCGCGGCCGGTCGCGATTCCCTCGGTCAGCATCTCGAGCACCTGGTCGAACTCCGCGCGGGCCAGGTCCGCGTAGGGGGCCGCGCGCCGGACCAGGGCGAACAGCTCGTCCTCCCGCCAGCGCTCGGCGGCGCACGCGGCGACGAGCTGCTGGGCGAGGATGTCGAGCGGGGCCCGCGGCGGAGCCACGCGGTCGAGGACGCCGGCCCGCGCCCCGCGGAGGAGGGCGGCCAGCTCCACCAGCTCGTCGCGGCTCGTCGGGTAGCAACGCCCCTTCGCGGTGGCCCCGCGCGCGTGGCCCGAGCGGCCGACGCGCTGGAGGAGCGTGGTCAGGCTCCGCGGGGAGCCGATCTGGCAGACGAGGTCGACCGGGCCGATGTCGATGCCGAGCTCCAGGGATGCCGTCGCCACCAGGGCGGCGAGGTCGCCCGCCCGCAGCCGCTGCTCGAGGCGCTGGCGCCGGTCGCGCGAGAGGCTTCCGTGGTGCGCCGCGACGCGGTCGGGCCCGAGCCGCTCGCCCAGCTGGTGGGCGACGCGCTCGGCCAGCCGGCGGGTGTTGACGAACACGAGCGTGGTCCGGTGGGCGCGGACGGCCGCCGCGATGCGATCGAGGATCTCGCCCCACTGCTCGTGCGAGGCGACCGCCTGGAGCTCCGAGTCCGGCAGCTCCAGGTCGAGGTCCAGCGCGCGCCGGTGCCCGAGGTCGATCACGCGGCAGGCCGGCCGGCCCGCCGCGTCGGTCCGGCCGTCGCCGGCGCCGACCAGCAGCCGGGCCACCGTCTCGATCGGGCGCTGGGTCGCCGAGAGCCCGATGCGCTGCGGCCGGCGCGCGGCCAGCGCCTCGAGGCGCTCCAGCGTGAGCGCCAGGTGCGCGCCGCGCTTGTCGCGGGCGACCGCGTGGATCTCGTCCACGATCACGGTGCGGACGTGGCGGAGCGTCTCGCGGCTCCGGGCCGCCGTGACCAGCAGGTAGAGCGACTCGGGCGTCGTCACCAGGAGGTGCGCCGGCCGGCGCAGCATCGCCGCCCGCGCACCGGCCGGGGTGTCGCCCGTGCGGACGAGGACCCGGATCGCCGGGACCGGCGCCCCGGCGGCGGCCGCCGCGGCGCCGATCTCGGCCAGCGGCCGCTCCAGATTCTCCCGGATGTCGGTGGCCAGCGCCTTCAGCGGCGACACGTACACGGCGTCGGTGCGATCGGGGGGCGCGCCGCCGTCGGCGGCCTCCCGGAAGAGACGGTCCAGGCAGACCAGGAACGCGGCGAGCGTCTTCCCGGAGCCGGTGGGCGCCGCGATCAGCGTGTCGGCGCCTGCCGCGATCGCCGGCCACCCCGCTGCCTGAGGCTCCGTCGGGCCGTCGGGGAAGCGGCCCGCGAACCAGGTCCGGATGGCGGGATGGAAACCCTCCAGCATCGGGTCGAGTCTACGCGATCGCGTGCACCCGCTCCATCCACCCGCGGCGGTCTGTCGCGATCGCGACAGCGTGACGTGCGGTTCGGCATCGCCCGGCGCCCACGCCACCGGCATCGTTGCGCCGCCGGCCGCCGGGCGCCGGCATAGAACTTGCCCCACGAACGTCTCAGCGAATGATCGACGGGGTCCGCTCCCGCATCGCGAGGAGCCGCACGGGACCCGAGAACCGGAGCCTCGGTCGGGGCTTCCGGTCAGCAGAGGAGAGGACAGACGATGAAGAAGCGGATGGGGCTCATGACTCCGGTCGCGGGGCTCACCTTGGCGGCGCTCCTGACGACGGCCTGCGGCACCTTGGGCGGCGCCGCGGTCGGCGCGGGCTCGGGCGCGGCCATCGGCGCCGGCACCGGGTACGGCGCGGGCAAGGGCGCCCTCATCGGGACGGGCGTGGGCGCGGCGGCCGGCGCGATCTACGACCTGGTCAAGAAGTAGCGCCGAGGCTCAGGAGGACGCGATGAAGAGCTGGAAGCAGTTCGGTGCGGCGGTCGTCGTCCCGGCCCTGCTCTGGGGCGGTGCGGCGCTCGCCCAGTCGACGCCGCCTGCCACCGGGCAGGGCCGCACCCCGTCGCCGGAGAAGGTCGAGGGCGAGGTCGTCAAGATCGACCGGAACTCGAACCGGGTGACGATCCGCGGCTCGGACGGCCAGATGCACGAGTTCCAGGCCTCGAAGGAGACGCTCCAGGGTCTGAAGGAAGGCGATCGGATCGAGGCGCGCCTCCGGAAGTAGATCGCGACGGTCACCGGCGCGAGCCGGTGGTGGCGCGGGCGCAGGGCCCCGGGGATCCGGGCGCTCGAGGGCCGCGTCGGGAGGCCCGGCGGATGACGCCGGGCCTTCCCTCGTTCCGCGGCGGGGGCGCCGGGCCTCAGCTCCGCGGCCGGCGATCGGCGGGGTCGTACGGCGGCTCCGCGATCACGCGGGCGGGGCGACGATCTCCCAGGATCTCGACCGCCAGCGGCGTCCCGACGCCCGCCGCCGCCGCCTCGAGGTACGCGATGGCGAGACTCCGGCCGAGCGAGTGCCCGAAGCCCCCGGAGGTCGTGATCCCGACCACGCGTCCGCCGGCCCACACGGCCTCGTTGCCCCAGCAGTCCGCGTCGGCGGCGTCGACCTCGAGCATCGCCAGCCGGTGCCGCACTCCGGCCGCCCGCTGCCCGAGGAGCGCCGCGCGGCCGACGAACTCTCCCTTGTCGAAGGCGACCAGCGCCTCGAGCCCCCCCTCGAGGGCCGTGACCTCGGTGTTGAGGTCCGCGCCCCAGAGCCGGTAGCCCTTCTCGAGGCGCAGGGAGTCCATCGCCCGCAGCCCGACGTCCGCGATCCCCCACTCGGCGCCGGCGGCCCGGAGCGCGTCGTCGAGGCCCACCTGGGCGTCGATCGGGTGGTGCAGCTCCCACCCCAGCTCGCCGACGCAGTTGATCCGGAGCGCCCGCACCCGGGTGAAGGCGACCGGGATCTCCCGGGCGGCGAGCCACGGGAACGCCGCCGCGCCCAGGTCGGCATCCGTGAGCCGCGCCAGCACGGCGCGCGCCCGCGGCCCGGCGACGACGAGGACGCCCCAGCGCGCGGTCACGTCGTCGATCGTGACGCGCCCGTCCTCCGGCGCGTGGCGCCGGAGCCACTCCAGGTCGTGCCGCTCGGCCACCGCCGCGCTCACCACGAGGAACCGGTCCGGGGCGAGCCGCGTCAGCGTCACGTCGCACTCCACTGTCCCCCGCGCGGTCAGGAGCGGCGTCCGCACGATGGCGCCGACGGCGGGCAGGCGGTTCGCGGCCAGCCGATCCAGGAACGCGGCGGCGCCGGGGCCGTGGACCTCGTACTTCGCCAGGCTCGAGCGGTCGAGCAGGCCGACCCGCTCCCGCACGGCGCGGACCTCGTCGCCGACCGCCCGGAACCAGTTGGCGCGCCGGAAGCTGGGCCGATCGCGGGCCTCCGTGCCGGGCGGCGCGAACCAGTACGGCTGCTCCCACCCGTTCCGGACCCCGAACACCGCGCCGGCGGCGCGCTGGCGGTCGTAGAGCGGGCTCGTCCGGGCCGGCCGCCCGGCCCGGCGGTCGTCCTGCGGGTAGACGATCGCGTACTCGTCCTCGTAGATGTCGATGCAGCGGGCGACCGCGTACCGCTCGGTCGCGTACTCGCCGTACCGCCGCGGATCGACCTCCCAGAGGTCGATCGACGGCTGCCCCTCGACGATCCACTCCGCCAGATACTGGCCGGCGCCGCCGGCCTGCGTGATCCCGAAGCTGAACCCGCAGGCGAGCCAGAGCCCCCGGACGCCGAACGCGGGCCCCAGCAGGGGGTTGCCGTCCGGCGTGTAGGTGATCGGGCCGTTGACGATCCGGATGACCGGCGCGCGGCCGAGCACTGGCACCCGGGCGATGGCGCCCTCGACGATCGGCCGCAGCCGGTCGGGGTCGGGCGGCAGGAGGTCGGCGCCGAAGTCCTTGGGGATCCCGCCGACGCCGAACGGCCGCGCGCCGCGCTCGTACGGGCCCAGGAGGAGCCCCGGCCCCTCCTGGCGCAGGTAGTACGAGACGTCGACCTCCCGGAGCAGCGGGAGCTCCCGGTCGAGCCCCGCGATCTCCGGCACCGGACCGGTCACCAGGTACTGGTGCTCCATCGCCACGATCGGCAGGTCGACCCCCGCCAGCTGGCCGACCTCGCGCGCCCACGTCCCGGCGGCGATCACCACGGCCTCGGCCCGGATCTCCCCGCCCTCCGTGGCCACGCGCCACTCCCCACCCGGCGTCCGCCCGAGCGCCGTCACCCGGCTGTGGCGCTCGACGCGCGCCCCGCGGGCCTGGGCCCCTCGCGCGAGCGCGCGGGTGACGCTGCTCGGATCGACGTGGCCGTCGGCCGGGTTCCAGGCCGCCCCCAGGAGCCCGCGCGGCTCGACCAGCGGGTGGAGGCGCCGGACCTCCTCGGGGCCGACCACCTCGAACGGCAGCCCGATCGTCCGCGCCTTGCCCCGGTGGCGGCGGTACTCGTCCATGCGGTCCGGGACGGAGGCCAGGCGAAGGCTGCCCGGCCGGTGGAAGCCGACCGGCTGACCGGTCTCGGCCTCGAGGCGCGCGTACAGCTCGGTGCTGGCCAGGTGCATCCGGGAGAGGGCCAGGCTCGTGTTGAAGTGCGGCGTGTTGCCCGCCGCGTGCCACGTCGAGCCCGAGGCCAGCTCGGCGCGCTCGAGCAGCACCACCTCGCGCCACCCCGCGCGCGCCAGGTGGTACAGCACGCTCGTCCCCACGATCCCGCCGCCGATCACGACCACGCGCGCGGTCGCCGTCACGCGCCCGCTCCGTCCCCGCCGCGCCCGCTGCCGGTCGGAGCCGCCGCCGCGCCGCGTCCCCGGCGCGCCGCCCTCGGACCCCTGCTCGCTCCGGCCGCGCCGCCGCCGCATCGCCTCGCCGCCCGCTCGCGCGCCGGCGCGCAAGCCCGGTCGCGCGCCGTCCCGGGGCACCGCTCTTGCACGCGCGAAGGGCGACCACCGGGAGCGCGCGACGCGCATCCCTCGCCGGGAGGTGTGACGTGAAGACGACACGGATCGCGATCCTCGGGCTGGCCGTGCTCGCGCTCGCCGTCCAGGGGTGCGTCGCCGCCGCGCTCGGCGGGGCGGCGGCCGGCGCGGGCGCGGTCGCCTACCAGAAGGGCGAGTACCAGGGCGTCTACCGGGCCCCGCTCGACCGCACCGCGACCGCCGCGGTGACGGCGCTCCAGCAGCTTGACCTCACCGTCGACCGGCAGCAGCAGGTCGCCCCCGACCAGACCCAGATCGAGGCGCGGAAGCCCGACGGGACGAAGATCACCGTCGCGCTGACCCCGAGCGGCGGCGACACGACGATCGCGAAGATCCGGGTCGGCACGCTGGGCGACGAGGGCCTCTCGCGCATGATCGACCGCCGGATCGCGGACAACCTCGGGACGCAGTAGCCCGCGCGCGCTCGCGATCACCCGCCCGCTCCGGCTCCGGCGTGGGTGGCCGCGCCGAGGGCGCCCCCGCCCCGGCGGGCCGCCCCGCGGATCGGGCCGGGGGGCCGGCGGCGGGGGCCGTCGGGGATCGGCCCGGCCGACGACCTCGCCCCGGGGCGGCAGGACGCGGGTCCGCACGACGGCGGACGGAGCCACGTCGACGCCGGGATCCCCGTCGAGGGAGCGCCCGCCGCGCGCGGTCACCGGCCCGGGCCGGCGGCCGCGAAGCGGGCGAGATAGGCCGCGATCGCCCCCGCCTCGCGCTCCCGGAACCGCACCGCCACCCGCAGCTGCTCGAGGTACTGCTCGAGCAGCTTCCCGCCCAGCTCGATCCCGTGGGCGGGGAAGAACGCCCGCACCTCGGCCTCCCAGGCCGGCCGGACCAGGCAGCTCACCCCGTCGAACATGCGCCGGAACGCGCTCGGCGGGTAGAGCCGGCGCATCGTCTCCCAGTGCCCCTTCACGAACTCCCACGCGAGCCCGCGCCCCCAGACGCTGGCCAGCATGGCGCGGACCACGTACGGCGCGTCCTGGGTGCGGATGTCCCCGCTCACCGCCTTCTCGAGGGTCCGGGCGAGCAGCTCCGGCTGCCGGAACCCGGTCAGGGCGTAGAGGTAGCGCTGCTCCTCCTGGGGGCTCTTCGCCGCGTGGAAGCGGGCGACGAACTCCGCGTACTCGCTCTCGCCGCCGGCCCGGGCCAGGATCGCGATCACGGCCGGCAGGACGTTCGGATCGAGCGCCCGGCCGTCCTCGCGGTAGCGCGCGTAGAGCTCGCGCGCGCGCTCCTGCGTCTCGCGATCGTTGCCGAGGACCCCCAGGCCGCGCAGGAGGTCGCCGCGGAGCTGGCGGGTCAGCTCGTCCTCGTTCGGCCGGGGCTCCCAGCCCAGCCGCGCCGCCGCGGGACGGACCCGGTCGCGGACGAATGCCTCGAGCCCGGGCCGCGCCTCGTCATCGAGGGCGCGGTTGACGTACGCCAGCGCGCCCAGGAGCACCGCCCAGACGTTCCGGTCGGCCTCGTCCCGGAAGCGCGCCGTGAGCTCCAGGAACGCCTCGGCCCGCAGGTCCCCGGCCTGCGCCAGGGCGAAGGCGTCCGACACCAGCCCGAAGCGCTCGATCGGGGCCAGCACCTCGAGCTGGCCGGTGAGGCGGTCGAGCAGAACGGGCGCGTAGGCGACCCGGTAGAACCCGTGGCCGCCCGCGTTCGCGACCACCCAGTCGGGCGCCGCGGGGAGCGGCAGGTCCTCCTCGGCCTCGGCCAGGAGCACCTTCCGCTCGATCAGCTCGCCCCCGATCGAGGCGCGGAGGGTCACCGGGACGCGCCAGAGGCGGCCCGCGTCGTCCTGCCCCGCCGCCCCGCCCTCCCGCAGATAGGTGAACCGCCGCTGCGAGAGGATCAGCCGCGCGCCGTCGGTCCGCACCCCCACGACCGGATATCCCGGGTGGAAGACCCAGCCGTCCATCACGTCCGGGATCGGCTGCCCCGACGCCTCGCCGAGCGCCTTCCAGAGGTCGGTCGTCTCCGCGTTCTCGTACTCGTGCCACCGGAGGTAGAGCCGCACGCCCTCGCGGAACGTCTCCGGCCCGAGGTGCTGCTCGAGCATGCGGAGGACCGAGGCGCCCTTCTCGTAGGTCAGCAGGTCGAACATCGCCTCGCAGTCCCGGGGCGCCCGGACGTCGTACTCGATCGGCCGGCTGGCGTGGAGGCCGTCGACTCCCATCGCCGCCGCGCGCGAGACGCCGAAGCTGACCCACCGCCGCCACTCGGGCTTCCAGGCGTCGACCGCCAGCATCTCCATGAACGTCGCGAACGCCTCGTTGAGCCAGATGCCGTTCCACCAGGCCATGGTGACCAGGTCGCCGAACCACATGTGGGCGAGCTCGTGCGCCACCACGTCGGCCACCCGCTCCAGCTCGACGTGCGATGCGGCCTGCTCGTCGACCAGGAGCGCGGTCTCGCGGAACGTGATCGCGCCCAGGTTCTCCATCGCACCGGAGGCGAAGTCGGGGATCGCGAGCAGGTCGACCTTGTCCCCCGGGTAGGGCACTCCGTAGTAGCGCTCGAAGAACTCCAGGCTGAAGGCGCCGGCCCGCCGGGCGAACTCGGCCAGCCGGAGCTTGTCCGGCACGCACCACACCCGGAGCGGCGTCTCGCCGACCAGGACCGGCTCGGTCGCCGCGAGCTCGCCCACGATGAACGCGACCAGGTAGGTCGACATGCGGATCGTGTCGGCGAACGTGACCGCGCGCTTCCCCGGTCCGGCCGGCTGCTCGCGCACCGGGGTGGTGTTGGAGACCGCCGCGTAGCCGTCCGGCACCACGAGCGTCACCCCGAACACCGCCTTGCACGCCGGCTCGTCCCAGCACGGGAATGCCCGGCGCGCGTCGACCGCCTCGAACTGGGTCGCCGCCAGCACGTGCGTCTCCCCCGCGGCGTCCCGGTACGTGCTCCGGTAGAAGCCGTGGAGCTGATCGTTCAGGATGCCGCGGAACTCGAGCCGGAGGACCCACTCGCCCGGGCGGAGGGTGCGCGGGAACCGGAGGTGCGCCCGATCCGTCGCGGGATCCAGCGACGCTGTCCCCTCGACGCGCATCCCGTCGGGAGCCTCCGCCGCCACGCGCGTGATCGTGAGCTCGACGGCGTTCAGCTGGACCTCGTCCGTCGCGTCGCGGACCTCGACCGTGATCGCCGCCTCCCCGGCGAAGGTCGCCGCGTGGAGGTCGGGCTCGAGACGGAGGTCGTAGCGGCTCGGGACGACGGTCCTCGGCAGGCGATGGCTGTTCACGCTGGTTCCCTCTCCGGTGGGCGCCCGCGGCGCCGGCGCGACCCGTCTCCCGCTCGGGGTCCGGTCGGGCCCGGGGCCGCGCCGTCCCCCGGGCACGGGAGGAGGATACCATCGCGGGCCCGGTGGGCCGGCCGCGGAGGGAGCGGTCCGGGCGCCGGGCGCCGCGGTCGGCGTTGACGGCGCGCGATCGAGCGTGTATCCCGGTACTCAGCACATCTTCACCAGGAGGGCACGGATGAGCGAGCGCGCGCGGCACCTCGCCGAACGTCTGGAGCAGGCGAACCGGGAGCTGGTCGCGACCGTGGAGAGGCTGTCGGACCAGGAGTGGCGCACCACGTCGCCGGCGGAAGGCTGGCCCCTGGGGGTCGTGGCGCACCACGTCGCCCAGGGCCACCACGACATCGCCCAGCTGGTCCGGATGGTGGCCGCCGGGCAGAGCCCGCCGGCCAGCCTGACGTGGGAGACCCTGAACCAGAAGAACGCCGAGCACGCCCGCCAGTACGCGAACGTGTCGAAGGCGGAGACGGTCGCCCTGCTCCGGCAGAACGCCGCCGCGGCGGCCGCCGCCGTACGCGCGCTCGGCGACGCCGAGCTCGATCGCACCGCCACGCTGATGGGCGGGCCGACCAGCACCGCCCAGGTCATCGAGCGCATCCTGATCGGCCACGTCCAGGAGCACCACGCCAGCATCACGAAGGCGCTCGCGAGCCGCTGAGAGCGCGGGGGGGCGCGTGCGCCGGCCCGGGCCGCGCGCGGCGCGCCGCGGCTCCGGGCGCTGGCCCGGGGGCGGGCCCGCTCGCCCGTGAGCCCGGAGGCACGGCGCACCGTCGGCCCCCCGGCGGGCCGGGCCCTGCCGGCGAGCGCCGTCGCGCTCGGGGCCCTGCTGCTCCTCGCCGGGTGCGCGGGCCTGGCGCGCGATCCGCGGTGGTGGGAGGCCCGGCGCGATCCCTCGGGGCAGGCGCCGGACCCGGCATCCACGCCCGGCGCGGTGATCCAGGTCTACGCCGCCCGCACGGTCGGGTGGAAGGGCGTGCTGGGGGTCCACAGCTGGATCGTCGTCAAGCGCGCGGGCGCGCCGGCGTACACGCGGTACGAGGTCATCGGCTGGGGCGTCGAGCGCGGGATGCCGGCGATCCGCGTCAACCGCACCGGGCCGGACAACTACTGGTTCGGGAGCCGCCCGGAGCTCCTGGTGGACGCGCGGGGCGCGGGCGTCGACCCGCTGATCGACCGCGTCGAGGCGGCGGTGCGCGCGTATCCCTACCCGGACGTCTACCGCACCTGGCCGGGTCCGAACAGCAACACCTTCACGGCCTTCGTCGGCCGGGCCGTCCCCGAGCTCCGGCTCGAGCTCCCGCCCACCGCGGTCGGGAAGGACTTCCTGCCCGCCGGCGCGCCGGTGGCGACGACTCCGAGCGGCACCGGCGTGCAGCTGTCGCTCCTCGGGCTGGCCGGCGTGCTGGTGGGCTGGGACGAGGGGCTCGAGGTCAACGTGCTCGGCCTCACGTTCGGCCTCGACTGGAACCCGCCTGCCGTGAAGCTCCCCGGGATCGGCCGGATCGGGGTGCCCGAGCCGGCCGCCCGCCCGTAGCCCCGGCGCCGCGGGGCCGCCGTCGCCCCGAGCGCGCCGCCCCGCCACCTCGCGCGCCCGGCGCGCCCGGGGCGCCGGCCGTCCTCGCGCGGGGCCCTCGGGCGGCGCGGAGACGTGCAGGTCGAGCCATTTCTCGGGGTTGGTGCTGGCCGCGGCCGGCCAGGTCCGCTATCATCCGGGGAGCACCGCCATGAGGAGCCCGCGCCGCCCGGCCGCCCCGCGCCATCGCGGCTCCCGCTCCCCCGCCACCCCACGCCACGCGGGAGGGCACGCGTGAAGAAGAACTTCTACAGCGACAACGTCTCCGGGGCCACCCCGGAGATCCTGCGGGCCATCGTCGAGTCGAACGCCGACGACACCGCCCCCTACGGCAACGACCCGTACACCCAGCGGCTCGAGCGGCGCCTGGCCGAGCTGTTCGAGGCCGAGGTCGGGGTCTACCCCGTGGGCACGGGCACGGTCGCGAACGGCCTGGCTGCCGCGCTCCTGGCCACGCCCTTCGGCGCCATCTTCTGCGCCGATGTCTCGCACCTGCACACGAGCGAGTGCGGGGCGGCCGAGTTCTGGTCGGGCGGGAACGCCCGGAGCGTGCCCCTCGCCACCGTCGACGGGAAGATCCCGGCGCCCGCGCTGGCGGCGGCGCTCGAGGCCGGCAGCCTCCGCGCCGCCGACGTGCCGCCGCGGGCGGTGAGCCTGA
>DASRDR010000080.1:0-20044 GCA_035652475.1 Candidatus Methylomirabilota bacterium | reverse complement strand
GACGCGGCGGCGACCGCCGCGCTCCGCGGGCCGCGCGCGCCCTCGCCCTGACGGGGTCCGGGCGCGGCGCCGCGGCGGCCGCGGCCAGGCTCGGCGCCGGCCCGCCCGGACGCGAGGCGCCGGCACCGCCCGGGCTCGAGGCCCGCCCGCGATGCGACGCGCCCGGCGCGACGCACGATCGAGGCCCGCCCGCGCGGACGCGCTACGGCAGGCGCCAGAGCGCCGCGGCGCCCGCGGCGCAGAGCGCCGGCCCGGCCGGCTCGGGCCCGGGGTCGGGGCCGTCGAACGCGGGCGGGTAGCGGACGCGCTCGCCCCGGAGCCGGTGGGTCGGGCGGAGCGCGGCCAGCCCCGGCGCGGTCTCGTCCAGCAGGCTCACGTGGCGGTGCGGCCGCGTCACGCGGCGGCCGGTGAGGGCCGGCACCCACTGGGTCGCGTCGCCGTAGGCCCCCGCGACGACCGCGTCGGGCGGGGTCCGGGCGGCGAGGCACGCGAGCACCCGGACGTCGGCCGGCGTGGCCATCGGCTGGGCGCCCTGGTACCAGCGGAGGTGGAACGGCACCGCCAGCACGAGGCCGAGCGCCGCCGCCGCCCCGGCGGCCCGAGCGGGGAGCCCGGCCAGGGCGGCCCCCAGCACGGGCGCGGTCGCGAGCGCGAACAGGGGAGCGAGCCGGACCGGGTAGACGAGCCCGGCCAGGCCGGAGGCGTGGAGGCCCGCGACGAGGGTCGCCAGGGCCAGCACCCCGCCGAGGCCCAGCGCGACCGGCCGCACCGCGCGGCGCCCGGCCAACAGGAGGGCCGCCGCGCCGACCGCGACGAGCCACGGCGGCCCGAGCGCCCGCCAGAGCGCCGGCCAGATCCGGAGCGGGAACTGCCACGGCGCCCCGCGCAGCAAGGCCTCGCGCGTCCGCCCCCAGCTCGCCATCCACTGGAGCTCCGCCGGCGAGAGGGCGGGCCCCGCCCCGGCGAGGAGCGCGAGCACGGCGCCGAGCGCGGCCAGCGCGAGGATCGTCCCGCGCGGCCGCTGACGGCCCGCGACGACCGCCGTCACGAGCGCTCCGGCCGACGCCCCCATCGGGTGGACCGCCGCCGCCCCGGCGAGCAGCAGGGCGGCGGTCGCGGCCGCCCCGGGATGCCGCCCCGGCGCGCGGCGGAGGAGCGCGGCGGCGTGGAGCCCGAGGGCCAGCGCGAGCACGGTCGGCGTCCCGCCCCACGCGAACGTGTCCTGGGGCGTCTTGGCGAGGAAGAGGAGGAGCGCCGCCAGCGTCCACGGCCGCCGGAGCCCGCCCGCGGCGAACGTGGCCGCCGCGCCGCGCGCGAAGAGGGCGTAGCTCGCCCCGGCGAGGAGGAGGCCCGCCCGGGCGAGCCCGAGCCCGCCGGCCAGCGCGACCAGCGCGGAGAAGCCGCGGGGGTATGCGAGCGGCGCCACCCCCGGCCAGGCCGGGGAGAGCTCGGCCGCGCCGGCGCGGAGGGCGCGCGCGAGGGCGACGTGCATCGCCATGTCCGCGCCCGGCGGCACGGCCAGCGTGAGCGCGGGGACCAGGCAGGCGAGGGTGAGCCACGGCGCCAGGCGCTCGACGACGTGGGCGAGCGAGTGCCCGGGCGCCGCGGCCTCCGGCTCCGCGGGCGCGCGGCCGGACATCGGGGCCGCCGCTTCCCCGCGGGTCCCGCCCGCCGCCCGGCGCCCGCCCCAGGCCGCGACGAGGCCGCCCGCGAGGGCGCCGGCGACCAGCCGGCCCGGCCCGGCCCCGCGCAGGAGCGCGGCCAGCGCCGCACCCGCGACCAGGCCGACCGGCGCCTCGCGCCAGCCGGCCGCCGCCTCGCGCCATCGGGCCGTGCGGGTCACGGCCGCGAGCCGGGCGCAGCGCCCTTCCGCGAACACGCGGCTCCCTCGTCGGAACACGCTCACCGATCCCGTGGCGGCGGCTCGTCGCTCAGGGTCGCCACCGCGACGCGGCCCGGGGGACCGCGGGGCGGCGACGGTTCCACCCCGGGCGCACGACCGGGGCGCGCGGCGGTACCGCCCCCGAGCGGGACCGGCCCCCCGGGGCCGCGCCGCCCGGCGGCCCCGGCGGCGCGGCCGGCGGGCCGGGCTCAGCCCTCCTCGGGCGGCCGGCTGAAGACCAGCGCCTCGCTGAGCCAGGCGCCGCGCGCGAACCGGTCCAGCGCGAGGGGTCCGATGTCGACGCTCCGGGCGGCGCCGTCCAGGATCAGCTCGGCCATGAGCTGCCCGGTGGCGGGGCTGTGCATGAAGCCGTGGCCGCTGAACCCCGTCGCCACGTAGACCCGCTCGAGGCCGGGGACGGCGCCCAGCACCGCGTTGCCGTCGGGCGTCATGTCGAGCGAGCCCGCCCATGCCCGGGTGAACGCGGCGCCCGCGAGCGGCGGCATCCGGTGGACCGCCCACTCCGCGGAGGCGGCGAGGTTCGCCCAGTCGACCGCGGTGTCGAAGCTGGACCCCGGCCCGAGGCCGCCCGCCATCAGCACGCCGGGCCCCTCGCGGCGGCAGTACCACGACCGCCCCGGCTCGATCACCATGGGCGTGCCCTTCGGGTGGGTGGGCAGCGCCTCGCTCACGAACACCTCGCGCTTGAGCGGCCGGACGGGGATCTCGACCCCGAGCCACTCCCCGACGCGACCGGACCAGGCCCCGGCGGCGACGACCAGGACGCCGGGGAGGAGCGTCTCCTCCGGCGTCTCGACCGCCTCGACGCGCCCGGCGCGCACCGTGAGGCCGAGCGCCGGGCAGCCCTCGCGGACCTGCACGCCCAGCTCGCGCGCGCGCCGGGCGAACGCCGCCGTCACCTCGGCCGGCCCGGCGACGCCGTCGCTCGGGCAGAAGGCGCCGCCGGCCAGGTCGTCGACCGCGAGCCACGGGTGGAGCCCGGCGACGGCGGCCGGCGTGACCGTCTCCACGTCCACGCCGAGGCTCCGCTGCATCGCGACGTTCCGCGCGAACGCCGCCATCTCCTCCGGGTCGACCGTGATCAGCAGGTACCCGCAGGCCTGGAACCCGGGGTCGGCGCCCATCTCGGCCTCGAACCGGTGGAAGAACGCCAGGCTGAGCCGGCTCATCCGGACGCACGCGGGGGTCGAGAACTGCTGGCGCACCCCGCCGACCGCGCGGCCGGACGACCCCGAGCCGACGGTCGCCTGCTCGAGCACCGTCACGTCGCGCGCGCCGCGGCGGGCCAGGTGGTAGGCGATGCTCGAGCCCACGACGCCCCCGCCGATGATGACGATCTCCACCGCCCGCCGCGTCATGGCGCCTTCAGGAATTGCGATCAGGCGCTAGTCGGGGCGATCAGCCACCGTACCAGCTCCGCCCGGCGGGGAGCCGAGCCGCGCGGCGACCGCGTCCGGGACGGGGTAGCGCCGGGTCCACGGCCCGGCCTTCATCACCTGCCCGGGGAGCGTGCGCCCGACGACCTCCTCGACCCGGCGCGCCACCCCGAGCAGGCGGTCGAGGTCGACGCCGGTCTCGACCCCCATCGCGTGGAGGCAGTGGACCAGGTCCTCGGTGCAGACGTTCCCCGACGCGCCCGGCGCGAACGGGCAGCCGCCGAGCCCGCCGATCGAGCTGTCGAAGTGCGTGACGCCGCACGCCATCGCGGCCAGGATGTTCGGGATCGCCATCGCGCGCGTGTCGTGGGTGTGGAGCGTCCACTCGACCCCGGGGAAGCGCGGCATCAGGCGCTCCAGCACCTCGGTCACCTGGCGGGGGTTCGCCATCCCGGTCGTGTCGGCGAGCCCGATCGCGCGCGCGCCCAGGTCCACGAGCGAGGCCACCACCCACTCGAGCCGCTCGACCGGCACCGGCCCCTCGAACGGGCAGCCGAACGAGGTCGAGATCGCGCACCCGACCGGGATCCGGGCCCGCCCGGCGACCGCCAGGACGGCGCCGAGCTTCGCCAGCGACTCGCGGACGGTCATGTTCACGTTGGCGAGGTTGTGGCTCTCGCTGGCCGACACGACCGTGTGGATCGCGTCCACGCCGGCGTCGACCGCGCGCCCCGCGCCCTTGTCGTTCGGCACCAGCGCGACGTACCGGGTGCCCGGGCGCCGGCGGATGCGCGCCATCACGGTCTCCGCGTCGCGCATCTGCGGCACGACCTTCGGGTGGACGAACGACGTCACCTCGATCCGCGGGAGCCCCGTCTCCGACAGCCGGTCGACGATCTCGACCTTGGTCTCGGTCGGGATCCAGGCCGGCTCGATCTGGAACCCGTCCCGCGGCCCGACCTCGCAGAGCGTGACCCGGGCGGGCAGCTTCATCGTCCGCGCACCTCCCCCGGCCGGCCCGGCGCGGCACCCCGGCCGCGACGGCGGGGCGGCGTCGCGAGCGCCCCGCGCGTCCCGCCGCAACAGGGGTCCGGGAAGCGCGCCGGCCCGGCGCTCCCGCCCGGAGCGCACCCGGCCCCCGCCGTCACGATCGCGCCAGTGGCGCCCCCGCGGCGTCCATCCGGTTCGGGGAACCCCGGCCGCGGCCGCCCTCCGGTCACGTCGTGATCTCCAGGGCCTCCGCCATCGCCCGGAGGTGGGCGGGCGTGCTCCCGCAGCAGCCGCCCACGATCCGCGCCCCGGCCGCGACCAGGCGGCCCGCGTACCCGGCCAGCTCGGCCGGGCTCCCGCGGTACACCGCGCGCCCGTCGACCAGCTCCGGGAGCCCCGCGTTCGGCTTCGCGACCAGGACCGCGTCCGGCCGCGCCGCGCGCATGGCGGCGATCGCGGGCCGGAGCTCGGCCGGCCCGAGGCCGCAGTTGCCGCCCGCGGCCGCCACGCCGAGCTCCGCCAGCGCCACGACCGCCTGCTCCGGCGTCACGCCCATCATCGTGCGGCCGTGCGTGTCGAAGCTCATCGTCACGACGACCGGCGCCTCCGGCGCCGCCCGCCGCACGCCCTGGAGGGCGGCCTCGACCTCGTCGAGCGCCGACATGGTCTCGATCCAGAACACGTCGACCCCGCCGTCCCGGAGCGCCGCCGCCTGCTCGGCGAAGCCGGCGGCGGCGTCCTCCGGGGCGAGCTCGCCGAGCGGCGCCAGGATCGCACCGCTCGGGCCGATGTCCCCCGCCACGACCGCCCCGCCGCCGCCCGCGCGCGCCGCCTCGCCGGCCAGGCGCGCGGCGGCCCGGTTGAGCTCGGCGACGCGCTTGTCGAGCCCGTGGAGCGCCAGCCGGAACCGGTTGCCGCCGAACGTGTTGGTCAGCAGGAGGCGGGAGCCCGCCGCGCGGTAGGCGCGGTGCACCTCCCGGACCGCCTCCGGGCGCTCGACGTTCCACCGCTCGGGCGCCTCCCCCGAGGCCAGGCCCGCCTCGAAGAGCATCGTGCCCATCGCGCCGTCGGCCAGGATCGGCCCCGGCCGCGCCAGCAGCGCCGACCAGCGGGCGCCGTCAGCCACCGCCGCCCCCGTGGCGCTCGGCCATGAGCCGCTTCGCCGTCTCGACCGCCTTCGCGGCGTCCCGGCAATAGGCGTCGGCGCCGATCTGCTGGGCGAACTCGGCGTTCAGCGGCGCGCCGCCGACCAGCACGATCAGCTTCTCGCGCAGCCCGGCCTCCTTCAGCGCCTGGATGACCAGGCGCATGTACGGCATCGTCGTCGTGAGCAGGGCGCTCATGCCGAGGATGTCCGCCGCGTGCTCGCGCACCGCGTGGAGGAACTTCTCGACGTCGGTGTTGATCCCCAGGTTCACCACCTGGAAGCCGGCGCCCTCCATCATCATCCCGACCAGGTTCTTCCCGATGTCGTGGATGTCGCCCTTGACGGTGCCGATGACGAGGGTCCCGACGCGGGGCGCGCCGGTCTCGGCCAGGAGGGGCCGCAGCACCTCCATCCCCGCCTTCATCGCCTTGGCGGCCATCAGCACCTGGGGGACGAACAGCTTCCCGGTGCGGAAGTCCTCCCCGACCACGTCCATCCCGGCGATGAGGCCCCGGGTGAGCGCCTCGTAGGGCGTCAGCCCGCGGCGGAGGAGCTCGTGGACCCCCGCGACCACCGGCTCCGGCTGGCCGCCGTAGAGGCTGTCCTGGATCTGCTCGAGGAGCTCCTCGAGCGGGAGCGGGGCGAGGTCGTCGCTCACGGCCGGCTCGCCGGCCGCGCGCCGTCCGGCGCGGCGACCCCCCGGTCGCGTCGCGGATGCGTCATGCCCCCGCCTGCTGGGCGAGGCGCCGGCGCCGTCGCTCGGCCCGGTCGGAGAGCGCCTCGTCGGGGGCGCGCGTCCAGCCCTCGGGCGGCGCGTACTCCGCGGCGACCAGGCCCGCGAACTCCGCCCGGAGGCGCGCGTCGACCTCGGGGGCGAAGAGGCTCGGGGCGTCCCGGGTCAGGATGTCCCGCACCCGCTGCATCGCCCGCGCCTGGGCGTCCAGGCCGCCCTTCTCGAGCCACCCCTGGCGCGGCTCCCGGTCGGCGACCTCGGGCAGGAACCCGGTCGTCCGCATCCGCTCCAGGGTGTGCGCGTGATCGGCGAACATCCCCCCGGGCCCGACCTCGCGGATCACGTCGAGCGCGAAGCTCTCCGCGCTCACCGGGATCCCGGCCCGCACCCGCCGGAGCATGGCCACGATCTCGTCGTCGATCACCGCCTTCGCGAAGTCGAACGACATGAGGGCGTCCAGCAGCCCGGCCATGTTGAAGATGTGGTTGCCGGCCAGGAGGGCGGCGACCGCCGACATCCCGGTCTCGAAGCCGGACTGGGCGTCGTTGACCTTCGCGTTGGAGAGGCCGATGTACCCGCCGCAGGGGACGCCGTAGAAGCGCGCCATCTGGGCGACCCCGACGAACAGGATCCCGGTCTCGATCGCCCCCGGCGCGTAGGCCCCGGTCCGCATGTCGGCGACCGTGGGGAGGCTCGAGTAGATCGTCGCCTTCCCGGGCCGGACCATCTGCTCGAGCGCCGCCGCGGCCAGGAACTCCGCGTTCCCCTGGACCAGCGTGCCGGCGAGCGTGAGGGGCGCGGTCAGCCCGGCGTTGGGGACCAGGGTCGGGTGGCCGGGGAGCCCCCGCTCGGCGTAGAAGATGAGCGCCGCCGTCGAGTCGTAGTCCATGGTGAGCGGCGAGACGCACGGGCAGTAGTGGTGGGTGATGAACGGCCGCTCCCGGTACGCGGCCTCGCCGCCCGCGATCGTGTGGGCGAGCTGCAGGATCGACTCCAGCTCCTCCGGGGGCCCGCTGATCCGGACGGGCTTCCGGCAGTACTTGAGCGCCGCGTAGAGCCGTGTGACCGAGAAGAACTTCGGGGGCGCGTCGTCGGCCAGGGTCGAGACCGAGAAGACGTCGTAGTTCGGGAGCTGGTCCACCAGCCAGGCGATCCGGGCGATGTCGGCGGCCTGAGACCGCCGGGCGACCCCGGTCGCCGGGTCGACCAGGTCGGGGGCGGAGCTGCCGGAGATCACGACCGGCGTGTCGTCGGGCACCGTCCGGTCGAACCGGGGATCGCGCGCCCGGAACGTGAAGGTGCCGGGGATCCCGGCGCGGGAGCGCTCGATCACCGTGCGCGGGAACCGGACGGTCTCCCCGCCGGCCTCCACGCGGCAGCCGTGCCGGGCGAAGATCTCGCGGGCCTGCGCGTTCCGGACCAGGAGCCCCACCTGCTCGAGGATCTCGAGCGAGGCCTCGTGGACCCGCCGGACCTCCTCGTCCGTCAGGAACTGCGCGGGCGTCCGGATCATGGTGGGCTCCCCTCCGCGCGGGCCCCGCCGCGCGCTCGGGCCCCAGCGTACCAGAGGCCGCCCCCGGGCCGCACCGGACCGCCGGCGGCGACTCCAGACAGGACGGCCATCAGTACGACCGCGGCAGGCCGAGCACGTGCTCGGCGACGTACGCCATCACCAGGTTCTGGTTGACGGGCGCCGTCTTGTACAGGCGCGCCTCGCGGAACTTCCGCTCGACGTCGTACTCCTCGGCGTACCCGTAGCCGCCGTGGCAGTCGATGCAGGCGTTGGCCGCCTCCCACGCCGCCTCGGCGGCCAGGTACTTGGCCATGTTGGCCTCCGGCCCGCACGGCTCGCCGGCGTCGAAGAGCGCCGCGGCCTTGTTGCGGACCAGCGTGGCCGCCTCGACCGCCATGTGGGCCCGGGCGATCGGGAACTGGACGCCCTGGTTGGCCCCGATCGGGCGCCCGAAGACGACCCGCTGGTTCGAGTAGGCCACCGCGCGCTCGACGAACCACCGGCCGTCGCCCACCGAGTCCGAGGCGACCAGGATGCGCTCGGCGTTCATCCCGTCCAGGATGTACGAGAAGCCGCGCCCCTCCTCCCCGATCAGGCTGTCGCCCGGCAGCTCGACGTGGTCGAAGAAGAGGGCGTTCGTCGAGTGGTTCATCATCATCCGGAGGGGGCGCACCTCGAGCCCGGTGACCCCGCGGAGGTCGAAGAGGAAGACCGACAGGCCGTCGGTCTTCCGGGCGACCTGCTCGACCGGCGTCGTCCGGGCCAGGAGCAGCATGAGGTCGGACTGGAGCACGCGCGAGATGAAGATCTTCTGCCCGGTGACGACGTAGCGGTCGCCGCGCCGGACCGCGACCGTCTGGAGCTTCGTCGTGTCGGAGCCCGAGTTCGGCTCCGTCACCCCGAAGGCCTGCAGCCGCAGGTCGCCGCTCGCGATGGCCGGGAGGTAGCGCCGCTTCTGCGCCTCCGAGCCGTGCCGGAGGAGCGTCCCCATGATGTACATCTGCGCGTGGCAGGCCGCGCCGTTCCCGCCGCAGGCGTTGATGGTCTCGAGGATCAGGCTCGCCTCGAAGATCCCGAGCCCGGCCCCGCCGTACTCGGTCGGGATCAGCGCGGCCAGGTACCCGGCGCGCGTCAGCTCGGTCACGAACGCCTCGGGGTAGGCGCGCTCGCGGTCGAGCTGGCGCCAGTACTCGCCGGGGTACCGCTTGCAGATCTCCGCGACCCCCGCCGTGAGGGCGCGCTGCTCGTCGGTGAGCGCGATGGGCATGGACGGGATCGTCATGGCTGCGTCCTCTCGGGCCGGGGCGCGCGGGATCGAGCGCCCGCGCGACGGCGCGGCCGCGCCGGTCTCCCGCACCGTAGCAGAGTCGCCGCCCTGGCTGCAACGCGACCGGCCGCCACGCCCGCCGGACCGGCGTCGCGGGGCGCTCGCGTCGCGGCGGCGGCCGGGACGGGCCGGACGTCGAGGCCCCGGCCCGGGCCGGGCCACCCCGACCGCGGGGTCGGCGCCTCCCCGCGCGGCGGCCCCGGGTCCCGCCCGGGGGAGCTCGCGGGGCACCGCGCCATCGCGACCCCCGGGGCTCCCCGTCACCCCGCGGGTGGCCGGAGCCGGCCGGGCCCGATCCTTGGACGCCGGCGGACGCGGCGACCGAGGTGCGGCGGCCCGGCGGGGGCGCGCCGGGCGGGGGACAGCGGGTCAGCGGCCCTGGAACCGGGGCTTCCGGCGCTCGTTGAACGCGCGCACGCCCTCCAGGCGGTCCTCGGTGTGCACCGTGGCGTTGTACGCCTCGATCGCCAGGACCATGGCGGTCTCGAGGTCGGTCTCGCTCCCCCAGGCGATCGCCTTCTTCGCCTGCCGGACGGCGATCGGGTCGTTCTCGGCGATCGTCGCGGCCAGCTCCGCCGCCCGGGCCCGGGCGGTCCCCGCCGGGACCACGTGGTTCACGAGGCCGATCGCCCGCGCCTCGGCGGCGTCGACGCGCCGGCCGGTGAAGATCAGCTCCTTCGCCATCGGCGCCCCGACCACGCGCGGGAGGAGTTGCGTCCCCCCGATCCCGGGGAAGATGCCGCGCGTCACCTCGGGGAACGCGAACACCGCCGTCTCGCCGGCCACGACGAAGTCGGCCAGGAGGGCGAGCTCGCCGCCGCCGCCGAGCGCGTACCCCTCGACGGCCGCGATCACCGGCGCCGGGCACCGGAGGAGCGCCATGGCCGCCTGCTCGAACACGGCGTGCTGCGCGCGCCAGGCCGCGTCCGACATCCCCTCGCGCTCCTTGAGGTCGCCGCCCACGCAGAACGCCCGCTCCCCCGCCCCGGTGAGCACCACCGCCCGCACGTCGGCCGCCGCCGCGGGGCCGCGGAAGCAGGCCAGGAGGGCCTCGCCCATCGCGGTGTTCATGGCGTTCAGCGCCTCCGGGCGGTGCAGCTCGACGGTGAGGACGTGGCCGTCCGCCGAGCGCGCGAGCCGGAGCGGGCCGGCCGGGTCGGTCATGACACGGCAGGGCGCCGGCCGCCCGCCGGGCGCCCGAGCCGGAGCGGGCCGGCCGGGTCGATCATGACAGGACGGCGCAGCGGCCGTCCGCCGGGCGCGCGCCGGGGCGGCGGGACGGCATCGGTCACGGCGCCGCGACGTCGGGGCCGGCCGCCCGGCCGGGCCATGGCAGGCACGGGCGGGCGGCCCGGGCGGCGCATCGCCCGCGCGCGCGTCCCGGCGCCCGCGCTCACCCGGGCGACGGCCAGTCGACGACGCCGGCCGCCCGCAGCTCGCCCATCTCGAGCGCGCCGAGCCCCAGCTCGCCCAGGACGTCGAGGGTGTGCTCGCCGACCCGCGGCGGCGGGTGCCGCACCTCGGGGCGCGCCTCGCCGAACCGGACCGGCAGCCCGACCGTGGTGAGGTCGGGGATGTCCGCGCGCGGCGTCGGGAGCAGCATCTCGCTCGCCTTCGTCTGCGGGTCGGTCACCACCTGGTCCACGGTCTGCACGGGCGCCGCCGTCACGCCGGCCGCGCGGAGCCGGTCGAGCAGGACCCCCGTCGCGAGCGGCCGGGTGAGCGCCTCGAGCCGCGGGATGAGCTCCGCCCGGTTCCGCACGCGGTCCGGGTTCGTCGCGAACCGGGGGTCCCCGGCGAGCGCGGGGGCCCCCAGCGCGGCGCAGAGGCGCCCGAAGAGCGCGTCGGTCGGCGTGGTGATCATGAGCCAGCCGTCCGCGGTCGGGAAGGCCTGGTAGGGGACGATCATCGCCGCCCCCGAGCCCTGCGGCGCCGGCACGACGCCCGTGGCGAGATAGCTCATGAGCTGGTAGGGGATCCAGGCCAGCGCCGTCTCGAAGAGCGCCGTCGTGATCTCGGCCCCGACCCCGGTCCGGTCCCGCTCCCGCAGCGCGGCGAGGATGGCCAGGGCCGCCCACATCCCGGTCCCCATGTCGACCAGCGAGGTCCCGGCGCGGACGGGCGGCCCGCCCGGGTGGCCGGTCAGCCGCATGAACCCCGTGTACGCCTGCATCATCGGGTCGTACCCGGGCTGCTCGCGGAGCGGGCCGCGAGTGCCGAACGCGGTCACCGAGCAGTAGACGAGCCGCGGGTTGAGCGCGCGCGAGCCCGCCACCCCGAAGCCCAGGGCGTCCGCGCTGCCCGGCCGGAAGCTCTGCACGAGCACGTCCGAGCGGCGGATCAGGCGCTCCAGCACCGGGCGGGCGGCGGGGGCCTTCACGTCGAGCGCGAGGCTCCGCTTGTTCCGGTTGAAGGCGAGGAAGAGCGCCCCCTCCGAGCCCCAGGTGGGCGGCGCCCAGGCGCGCGTCTCGTCGCCCCGCCCGGGCCGCTCGACCTTGACCACGTCCGCCCCCAGGTCCCCGAGGATCTGGGTGCAGTACGGCCCGGCGACGTTCTGCGTCAGGTCGAGGACGGCGAGCCCGGCCAGCGCCGACACCGCGCCCAGTATAGCGCCGGCGGGCGCGGGACGGCGGGACGCCGGCCGGGCACGTCGCGACCCGCCACCGGCGCTCCCACCGGCCCCCGAACGCCCGCACGCCCGGCCGGTTGACGCGCGGCGGGCGAGCCGGGCAGAATCGCGGCCACCTGGCTGGACGACCGACCAGGAGAGCCCGCCCCACGGCTCGACTCCCGCGCGCGTTCGAGCCCGCCCTGCCGTCGCGCTCACCCGCGCGGTCCGGCTGGCCGGGGCGGCGCTCCTCGCCCACCTCCGGCCCTCGCCGCGCTGGCGCCGGAAGCGGCCGGGCCGGCGCGGACCGCGTCCGACCCCGGAGGTGTCCCGTGCGTGAGACCGAAGCCGCCGCCCGCCAGCGACTCCTGCAGCAGCTCCGGACCCGCGCCGCCGCCCTCGACCTGCGCGGGCTCCGCGCCCGCGTCCAGGCCGCGGGCGCCGAGTTCGAGGCCGCGCTCGCGGGCCTGGACGAGGCCGCGGCGCGCCGGCCCGGCCCCGGCGGGAGCTGGAGCGCGGCGCAGGTCGTGGACCACGTCGCCCAGTCCACGGTCCGCGGGGCCGACGAGCTCCGGCAGCTCGGCGCCGGCCGGCGGCCGCCCGGCCCTCCGGTCTACGAGGCGCTCCTCTCCGGCGCCGCGCACCGGGTGCCGTGGGCCGAGCTCCTGGATGGCCTCCGGGAGTCGCGGGGCGCGCTCGACGAGGCGCTGGCCGCCGGGCCGCCCCCGCCGGGCGCGGGCCCGGCGGCGACGGCCCGGGCGATCCTGGTCGTCGCGGCCACGCCCGAGGTGCCGGATCCGGAGCCGTTCACGGCCGAGCTCACCTGGCCGGAGTACGCGCTGGTCCTCCGCCTCCACTTCCTGGACCACCGCGAGCAGGTGCGCCGCCTCCGGGCGGCCCACGCCGCCGCGTCCTGAGCGGGGGGAGCCGACGGGTCCCCGTCCTGCTCCGCCCGCGGCCGGACGCGGCCGCCCCGGGACGGCGCGCGTGACGGCGAACCTCCCGCCGCAGCGCCCGGAAACGGCCCGCGCGCCGGCGCGGCGCCGCGGGCCGAACGTTGCGCCGGCCCGACGGGCTCTGATAGGATGCCCGCGGTTCGGAACCGTGCGTCACTTCGGCGGCCGGCCTCGCCCGAGCGCACAGGCGACGCGCCGCACCAGGGACGGGGAGGTCCGTGCCGGAGAAGCGGCCGCTTTGGCTGGTCGTCGTCCTGCTCGGGCTTCTCCCCGCGTGGGCCGCCGGACAGGAGCGGCAGCAGCTGACGCTGGAAGCCGGCGCCCCGGTGACCGTGTACGCCGACCGGATCGAGAATCTCGAGCGGGAGCAGCTGCTGATCGCCGAGGGCAACGTCGAGCTCCAGCAGGGTGACGTCCGGCTCGAGGCGGACCGGATGGAGGTGAACAGCGAGACCGGCGAGACCGTCGCCACCGGCCGCGTCGTCCTCTTCGACGGCCGCGACCGGCTCACCGGCGACCGGATCGAGTACAACCTGCGGACCGCGACCGGGATCGTCTACCGCGCGGAGGGCGCGGTCGAGCCGCACTTCTTCTTCACCGGGGACCGGATGGAGCGGTTCGGCGACAAGGCGTACCGCATCGCGTCCGGCGTGTTCACCACCTGCGAGGACGAGTCCCCCGCGTGGTCGGTCCGGCTCGGGTCCGCCACCGCCTACCTGGACGACTGGATGTGGGGGACCAACGCGTCGTTCTGGGTCTGGAAGATCCCCGTCGTCCCGTTCATCCCGTTCTTCGCCACCAGCCTCCGCAAGGACCGGCACAGCGGCCTCCTCACCCCGACGTTCGGGACCAGCAGCGTCAAGGGGTTCTACTTCCGCCAGCCCGTGTACTTCGTCCTGTCCGACAGCCAGGACCTCACGGTCGCCCCGAGCTACTTCGAGAAGCGGGGCTTCGGCCTCAGCGCCGCGTACCGGTACGTGCGGACCGAGAGCTCCCGGGGCGAGTTCTCCGGCTTCTACCTCCACGACACCGAGGACGCCCCCGGCCGCGACAACGAGCGCGGCGTCGTGACCCTGCGGCACGAGGAGTTCTTCACCCCGCGCCTCGTGCTGCGGGCCGACGTCAACCGCGTCAGCGACCGCACGTTCCTCTCCGAGTTCGGCGACACGCTCGACGAGCGCAGCCGGCAGCGGCTCGAGTCGAACGTCTCCCTGACCCAGCGCTGGGACAAGTGGAACTTCGTCGGGCGGCTGTTCGTCTACCAGGACCTCACGACCGACCAGCCGGTCGAGCTGCAGCGGCTCCCCGAGCTGCGCCTGACCGCCTTCCAGCAGCCGGTGCCGTGGGTGCGCGACATGCTGTTCGACCTGGACAGCTCGTACGTGAACTTCGTCCGCGACCTGGGCTCGGACGGGCAGCGGCTGGACCTCCACCCCCGGCTGTCGTACCCCGTCTCGCCCGGCGGCTTCTTCACCATCACCCCGCGCCTCGGGCTCCGGGAGACGTTCTACGACACGAAGGTCGTCGGCACCACCGTCGACCGCGGGGTGGTGGTCGAGGACACCCGGCAGTCGCTCACCGCGCGCTCGATCTTCGAGGCGGGGGCCGACTTCGAGGCGCGGGCGTACCGGGTCTTCGACCTGAACGGCGCCATGGGGATCCAGCGGCTCCAGCACGTGATCGAGCCGCGGGCCAGCTACAACTTCAGCACCGGCGACGACTCGACCGACCTGCCCCAGTGGGACGCGATCGACGCGATCCGCCCGGCCCACACGGTGACCTACTCGCTCACGAACCGGCTCAAGGCCCGGGCCGTCGGCGAGGAGGACCGGCCGGGCCGGGTCTGGGAGGTGGTCCGGTTCACGCTGAGCCAGACCTACACCGTCGAGCCGGAGCCGCTGGCGACGTCCGTCGTCGGGACCCCGGCCCCCCCGCCGACCACGACCCCCCCGACCGGCCCGGTGCTGCCCCCGACGACCGCCACCGCGGCGGCCCGGCGCCGCGCGACGGCCCGGCAGACGCCGGCCGACACCGGGGTCACGACGGTCACCACCGTCACGCCCCCGCGGCTGTCCGACGTCCTGGCCGACCTCATCCTGGAGCCGGTCTACGGGGTCCGCTTCCGCGGGACCGCGTCGTTCAATCCCTACGAGGCCCAGGTCACCGGGGCCACGACCGACCTGGTCTACGAGGCGGAGAACTGGCGGGTCGGCTTCGGCACGCGGCACGGCACCGGCGGCGAGCTGGACTTCATCCAGGCGGCGGTCGAGGCGAAGATCGGGCGGCGGTGGGTGGTCCGGGTCTCCTCGGACTACAGCGTCGCCACCGGCACGGTGATCGAGAACCGGTTCGAGGTCGACTTCCGCGAGCAGTGCTGGTGGATCAGCGCGGCCTTCATCGACCGCAGCAACGAGGACGAGTTCCGGATCACGATCAACCTGCTCGAGCTCGGCCAGTACGGCTTCGGGCGCGCCTTCGCCGGGTACCAGTGAGCATCCCCCAGTTCGACCTGACGCGGCAGTACGCGGCGCTCGAGCCGGAGATCGAGACGGCGCTCCGGCGCGTGCTCCGGAGCGGGCGGTTCATCCTGGGGCCCGAGGGCGAGGCGTTCGAGGCGGAGTGCCGGCGCCAGCTCGGGCTCGGGCACGTGATCGGCGTCGCCTCGGGGTCGGACGCCCTCAAGCTCGTGCTGGCGGGCCTGGGGATCGGGCCGGGCGACGAGGTCGTCACGCCCGCCTTCTCGTTCGTGGCCTCGGCGACGGCGATCATCGAGGTGGGCGCGACCCCGGTGTTCGCCGACGTGGACCCGGCGACCCTCACGCTGGACCCCGATCGCGCGGCGGCCGTGATCACGCCGCGCACCCGCGCCCTGGTCGCCGTGCACCTCTACGGCCTCCCGGCCGCGATGGGGCCGCTGCGGGCGCTGGCGGAGCGGCACGGGCTCCACCTGATCGAGGACGCCGCCCAGGCCATCGGCGCCACGCTGGGCGGCGAGCCGGCGGGAGCGCTCGGGGTCGCGGCGGCGTTCAGCCTGTACCCGACCAAGAACCTCGGCGCCTACGGGGACGCGGGCCTGGTGGCGACCCGCGACCCCGCGCTCGCCGAGCGGCTGCGCCGGATGCGCAACCACGGGCAGACGCAGAAGTACGCGCACGCCGAGCTCGGGTGGACGAGCCGCCTGGACGAGCTCCAGGCCGCCATCCTCAGGGTCAAGCTGCGCCACCTGCCGGCCTGGACCGCGGCCCGCCGCGCCATCGCCGGCCGCTACGCCGCCGGGCTGGCGGGGCTGCCGCTCCGGCTCCCGGCGGCGCCGCCCGGGGCCGCCCCCGTGTACCACCAGTACACGATCCGGACCCCCCGGCGGGATGCGCTGGCCAAGCACCTCGGCGAGGCGGGGATCGGCACGGCCTGCCACTACCCCCAGCCCATCCCGGCCCAGCCCCTGTTCCGGGCGCGCGGCTACGACGCGACGGCGTTCCCGGCGGCGTGGGCGGCCTCCCAGGAGGTGCTCTCGCTGCCGTGCTTCCCCGAGCTCCGCCCCGACGAGCTCGACGCGGTCGTGGCGGCGATCCGAGCCTTCTTCGAGGGAGATCCGGCATGCGAGTCCTGATCACCGGCTTCACCGGCTTCGTCGGCAGCCACCTGGCGGACTACCTGGTCGGTCGCGGCGACGTCGAGGTGTTCGGCACCCACCGGTGGCGGAGCCGCCTGGAGAACGTCGAGCACCTCCGCGGCCGGGTGCAGTTCGTCGAGTGCGACCTGCGCGACGCCGGCGCCGTGCGGCGGCTGCTCCGCCAGGTCCGGCCCGAGCGCATCTTCCACCTGGCCGCGCAGAGCTACGTCCCGACGTCGTGGGCGGCGCCCGCCGAGACGCTCACCGGGAACGTCACCCTCCAGCTGAACCTCTTCGAGGCGCTCCGGGACCTCGAGCTGCCCGCCCGCGTCCACGTCGCCGGCTCCAGCGAGGAGTACGGGCTGGTGCAGCCCCACGAGGTCCCGATCCGGGAGGAGAACCCGCTCCGGCCGCTGTCGCCGTACGCCGTCTCGAAGGTCGCGCAGGACCTGCTCGCCTACCAGTACTGGCAGAGCCATCGCCTGCACGTCGTCCGGACGCGCGCGTTCAACCACACCGGGCCGCGGCGGGGCGAGGTGTTCGTCACCTCCAGCTTCGCCCGCCAGATCGCCGAGGTCGAGAAGGGCGTCCGGGAGCCGGTGGTCCTGGTCGGCAACCTCGAGGCGATCCGGGACTTCACGGACGTCCGGGACATGGTCCGGGCCTACTGGGCGGCGCTCGACCAGGGCACGCCCGGCGAGGTCTACAACATCTGCTCGGGGCGCGGGTACACCGCGCGCCAGGTCCTCGATGCCCTGCTCGGCCTCGCCCACGTCAGGGTCGAGGTGCGGGAGGACCCGGCCCGCATGCGGCCGTCCGACGTCCTGCTCCTGGTCGGGAACTGCGAGCGCTTCCGCGCGCTCACCGGCTGGCAGCCGACCATCCCCTTCGAGGTCACGCTCAAGGACATCCTCGAGTACTGGCGGTCGCGCGTCTAGGCTGTCGAGGACGTGAAGGTCCTGATCACCGGCATCGCCGGGTTCGCCGGCAGCCACCTGGCCGAGCTCGCGCTCCGGGAGGGCGCCGAGGTCGTCGGCACCGTGCTCCCGGGCGCGCCGGTCGACAACCTGGCCGCGGTCGAGAAGGAGGTGGCGACGGTCGCCTGCGACCTGACCGCCCCGGGGGCCGTCGGCCGTCTCCTCCGGACCGCCCGGCCCGATCGCGTGTTCCACCTGGCCGGCGCCGCGGTGGTGAGCACCTCGTGGGCGCTGCGCGCCGACGTCCTCCGGACCAACGTCGAGGCCACCTACGAGCTCTGCGAGGGGCTGCGGGCCCATCCGGTCCCGTGCCTGGTGGTCTCGTCGGGCGAGGTGTACGGCGCGGTCCCCGCCGCCGACCAGCCGATCCCGGAGACCCGCCCGCTCGCCCCGCTGTCCCCGTACGCGCTCTCGAAGGCGTGCCAGGAGCTCTACGCCGGGTACTACGTGCGCGCGGAGGCGCTGCCGCTGGTGGTCGTCCGGGCGTTCAACCACGCCGGCCCGCGGCAGGGGCCCGGGTTCGTGTGGAGCGACATCGCGAGGCAGATCGCGGCGATCGAGGCCGGGCAGCGGCCCCCGGTCCTCGAGATCGGCACCACGACCACCCGGCGCGACTTCACCGACGTGCGCGACATGGTGCGCGCGTACTGGCTGCTCCTCGAGCACGGGAGCGGCGGCGAGACGTACAACGCGGCCTCCGGGCACGCGGTGGGGATCGGCGAGCTGCTGGAGGGGTTCCTGGCCCTCGCCCGGCGGCCCATCGAGGTGCGCCAGGCGCCGCACCGGGTGCGCCCGGTGGACATCCCGGTGCTGAGCGGGGACGCGAGCCGGCTCCGGGCGCTCACCGGCTGGGCGCCCCGGATCCCGCTGGCGCAGACCATGGCCGACGTCCTGACGGACTGGCGGCGGCGCGTGGCGGCGCAGGTGCCCCCCGGGCGCCCCTGATCGCTGATCCCCGCGCCCGGCGGCGCGCCGGAGCCCGCGGCGGGCCCGGCGGCCGGCGAGGGGGGGCGGGAGCGGCCCGGGGCGGGGCTAGAATGGAGGGTCATGTCGCGGCACCTGGCTGAGCTGTACCGCTACCGGGCGCTGATCGGCACCCTGGTGCTCCGGGAGCTCCGGGCCCGGTACCGCGGCTCCGTCCTCGGCTTCCTCTGGTCGTTCCTGAACCCGCTCCTGCTCATGTCGGTGTACGCCCTGGTGTTCTCGGTCTACCTCCGGGTGCCGATGCGGGGGTACGCCGTGTTCCTGTTCACGGGGCTCCTGCCGTGGCTCTGGTTCTCGTCCTCCCTCGGCCACGCCGCCGGGGTGATCGTCGGCGCGGGCGCGCTCGTGAAGCGGATCCTGTTCCCGGCCGAGATCCTCCCGCTGGTCTCGGTCCTCGCCAACATGATCAACATGCTGCTGTCGCTCCCGCTGCTGCTGGCGTTCCTGCTCGCCTTCGGGATCCGGCCCGGGCCGGCGCTGCTGTTCCTCCCGCTGCTGGTGCTCCTCCAGCTCCTGCTGACCGCCGGGCTGGCGCTCGCGTTCGCCGCCCTGAACGTCCATCTCCGCGACGTCGAGCAGATCCTCGGGAACGCGCTCACGCTGCTCTTCTTCCTGTCGCCGATCCTCTACCCGGTGTCGACGGTCCCCGAGACCCTCCGGGTCGCCGCGGGGCTGCAGGTGCCGCTGCGGCCGCTGTACTTCCTCAACCCGGTCGCCGGGCTGGTCCAGAGCTACCAGAACGTGCTCTTCTTCGGGCGGGAGCCGCACTGGATCCACCTCGGCATCGTGACCGCCTGCGCGCTGGCCGCCCTGGTCGCCGGCTGGCACGTGTTCGACCGCCTGCGCGACAGCCTGGCCGAAGAGGTCTGAGCCGGTGGGGGGCCCTGCCCGAGCCGCCGTGGGGGGGGCCGGCCCGGCGCCCGCCGGGCCGGAGGCCGACGTCGCGGTCTCCCTCCGCCAGCTCTCGAAGCGGTTCCGGCTCTACCGCGGCCGGCAGGTCTCGACGGTCAAGGACCTGTTCGTGCGGATCCTCCGGGGGCGCGGCCGCCGGCGGCTGTTCGCCGGCGAGGAGCTGTGGGCGCTCCGGGACGTCACGCTCGACCTGGCCCGCGGGCGCACCATCGGGCTCATCGGCTCGAACGGCTCCGGCAAGTCGACGCTCCTCAAGCTCATCGGCGGGATCCTGAAGCCGACCACCGGTCGGGTCGCGGTCCGCGGGCGCGTGTCGGCGCTGATCGAGCTCGGCGCGGGCTTCCACCCCGACTTCACCGGGCGCGAGAACGTCCAGGTCAACGGCGTCCTGCTCGGCCTCTCCCGGGCGGAGATCCGCCAGCGCTTCCACGAGATCGTCGCCTTCGCCGGGCTCGAGCCGTTCATCGACCAGCCGGTCAAGACGTACTCGTCCGGGATGTACATGCGGCTCGCGTTCGCGATCGCGGTCACGGTCGACCCCGACGTGCTCCTGGTCGACGAGGTCCTGGCGGTCGGCGACGAGGCCTTCCAGCACAAGTGCGTCGGGAAGCTCCAGGAGTTCAAGGCGGCCGGGAAGACGATCGTGCTGGTCTCGCACGACCTGGTCAGCGTCGAGCGGCTCTGCGACGAGGTCGTCTGGCTCGAGGGCGGACGGGTCCAGGCCCGCGGGGAGCCGCGGGAGATCGTGGGCCAGTACCTGGACCACGTGGCCCGCGAGGAGGCCCGGGCGCTCGGGGTCGAGCACGCCGAGGCCGAGACCGCCGCCCGGACCGGGACCGCCGCGCGGTGGGGCACGCGGGAGGTCGAGCTCACCCGGGTCTGGCTGTCGGGCCGGGACGGCACGGAGCGGTACCTGTTCGAGGCCGGCGAGCCGTGCGCGGTGCACCTGGCCTACCGCGCCCGGCGCCCGGTGGACGACCCGGTGTTCGGCTTCGGCGTCTTCCG
>DASRDR010000079.1:0-7639 GCA_035652475.1 Candidatus Methylomirabilota bacterium | reverse complement strand
CCGGCGGCGGCTCGCCGGTGCTGTGGCAGCACCTGTTCTGGATCTTCGGGCACCCGGAGGTCTACATCCTGATCCTGCCGGCGATGGGCATCGTCTCCGAGGTCCTGCCGACGTTCGCCCGCAAGCCGCTCTTCGGCTACGCGGCGATGGTGTACGCCAGCGCCCTGATCGGGTTCCTGGGCTTCGGCGTCTGGGCCCACCACATGTTCGCGGTCGGCATGGGACCGATCGCGGACTCGGCGTTCGCGCTCTCGACGATGCTGATCGCGATCCCGACCGGCATCAAGATCTTCAACTGGCTGGCGACGCTCTGGGGTGGCGCGATCCGGTTCCGCACGGCGCTCCTGTTCGCCTGCGGGTTCATCGGGATGTTCACGATCGGCGGGCTCTCCGGCATCATGCACGCCTCGCCGCCGGTCGACATCCAGCAGACCGACACCTACTTCGTCGTGGCGCACTTCCACTACGTGCTCTTCGGCGGGATGATCCTCGGGATCTTCGCCGGGCTGTACTACTGGTTCCCGAAGGCGACCGGGCGGCTGCTCGACGAGCGGCTCGGGCGCTGGCACTTCTGGCTGCTGCTGGTCGGCATGAACCTGACGTTCTTCCCGATGCACTTCGTCGGGCTGATGGGCATGCCGCGCCGGATCTACCACTACCCGGCCGGCCTGGGCTGGGCGGGGTGGAACCTCGCCATCACGATCGGCGCCTTCATCCAGGCGGCGGCGATGGCGGTGTTCTTCGCGAACGTGCTCCGGAGCCTCCGGCGGGGCGCGCCGGCCGGCCCCGACCCCTGGGACGGCCGCACGCTGGAGTGGGCGCTCCCCTCCCCGCCGCCCCCCTACAACTTCGCCGCCCTGCCGCTGGTCCGCCGCCGCGACCCGCTCTGGCTCACCAAGCACCCGGACGCGCGCGGACCGGGGCTCGCCAACCCGGACGCGCTCGCGGCCCGGCCGGGCCCCATCCACCTCCCGGCCCCGTCCGCCTGGCCGATCCTGACCGCGCTGGCGCTCTTGGTCATGACCGGCGGCGTCCTGCTCCACCTCGGGATCGCCGCCCTGGCGGGCCTGGCCAGCCTGGCGGCGATCCTCGGCTTCGCGACCGAGCTCCTCCCGCGCCCCGGCCACCCCGAGGCCGGCGACGCCGCGCTCCACCGGGGGTCCACCGGGCTCGACAACCGGAAGCTCGGGGTGTGGACGTTCATCGGCTCGGAGTGCCTCTTCTTCGGGACCCTCATCTCGAGCTACCTCGCCTACCGGGGCCGGAGCCTCGGCGGGCCGACGCCGCACGAGATCCTGAACATCCCGCTGACCTCGGTCAGCACCTTCGTGCTGCTGATGTCGAGCCTGAGCATGGTGCTGGCGGTGGCCGCGATCCAGGCCGGCGACCTGCCGGCAACCCGCCGCTGGCTCCTCGGCACGATCGGGCTGGGCCTGGTCTTCCTCGCCGGACAGGTCTACGAGTTCAACCACTTCCTCCACGAGGGGCTCGGGTTCACCACGAACCTGTTCGCCTCGACGTTCTACACCATGGTCGGCTTCCACGGCGCTCACGTGACCGCCGGGGTCGTGTGGCTCTCGACGCTGTGGTACCTGCTGGGTCGCCGGCGGATCGGCGGGCCGCAGGAGGTGCTGGTGGACTCCGCCGGACTCTACTGGCACTTCGTCGACGTCGTCTGGATCGCGATCTTCACGCTCGTGTACCTCATCCAGTAGCGGAGCGGAGGCCCGGGATGGAGATCCACGGCAGCGGTGAGGGCCCGGCGGCGGCGGTCCCGGCGGAGCCCGCCCGCCACCCCGGCGCCGGGCCGCGGACCTACCTCGTCGTCGCGGCGTTCCTGGTGGCGATCACCGCCATGGAGGTCGGCGTCTTCTACGTGCCGGCGCTGGCGCGGGTGCTGATCCCGCTCCTGCTGCTGCTGTCGGCGTCGAAGTTCGCGCTGGTCGCGATGTTCTACATGCATCTGCGGTTCGACCATCCCTGGTTCTCGTACGTGTTCGTCGGGCCGCTGGTCGTCGCCCTCGGGCTCGCGATCGCGCTGCTGTGGCTGTTCGGCCACATCGGGACGACCGGCCTCGCCGTCGGGGTGTCCGGCGGATGACCGGGCGGCGGGCGGCCCCGCGCGGGGCGGGGCGGCGGGCGGCCCCGCGCGGGGCGGGGCGGCGGCCCGCCCCGCGGCCCGGCGCCCCTTCCCCGGAGCAGAGTGGCGTGGACTCATGAGCGGGACGAGCCCGCGGCGCGGGGGCGGAGCGGACGGCCGGCGATGAGTGGCGGGCACTGGCACCCGGAGATCGTGGCGGGGCTCGAGGCGGTCGTGGCCGGGTACCTCCTCCTCACCGGCCCCCTCCGGCGGCGCCGGGGGTGGGGCCCGCCGCCGACCCGCGGCCGGCTCGCCGCGTTCCTCGGCGGGACCGCGCTCCTGGCCGCCGTCGTGCTGGGCCCGGTCGCCGAGTGGGCCGAGCGGGCGGCCCTGTCCGCGCACATGCTCCAGCACCTCGTGCTGATGCTCGTCGTCCCGCCGCTCTGGCTCGCCGGCCTCCCGGACTGGCTCTGGCCCCGGCTGACCGCGCGCCCGCGGGTGCGCGCGGCCGGGCTCCGGCTGACGCGGCCTATCGTCACGCTCCTGCTGGCGTCCGCGGTCCAGGCGGCCTGGCACGTGCCGGTCGCGTTCGAGGCCGCGCTCCGGGCCGACCCGCTCCACGCGCTCGAGCACCTCTCCTTCCTCGGGACGGGGCTCCTCTTCTGGTGGCCGGTCCTCGGCACCGCGCCGGCCTGGCCGCGGCCCACCCCGCCCGGCCGGCTGCTCTACCTGTTCCTGGCGACGATCCCGATGATGGCGATCGCGGCCCCGATCACGCTCGCCGAGGGCCTGCTCTATCCCGCCTACGCGGCCGCGCCCGTCGCCTGGCCCCTGCCCCCGGCCGCCGACCAGGTGCTGGCCGGCGTGCTGATGTGGGTGGGCGGGAGCCTGGTCTACCTGGCGGCGGCCACGGTCGTGTTCTTCCGCTGGGCCTGGCCGGAAACCCGCGAGGACGGCGAGCCGTCGCTCGTGGGGGAGGTGACCGCCCATGGCCGGTGATGGTCGCGTCTTGCGCGAGGGGATCACGGCGGGCCTGATCGGGGCCGCCGCGGTGGCGGTCCTGATCCTGGTCTTCGACGCCGCCGGCGGCACGCCGCTCGAGACGCCCGCGATCCTGGGCTCGCTCATCTTCAAGGGCATCCGGGACCCGTACGCGGTCACCGTCTCGGCGGGGACGGTCCTCGGCTACACGGTCGTCCACGGCGTGGCGTTCGTCGCGGTCGGCCTGACCGCGGCGTTCCTGGTCGCCGGCGCGCAGCGCGAGCCCGCGATGGTGCTGGCGCTGCTGATCTTCTTCGCCGCGTTCGAGGTCGTGTTCCTGGCCCTGATCGCGTTCGTGGCCCTCCCGGTGCTGGGCGTGCTCGCCTGGTGGGAGATCCTCGCCGGCAACCTCGTGGCCTCCGCGGCGATGCTCGTCTACTTCTACCGCTGCCACCCCGATCTGGCGCACAGCCTGATCGGGCGCTGGGTCGACGTGATCCGGGAGGGCGCCGTGGCGGGGGGGCTGGGCGGCTCCGTGGTGGCGGTCTGGTTCCTGCTCTACGACTCGATCCGCCTCCAGCCCCTCCGGACCCCGGCGCTCCTGGGCGCCGTCGTGCTGCAGGGGCTCCGGGATCCCGAGCGCCTGGTCCCGAACCTCGACGTGGTCGCCGGCTACACGGTGTTCCACTTCGCCACCTTCGCGTTCTTCGGGATCGTGGTCGCCGCGCTCCTGCTCGCCGCCGAGCGCGAGCCGCGGGTGCTGCTGGCGCTGTTCGTGCTCTTCCTGTGCTTCCAGCTCTTCTTCTTCGGCTTCCTCCAGGCGCTCGACACGCACCTGGCCGGCGCGCTGCCGTGGTGGAACGTCGCGATCGGCAACCTGCTGGCCTCGGTCGCGATGGTGACCTACTTCTTCCTCGGGCACCGCTCCCTGGGTACGCGTCTGATCGAGCGCTGGTCGGAGGACTGACCCGGGTCGCGTCGCCGCGCCCCGCCCGGACCCCCCGCTCCCTGGTATCCTGGGAGGGCATGGGGCCCGCTCCGGTGTGGATCCGCACGCCCGCCGAGGCCGAGGCGCTCGCCCGCGAGCTCCGGGGCGCGCCGGCGATCGCGCTGGACACCGAGGCCGACAGCCTGCACCACTACCCGGAGCGGCTCTGCCTGGTCCAGGTCGCCGAGCCCGGCGGCCGCGTGTTCTTCCTGGACACTCTCGAGCTGCCCGACCTCGGCCCGATCCAGCCGCTCCTGGCGGACCCGACCGTCCGGAAGGTCCTCCACAGCGGCGACAACGACGTCGTGCACCTGAAGCGCCGGTTCGCGCTCGAGCTCGCCGGGCTCTGGGACACGATGCTGGCCGCGCGCTTCCTCGGCGTGCGGGAGCTCGGCCTGGAGCGGCTCCTCCAGAAGTACCTGGACGTCCCGCCCGTGCGCTCCCAGCAGAAGACGGACTGGGCGCGGCGCCCGCTGACCCCCGCCCAGGAGGCGTACGCCGCGGAGGACGTCCGGCACCTGATCGCGCTGCGCGAGCGCCTGCTCGGGGACCTCCGCGCGCTCGGCCGCGAGGGGTGGCTCGAGGAAGAATGCGCGGCGCTCGCCGCGCTGCCCGTCCCGGAGCGCGCGGCGGACGAGGACGGGCACCGCCGGATCCGCGGCGCCGCGCGCCTGAGCCCGCGCGGGCTCGCCGTGCTCCAGGCCCTCCATCTCCAGCGCGAGGCGTGGGCGCGGGCCGAGCGCCGGCCGCCATTCAAGGTGCTCAGCCCCGAGACGCTCCTCGCCGTCGCCGAGCGGCTGCCCCGGGATCGGCAGGCCCTGGCCGGCGTGCCGGGCCTGAGCCCGCGGCTCCTCGAGCGCTACGGCCCGGGCCTGCTGGCCGCGGTGGAGCGCGGCCTCGCGGCGCCGCTGTCCCCGCCGAGCCGCGGCGCGCGCCCGCCCGGACGTGGCCCGGTCTCCCCGGCGGCCCGGGCCCGCGCCGAGGCGGTTCGGCGCTGGCGGGCCCAGGCGGCCGAGGCGCTCGGCCTCGATCCGGGCGTCCTCCTCCCGCAGCGGCTGATCGACCTGCTCGCGCTCGACCCCCCGGCGACCCTCGATCGGCTGGCGGCGGTGCCCGGGTTCCGGCGCTGGCGAGCCGAGGCGTTCGGCCCGGCGATCCTCGCGGCGCTCCGCACTCCCTGACCCGGCATCCCCGGAGGCTCACCATGGCCCAGCACCTCCGCGTCGGCGTGATCGGCACCGGCTTCGGCTCCCTCGTCCAGATCCCGGCCTTCCAGGCGCATCCCCGGGTCGAGGTGGTCGCGGTCGCGAGCGGCACGCCCGGGAAGGCGCGGGCGATCGCCGGCCGCACGGGCATCCCGCACGCGTTCGACCGGTGGGAGGCGCTGGTGGAGGCGGACCTGGACCTGGTCAGCATCACCGCGCCGCCCGCGCTCCACCGCCCGATGGCCCTGGCGGCGCTCGACGCCGGCCGGCACGTCGTCTGCGAGAAGCCGATGGCGCTCTCGACGGCCGAGGCCGAGGAGATGCTCGGGCGCGCCGAGCGGGCCCGGCGGCTTCACGTCATCGACCACGAGCTCCGGTTCAATCCCAATCGCCGCAAGGTGCGGGCGCTCCTCGAGCAGGGATTCGTCGGGCGGCCGCGGCATGCGCTCGTGGTGGCGGTCAACGCGAGCCGGCTCGATCCGGCGAAGCCGTGGGGGTGGTGGTTCGACGCGGCGCGGGGCGGCGGACTCCTCGGCGCGGTCGGCTCGCACCAGGTCGACCTCCTCCGCTACTGGCTCGGCGACATCGACGCGGTGACGGGGACCGCCGATCCCGTCGTTCGCGAGCGGCCCCTCCCGGACGGCGGCGCGCGCCCGGTCACCGCGGACGAGTTCACGACCTTCTCGCTCCGGTTTCGCTCGGGCGCGGTCGCGACGATCCTCCTGAGCGCGGTCGTGACGCACGCGGTGGGGCCACGGATCGAGCTCTGGGGCGACGAGGGCGCGCTGGTCCTGGACGGCGACGAGCGGCTGTGGGGCGCGCGGGGCGGGGCGCCGCTCGAGGAGCTCACCGAGCGGGAGACCCTGACCGCGCCGCCCGGGATGGAATACGTGCCGCTGTGGGGGCTCTCGTTCGTGCGCCTGGTGGACCACCTGGCCGCCGCCGCCCTGGACGGGGCGCCGGTCGCCCCCGCGGCGACGTTCGCCGACGGCCTCGCCGTCCAGCGCGTGCTGGACGCGGTCCGCGCCGCGACCCGGAGCGCCTGGATCCGGGTGTGACGCGGGCCGCGCGCTAGCCGGCCCGGGCGGCCCGGGCGACCGCGGCCGCGCGGGCGGGATCCACCGGCTCGCTGGTGCGGCCGTCCCGCTTGATCCAGGTCCCGACGATCGCCCCGTCGGCGATCGCGAGCGCGGCCGCGACCGTCTCGGGGGTGACCCCGGACCCGACCAGGATCGGGTGCGCCCCCACCGCCGCGCGCACGCGCTTGACGTCGCCGAGCGGCGTCGGCTCGCCCGTCGACGCGCCGGAGACGACGAGGGCATCGGCGAGCCCCCGGTGCGCGGCGTCGCGAGCCACCTGCTCGATCTCGACCGGCGCCAGCGGGACCGCGTGCTTCCCCCCCACGTCGACGAAGAGGCGGGTCGGCGCCCCGAGGAGGCGCCGGTAGCGGAGCGTGCCGTAGGCGTCGCCCTGGATCACGCCCTGGTCGGCGACGACCGCGCCCACGTGGATGTTCACGCGGACGAACACCGCCTCGACCGCGGACGCGACGGCGAGCGCCGCGCGCGCGTCGTTCTTCAGGACGTTGATCCCGATCGGCAGGCCCACCGCGCGCCGCACCTCGGCGGCGACCACCGCGAGCCCGGCGACCGAGGCCGGATCGGCCGCGCCGGGACTGAACGGCGCATCGCCCCAGTTCTCGACCAGGCAGGCATCGAACCCGGCCGCCTCGAGGGCCCGCGCGTCCTGGACCGCCCGCTCGACGACGGGCCCGAGGGCGCCGCCCCACCGCGGGCTGCCCGGCAGCGGCAGGAGGTGGACCATGCCGATCAGGGCCCGCGGGAGTCCGGGGAGCGCCTCGGGGCTCACGGGAGGTGCGCCGCGCGCCGCCGGCCGCGCCCGCCGGCCGCCGCCCGCTCGAGCTGATCCCCGAAGACCTGGGCGGCGCCGGCGACCAGCTCGAGCGCCATCGGCCAGGCGCGCGCCTCCGCCTCCGTGAACGGCGTCCGGGCGCGATGGTCGTGCTTCGCGATGAATGCCCGCAGCTCCGCCCGGAGGCGCTCGAGCCTCGGCCGCACGAGGTCGAGGAGCCGGCGGGCCCCCGCACCGTCCTCGGCGAGGGCGACCGCCAGCTCGAGATGCGGCAGACACACCCCCGCCGACCGGCCGAGGGCGGCTCCGAGCTCGCCCTCGCCCGCGCGCGCCACCAGGGTCTCCAGGAGCTGCCGTTCCGTCCGCCCGAGATCGACGCAGACGGGGCAGCGGGCCGGCGGGAGCCGCCGGACCCGGCTCGCCTCCCGGGCGCCCAGGAGGGCGCGCCAGCCGCGCCGCCGCCCCCGCGTGCCGCCCGCCCGGCATCCGGCGTCGATCCACGCGCCCGCGCGA
>DASRDR010000078.1:0-5776 GCA_035652475.1 Candidatus Methylomirabilota bacterium | reverse complement strand
CGTCCCGACCGATGCCTCGACGGGACTTCACCTTCGGGAACCACCTGCGGCGCCCGCGCCCGCGCCCGCCCCGCACTCGGGTAACCGCTTAATGGCGCGACGATCCCCTCCGAAAGTAACCGGGAGAAATGGCTCGACAGGCGCTCGGCGGCCCGGCCCCGTGCGGGCCGCGTTCGCCGGACGTCCCCCGGGGGAACGCAGCGTCCCGGCCGCGCGCGGCCGGCGCTCGGACCCCCGACGCGGCGAGCTCGCGATGTTGCCGGCGCTCGCAGATCGGGACCGCGCGCACGCCCACGCCAGGCCCCGGCGTGCGGCGCCGGTCCGCCACGGGGCCGCGGCGGGGTCGATCGCGTCAAGGGCGTCGGGGGCGTCGCGGTCGCGGATCACGGCCCCTGGCCCGGGCGGTCGCGGGACGCGCGTCGGGGCCAGCCGGCCGGCGGGCACGTCTCGGCTCGTCGCGACGCGTGTCTTTTCCATCAACTTATGCGTTGACGCTGCCGCATTTTTCTGAGAATATTCCGGGCCGTGCCGAGAATCCGTCGCGGACGTCCGCTGAAGTTCGGGCGTCCCGCCCAGCTGGTTGCGCTCACCCTTCCCCAGGACGTGCTGCGCGGGCTGCGTCGAATCCATCCCGATCCGGCCTGGGCGATCGTCCTCCTCTTCGAGCGCGCCACGCGCTCGGGCCAGCATCACGTCCGGCCCCGGTCGGGCGCGCCCGCCGAGCTGGCGCAGCTGTCGCCGAGCAGCGCGCTGATCGTCGTGGATCCGCGCTCCGTGCCGAGCCTGCCCGGCGTGTCCGTCATCCGCGTCGCGCCGGGTCGCGCGTTCCTGGCGTTCGAGGAGGGGCGGGGGCTGGCGGACCTCGAGCTCGGCCTGGTCGAGCGGCTCGGCGACGCCAAGACGAGCAGGGCGATGCGAAAGGAGCTCGCCGCTCTCCACCGCCACGTCCGGAGCTGGCGCCGGGCCCGCCACCTGCGACTCGCCAAGCGCTCGATCATCCTGGTCGAGCGCGCCGGGGCCGCCTCGAACGGCCGTCGCGGGGGCCGCTGACGGTCCACGTGCCTCACCGCTTCGCACCCGTTCCGGACCCGGCGGCGCCCGACCGGGCCGCCCCGGGCCGCGGGCCGGCCGGCGACCCAAGCCCGCGGCTCGACGGCAGTCGCCCGCGCCCGGGCGTGCCGCGCCTCTCGCTGGTCCTGCCGACGTACAACGAGTCGGCGAATCTCCCTCGCCTGATTCCCCGGCTCACCAGCGCGCTGGAGCGCATCGGGCACCCGTTCGAGGTCATCGTCGTCGACGACGACAGCCCGGACGGGACGTGGGCGCTCGCCGCCGAGCTCGCCGCCCGGGACGCCAGGATCCGCGTGATCCGGCGCCGTGGCCAGCGGGGACTCGCGACGGCGGTCGTGGCGGGGTGGGCGGCGGCTCGCGGGGAGATCCTCGGAGTCATGGATGCCGACCTGCAGTACCCGCCGGAGGGCCTGCCGGCTCTGGTCGAGGCCATGGGCGACGATGCGGTCGATGTCGTCGTCGCGAGCCGGTACGCGCCCGAAGCCCACGTCGCCGCGTGGAGCATCCGGCGCGAGATCGCGTCTCGCGGCGCCATCCTGCTCGCGCGGCTCGCGCTGCCTCGCGCGGTGGGGCGCGTCCGGGATCCCAACTCCGGATGCTTTCTGGTGCGTCGTCGGGTCCTCGACGGCGTCGAGCTCCGGCCGGCGGGATTCAAGATCCTGATCGAGGTGCTCGCTCGCGGCCGATGGACGCGCCTGGTGGAACTCCCGCACGCCTACGAGGGTCGACGGGAGGGGCACAGCAAGCTCGGCCCCCGGCAGACGGTCCAGTTCCTCTCGCACCTCGGGCGCCTCGTGTGGGACACGCGGGTCGTGGGGCAGCCGACCCGGGCGGGGTTGCAGGGCGCCCCGGGAAAGCGCCGATGAAGGCCGTCCGGCTGGGGGTGGTCGGGGCGGGATCCGTCGTCACGAAGAAGCACCTCCCCGCGCTCGGGGAGGTGCCCGAGATCGCCGTGGTCGCGCTCTGCCGCCGCGACGCCGCGGCGCTGGAGGCGACGGCGGACCGCTTCCGGATCCCCGACCGCTACGCCGACTACCGTGACCTGGTGCGCGATCCCGGGATCGACGCGGTGCTGGTCGCCACCGGCCCGGCGGCGCAGCCCGCGGTCGTGCAGGAGGCGGTCGCGGCGGGGAAGCATGTGTTCGCGGAGAAGCCGATGGCGGGCACCGCGGCGGAGGCGCGCGCCCTCGCCGCGGCGATCCGCGGCGCGCCGGTGCACCTCCAGATCGGCTTCAACAAGCGCTTCTACTACGGTTACCGCACGGCGCGCCAGCTGATCCGGGCCGGCGAGCTCGGCGTGCCGACCGGGATCCACGCCCGGTTCTGGTTCCAGCCCGGACGCGCGGATCCGCTCCTGCACAACGGCATCCATTTCCTCGACCTGGTCCGGTTCTTCCTGGGCCCCGTCGAGGGCGTCCTCGCACGGGAGTCCGCGCCGGGATCCGCCGGCCCCGCCGGGGGCAGGACCTGGGCCATCTCCCTGCGATTCGCGAGCGGCGCGGTCGGGAACCTGCTGATCTCGTCCCTGGCGTCCTGGGACTTCGTGAACGAGCACGTGGACCTCGTGGGGTCGAACCACAACACGATCTCGGTGGAGAACGGGCGGCTGGTCCGGGTGTTCCGGCGAGGCGCCGAGAACCGGTCGCAGGTCGCCGAGAACACCCTGTCGGCGCACTGGTGGTCTGGAAACGACGAGCAGGGGTTCTCGCTGCAGCTCCGGGTCTTCGCGCACGCCGTCCTGAACGGCGGGCCGGCGGGATCCCCTCCCGACGGCCCGGGAGGGCTGGCCGCCGGCTCGGAGGAAGGGGTCCAGGCGCTCGAGCTCCTGGAGGTGGTGCGGCAGTCGGCCGCCACCGGCCGCAGCCTCGCCGTGCCCGCCGCGGCGGCCGGGCCTCCGGCCCGACCGATGTCGGCGGCGGGCCAGTAGCGGGGGGCAAAGGAGGGCGTCGCGTGAGCACCGAGGCGGAGCAGCACGCACCGATGCCAGCGTCCGGGCATCGGCCGCTCAACGTGGCGATCATCGGCTGCGGTGCGGTGGGCCAGCGCGAGGCCGCCGCCGTCAGCTCGATCCCCGACCTGCGGCTGGTCGCGATCTCGGACTTCGGCCCCGCGTTCCGGCACCTCGCGCTCCAGATGGGGTCGCAGTACGGATGCGACACCGTCCACGACTGGCGGCACCTGGTGGCCCGCAACGACATCGACATCGTCGTCGTGGCGACGCCGAACGCGTTCCACCGGGAGATGAGCATCGAGGCGATGAAGCAGGGGAAGCACGTCCTCTGCGAGAAGCCGCTGGCGACGACCGCCGAGGACGCGGAAGAGATGGTCGCGACCGCGCGCGTCACCGGCGCCCGGCTCATGACGAACTTCAACCACCGCGCCCACGACCACGCGCGGCGGGCGCGCCAGCTCCTCGACCAGGGCCGCATCGGGCGGCCCCTCTTCTTCCGGGGCCGCATCGGCCACAGCCGGTTCGTCGTCGGGGGGACGGCGGAGGCTCCGACGCCGTTCCAGGGCAAGCCGATCTGGAACCTGGATCCCGCGCAGTCGGGCGGGGGCACCCTCATCGACAACGGCGTTCACCTGCTCGACCTCGCCCGGTGGCTGATGGGGACGGAGTTCGTGGAGGCGGAGGGGTTCCTGACCCACAACCTCGCGCCGGGAGACCAGGGGCCGCCCGGGGGGCCGGAGGGCGCGCGACGCGCGTGCGAGGACAACGCGTTCGCGCTGCTCCGGGCCGCCGATGGTCGCGTCGCCAGCATCCACTCCTCGTGGATGCACTGGCAGGGATACCTCTACCTGGAGATCTTCGGCACCCACGGGACCCTCGTCGTCGACAACGACCAGATCCAGGGCGAGGTGTCACACCACGTGTTCGACCGCCACGGCGACCCGATCGCCAGCACCATCGAGCGGCCGGCGCTGGCGAAGCCGGACCCGTCCTGGCGGCGTCATCTCCAGGAGCTGGTGGACGCGATCCGCGAGGGGCGCGACCCCAGCCCGTGCGGATGGGACGGGCTGCGGGTGTCGCGGATGGTCGACGCGCTCTATCGCTCCGCGGCGTCGGGCAAGGTGGAGCGCATTCCGGCCGATGCGGCCGCCCCGTAGGGGAACCGGGCCCCGCGCCGCCGCCCCCGCGGGCCTGGACCTCCCGGCGGATGGGCCGCCGCCGAGCGGCACGACCCCGGGTTCGAGGAGCCTCGAGCCGCGCGCCGGCGGCGCCGACGCCGCGCGGCCCGTCCCGACCTGGGAGGCCGCCGCGCTCGCCGCGATCCTGCTCGTCGCTTTCTTCCTGCGCATCTACGGCCTGCGCTGGGCTCTCCCGGGACGGACGGACCTGAATCCCGACGAGCAGGTGGTGCTCCAGATCATCGCCCGCATGAGCTGGACGCACCTCGACCCGGGCGCGTACTTCTACGGCGGGTTCTTCTACGAGGCGTGCCTGCTGGTCCGGAGCGTGCTGCGGGCGCTGGACCCCGGGATCCGCGACGCGTCGCTCGTGCTCGCATACCGGGGCGTCAGCGTCATGTTCGGGACCGCCACGGTGGCCGTGCTGTACGGCCTCCTGTGCCGGGTCGCCCCGCCCGGGCCGGCGCCGCTCCTCGGCGCGGCCTTCCTCGCCTTGATGCCGCTGCACGTCTGGGACAGCCACTTCGCCGTGACCGACATCACCTTGACGTTCTGGATGATCGCCGCGGTCGCGGCGGCGGTCCGGGCCTATCAGCGGCCCACCGCGGGCCGGTTCGCCGCGGCGTCGGCACTGGTCGGCGCGGCGACCGGGACGAAGTTCAACGGGGCGTTCGCCGCCGTGGCGATCGCGCTGGCGGCCCTGGCAGCCCTCGGGGAGCGCCGGGCCCGGGTGCGGCAGGTGGCCGGGTGGGCGATCCTCGGCGGGCTCGCCGCGGTGGCGACCCTGTTCGTCGCGTCGCCGCACGTCTTCCTCCAGGGGCCGGCCACGTGGCGCGCCTTCGAGCACGAGATGGACCGGGTGCGGATCCTCGACTACGGGTTCAACCTGTGGGCTCCCGGCTGGCAGTACAAGCCGTACGTGTACCAGTTCGGCGCGGCGTTCCCGTTCAGCTTCGGGGTCCTCCTCTACGCCGCGCTGCTGGTGGGCCTGATCCACTGCGCGATCCGGTGGCGATCCCACCGCGTGCTGCTCGTCCCGTTCGGGTACGCCGCCGTCTACCTCGGTGTCATGGGCAGCTGGGACTTCGTGCCGATCCGCTACTACCTGCCGTTCGAGCCGGTGCTCCTGATGGCGCCCGCGCTGGCGCTCGCCGCCGGGCTGACGGCGTCGAGCGCCCGGATCCGACGGTGGACCGCCGGCGCGCTCGCCCTCGTCCTGGCCTACACCGCCGCGTTCACGATCTCGACCACCGCCCGCTTCCGCCACGACACGCGGCTCCAGGCCCAAGCCTGGCTCCAGCAGCGCGTCGCCGAGGGCGCCGACGTGCTCACGGTCGGCGTCGAGTGGTATCTGCCGGCGCCCCGGGGTCCCCGGGTCCTGAACGTCGTCGCCTACGGCGCGATGCCGGCCGTCGTCGAGCACCGGCGGCCGACGTACGTCGTGCTGACGAGCCTCCTCTACAACCGCTCCTATCGCCAGCAGGACGAGAACGTCGCGATGTGGGACACGGTCCGGAAGGGCGTGCTGCCGTACCGGCTCGCCGAGCGCTTCCAGGCCCGCTACCTGAACTGGCGC
>DASRDR010000077.1:0-5373 GCA_035652475.1 Candidatus Methylomirabilota bacterium | reverse complement strand
GACCGTCAGTCGCGGGTGGCGCGGTCCGTCATCTTCGTCGCCCGCAAGGCAGGGGGGTAAGCCGGTCGAGGCCGGTTCACGACCTGGATCCGGACCGTGGCGACCCGCGACGCGGAGCGCCGGCCAGCGGAACGCGCCAGGCCAGCGGAGTCCAGAAAGGAGAGGTCATGAGGAAACACCTGATGATCGCGACCCTGGTCACTCTCGTCCTCGCCACGGCGGGGACCGCCCAGCAGCCCAGCGGCGACGACGGGGCCCTGCCGAAGGGCTTCACGACGACGGCGGTCCTCAAGGGCGGGCAGACCGCCAGCGGCATGAAGATCGCGTATCCGAGCACGGGGCAGCCCGAGGTCGTGTCGGTGATCGGCGTCCTCGAGCCGGGCGGTCGCACGTCCCGGCACCAGCACCCGGTGCCGGTCTTCGTCTACGTGCTGGAGGGCACCCTCACGGTGCAGGCCGAGGGCGGGCAGCCGCGAGAGTACGCTCCCGGCACCGCGTTCCTCGAGGACATCAATCACTGGCACCAGGCGTTCAACAAGGGCGCCAGCCCCGCGAAGATCCTGGTCGTGTTCCTGGGGGAGCAGGGCAAACCGACCACCATCAGCGCGAAGTAGCGGCCCGACGGCTCCGGCCCGCCCGCCCCCGATCAGGCCGGCCTCCTCCACCCGCGAGGTGTGAGCGCGGGTGGGCGCGTGGCGTACGATCGGGGGCGGGCAGGGGCGGGAGGATGGACCGGGGTCGGACGGAGGCCGCGGAGCCGCGGGACGGCGATCGGCGGGATCGCCGCGGGCACCCGCGCACTCCTCGCCCGGTTTGCCGCCCCGGGTGCGGTGGCCGCGGAGACCCCTCTGGACGTCCTGCGCGCACAGGCGGTGGACGGCGACCGGCTCGGGCTCCCCGGGGCAGACCGTCCCGCCACGAGCTACGCGATGCCCTGCTCCTGCGCCGCGACCGCCGAACCGCCCTGTTCGGCCGGGCCTGATGGCGCTGGGGGGTCCCGCCCTTCGCGCGGCTGGGCATGCTCGGGCTCTTCCGGGTGCCGGCAGGCGCCGATTAGGGTCCGTGGAGGCCGGCCGCCCAGTAGGCGTGCTCGACCAGCCGGAGGGTCTCCAGGTTGTCCGCCGGGTCGGTCTCGAACGGGGCCCCGGTCCGGAGGCACTCGACGAAGTGGGCGATCACGCCGTCGAAGCTCGCCTGGTAGCCCCGGTCCGGATCGAAGCGCTCGCGGCGCGACCCCGGCCCCAGGAGCTGGAGCTCGTCGTCGGCGAGCGTCGCGCTCGCCGTCCGGCCGACCAGCTCGAGCCGGTCCGGCGTGCGGGCGGGATGGCCGGGCGCGGCCATGGTGCCGGTGACCGTCACCGGGGCCCCCGCCGCGGTCTCGAGGAAAATGGCGGCCAGCGTCTCGCCCCGCACGTCGGCGAGCGTGCGGGCCGCGCGGGCGCCGACGACCCGGAGGGGCCCGCAGAGGAAGCGCATCGTGTCCAGGTGGTGGATCAGGACCTCGGCGATCATGAGCCGAGCCTCGCGGGCCATGAAGGGCTGGCGCTCGAGGGCCGGCCGCCGCCCGGCGCCGTCCGGCAGGAGCCCGGACGAGACCGTGGCGAGCTGGCCGAGGAGAACCTCGCCCAGCGCTCCCTCGTCGATCCAGCGCCGGAGGGCGCGGTACCAGGGCCGGAACCGCCAGTTCTCGTGCACCATGAGCCGGGTCCGGCCAGCGACCCGGCGGACCAGCGCCTCGGCCTCGGCGAGGGTCGGCGTCAGCGGCTTCTGGCAGAGGACGGCGATCCCGCGCGCGGCCGCCGCCTCCACCCACGCCGCGTGCGTCTCGCGCGGGGACGCGACGTCGAGCGCATCGATCGCCTCGCCGCCCCACATCGCATCCGCGTCCTGGTAGACGCAGGGGATGCCGAATTCCTCGGCTCGCCGGGTCGCCTTCGCCCGGTCGGGGTCGCACACGGCGACCACGCGGGCGCGCGGGCCGAGGTTCCGCCACGCCACGAGGTGGTACCAGCTGATCATCCCCGCCCCGGCCAGGGCGACGCGGAGGGGGGCGCCTTCGGCCTGGGCCACGGCGGCGCCTACCGGGTCTTGCCCCGGCCGAGGATGGGCCAGATCACCTCCAGCCGCCCGTCGCGGATCCCGTGGAGCTCGTCGTGGAGGAACACGGTCGCGTCCGAGTAGCCGGCGACGAACGAGACGCGGTCCCCGATGCGGGGCGCGGCGGCCGGGCGCGCGAGCTCCAGGGTCGCGTGCTCGGCCGACAGGGCCAGGCTCGTCACCTCGCCCACCCCGAGCGGCTCGGGCGGCATGGGGACGCGCGCCATGCTCTTCCAGCCGGCGTCGCAGACGACGCGGGTGGGGGTGGGGCGGCTGACCACCGTGGTCAGGATCGTGAGCGCGCACTCGAGGTCCACGCCGTAGTTGGTGCGGTAGTGCGCGTCGCCGAGGACGCCCCCGCCCGCCTGGACCTCGGTCACGCCGGGGAGCTTCGCCGTAATCCAGTACGTTCCCGTGCCGCCGCAGCTCACGATCGCCACCGGGAGCCCGGCGGCGCGGCAGCGGTCCGCGGTCTCGGTGAGCCGGCCGACGGCCGCCTCGATGGCGCGCCGCTTCTCCACCGGGTCCCGGAGGCCGGCGATCCCGCCTCCCTCCCAGCCCATCAGCCCGGCGAAGCGGAGCCCCGGCGACGCGGCGACCCGGCGGGCGAGGGCGAGGGCCGGCTCGCCGGGCTCCACGCCGGCCCGGTTCATGGCCACGTTCACCTCGACCACCACGCGCGGGCGGGTGCCGGCGTCGCGCGCCGCCGCGTCGAGGGCCAGGACCTGCGCCTCGGCGTCGACGGCGACGATCACGTCCGCGTGCCGCGCCAGCCGGACCAGCCGGGCGAGCTTCGCGGCGCCGACGACCTGGTTGGCGATCAGGATGTCGCGCACCCCCGCGGCGGCCATCACCTCCGCCTCCTCGAGCTTCGCGCAGGTGACGCCGAGCGCGCCGGCGCGGAGGAGCGCGTGCGCCAGCGCCGGGGTCTTCAGCGCCTTGGTGTGCGGACGCCAGCCGATCCCCGCGTCCTGGACGATGACCTGGCGCATCCGCGCGACGTTGCGCTCGAAGGCGTCCAGGTCGAGCAGGAGGGCGGGCGTGTCGAGCTCGGCGACCGGGCGGCCGACCAGGGCGACCTGGGCGCTCATCGTCGGCGGGCTCCAACGAGGGCCACGCGGCACGGCACGGCGGCTCCTCTCCCCCGCGGGCCGTCCGCCCGGCGCGCGGGCCTCACCGGCCGCGCCCCGCCGGAGGCGGCCCGTCGGCGAACCCGAACAGCCGGGCGGGGTTGTCCCGGAGCACGCGGTCGCGGATCGTCGCGTCCGGCAGGCTCCGGCCCAGCCACTCTAGCATGCGGCCGTAGTCGACGGGGTGCGGGGCGGCCAGGAAGGGCCAGTCCGAGCCCCACACGCAGCGCTCGGCGCCGAAGGCGTCCACCAGCGCGGCCACGAACGGCGCCAGGTCGTCGTGCGGGAAGGGCCGCGCCGAGAGCCGGTAGGGCGCCGAGAGCTTGACGACGGCGCCGGCCTCGCGCCCGAGCCGCAGGACCGCCTGGAACCCGGGCTGCCCGAGCCCCCGCGCGGGATCCGGCTCGCCCAGGTGGTCGACCAGCACCGTGGCCCCGCCGTCGCGGAGCGGGGCCTCGATCTCGGCCCACGTGTCGCTCCGCGCGTAGACCTGCACGAACCAGTCCCGGGCGGCGACGCGCGCCAGGAACGGTCGCGCCTCCGGGCGCGCCAGGACGTCCCTCCCGATCGCGGGGAGGTTCAGGCGGATCCCGACCACGCCGCGCCGCTGGAGCGCCGCCAGGCTCTCGTCCGGGCTCTGCCAGTCCACCACCGCGATGCCGCGGAACCGCCCGCCCGCGCGGCCGAGCGCGTCGAGGAGACAGGCGTTGTCGGTCGCGTAGGCGCTCGGCTGGACGACCAGGGCCCGCTCCACGCCGTGCGCCCGGAGGACCGCCGCGAAGCCGGCGTAGGTGCCGGCCTCGTCGGGGCGGGGGCGGTAGCCGGCGCCCTCGACGTAGGGGAACCGGTCCGGCTCCAGCACGTGGGCGTGGCAGTCGACGATCGGCCGCGTCACTTGAGGACCCCGGCCGTCATCCCCCGGATGAGGCGCTCGGAGAGGACGGCGTAGACGAGGATGATCGGCACGATGGCGATCATCATCCCGGTGGCGATCATCCCCACGTCCTCCATCTTGTCCCCGAGGAAGCGCATGATGCCGAGCGGGAGCGTGCGCTTGTCGTCGTCGGTGACCAGCACCACCGCGTACAGGAACTCGTTCCAGAGCTCGATCAGGTTCAGGATGATCGTGGTGGCGATGGCCGGCATGCCGATCGGCACGGTCAGGCGCCAGAACACCCCCAGGTCCGAGCAGCCGTCGAGCGTCGCCGCGTCGAAGTAGTCCTGGGGGATCCGGGTGAAGAACCCCTCGAGGATGTAGAAGGTGAGCGGCAGCTGGATCGCCATGTACACGAGCGCGACCCCGAGCCGCGTGTTGAAGAGGCCGTACTCCACCAGCACCTGGAAGAGGGAGATGATGGTCAGCTGCGGGGGGAAGATGATCGCGCTGAACAGGACGAAGTAGAGGAGCCGGTTCCCGCGGAAGCGGTAGCGGGCCAGGGCGTGGGCGGCCATCGACCCGACGACCGTCAGGCCGGCGACCGCGCCCAGCACGATGACCGTGCTGTTCCAGAAGTAGGTCCCGTAGTGGGAGGTCGTCCACGCCGCGGCGTACTTCCCCCAGTGGGCGGGGGAGGGCCAGCCGTAGGCGTCGGCGCTGATCTCGGAGGTCGTGCGGAGCGACATCACCGCGACCCACAGGACGGGTGCGCCGGCGACCGCGGTGTAGAGGGCGACCGCGGTCAGGAGCGTCGTCTGCCGGACGAGGCCGGGTAGCCGCACCGTCAGTACTCGAGGCGCTCCCGGGGCCGGAGCAGCCACGTCAGGCCCAGGGCGCAGGCCAGCACGACCACGAACCACAGCGCGGCGATGGCGGACGGGTACCCGAGGTCGAACGTGTTCCAGTCGAAGGCGCGCTTGTAGACGTACGTCGAGACGGTCTCGGTCGACCACAGCGGGCCGCCGCCGGTCATGATCCAGACCAGGTCGAACACCCGCATCTTCCCGATGAAGGACAGGATGAGGAGGTTCAGGAGGGTGCGCCAGATCATCGGGATCATGACGTAGACGAGCCGGCGGAGCCACCCGCAGTTGTCGAGCGCTGCCGCCCCCAGGACCTCGGACGGGAGCGCCGCCAGCGCGGCCAGGCAGACGACCATGTTGAAGCCGGTCCACTTCCAGACGTGGGTGACCATGACCGCCCAGAGCG
>DASRDR010000076.1:0-13535 GCA_035652475.1 Candidatus Methylomirabilota bacterium | reverse complement strand
GCTGAAGCTCCTGCGCGAAGACGAGAGAGTTGCTCTCGTCCTGGGAGGTCGGGTTCACCGAGGTCGACGTCGAGGCGCGCCCGGAGGCCCGGGCGGAGCTCGAGCGCCTGGGCGTCCCGCTGCTGCCGGCGGTGGTCGTGGGCGAGCGAGCCGTGTACGGCTGGAATCCCACCGCGGTCGCCGAGCTGGTCGGCGTGCGGTACGCGGACGGGCCGCGCCTGTCGGTCCCCGAGCTGGCCCGCCGGCTCGACCGGGTGCTCGCGACCGGCGCCCGCGCGATGGCGGTAGCCGGCCCCGCCCACCTCGCCCTCAGGCACCCGCAGCGCGACCGGACGCTCCGGCAGCTCGGCTACCACGTGTTCCGGCTGAGCCTGGCGTTCCGCGAGGCGATGATCGAGCGGCGCCTGCCGGCGGCGTGGCTCAAGGAGGCCGCGCCCGCCGCGCTCGCCGACGGACCGGCGATCGCGCGCTACGGCGAGAGCGTGCGGGACGCGCTCCGCGCGTGGCTCGCGCGGCCGGACGCCGCGGCCGGGGTCGTGGAGACCGACTACGGCCCGCAGGACGGCCATGCCCTCCTCGAGCGCACGGTCTGGCACGCGGCCCAGCACGTCCGCCAGCTCTACGCCCTGCTAACCACGGCCGGCGTTGACCCCGGCGAAGCCCTCACCGAGGCCGACCTGGCCGACCTCCCCCTGCCGCGCGCGCTCTGGTGAGCGCCGTGCGCCCGCACCGCGGAACGCCTCTCGGCGATCCCGGGACGGCGGCCGAGGCGCCACGCGGGCGCCGCCCGCGCCGACCGGGCCCCGGGCGGAGCGGGAGCCCCGGAGGCTCGCGACCCTCGGGCCGGGACTCGGAGGCTCGATGCGGGGCTCCGGAGCGGTTCGGACGGGCGCGGAGCGCAGAGCGAACGGGGACTCGGGGCCGCCCGGCCCGGGCTCGGCGAAGCGCGCACGGGACTCGGCCGCGCGGGCCGGGGTTCCGCGAAGCGCGGGCCGGAGACCCGGAGCGATGCGGCGGAGGCGGAGCGCAGCGCGAACGGGGACTCGGGGCCGCCCGGCCCGGGCTCGGCGAAGCGCGGACGGGGGGGCCCGGAGCCGCCCGGTCAGCCGCTCAGTGGAGCTCGTCGCGCGTCGACGTGATCAGGACGCACGAGCATCCGGTCCGGCTCCACACGCGATGATCGGTGGTGCCGGGCTCCGAGCGGAGGTAGTCGCCGGGATGGAGCTCCCGGTCGTCGACGATCAGCACGCCGTGGAGCATGTACACCTCCTCCACCCCGGCATGGGTGTGCGGTGGATACTCCCCGCCCGGCGTGAGCCGGACCAGCATGGTGACCCGGCCATTCTCCGCGTCCGTCGCGAGCACCTTGCAGGAGATCCCGGGCGCCACGTCCTCCCATTCCGGCTGCGCCGGGCGGGGCGGCGGCGGCACCAGCGGCGGCTGACCCGTGTCGGCGCCGATCCGCCGCGCCAGGCGCTCCCACAGCGAGTCCGCCGGGCGCAGCACATCCGTCGGCCAGGCGACGAAGCGGTCCACGACGGGCCGCAGCGCCGCCAGCTCTTGCCGGCACTCCGCACAGGTGGCGATGATGGACTCCACCGCCGGCAGCTCACTCGCCGGCAGGCTCTGCATGGCGTAGAGGCACACGAGCTCCAGGTGGTCCCGGTCGTGGAGGGCCGATCGGGCGCTCATCGGGGGCCGGCGGACCCGAGCGCCAGCCGGAGCTTCATCAGCGCGGAACGGATCCGTGTCTTCACCGTCCCGAGCGGTTGGTCCAGCCTGGCGGCTGCCTCGCGATACGTGAGCTCCGAGAAGAACGCGGTCTCGACGGCCTCCCGCTCGTCCGGCGTGAGCACGTCCAGTCCCCGCCGGAGGAGGCGCTCCTGCTCCCGGAGGTCCAGCGCCTCCTGAGGGCCCGCCGGCACCGTGGCGGCCGGTGGCGGGTCCGCCCCCGGCGCCAGGGCGCGCTTCTGCCGCTGCTCGTACCGCAGCCGGTCGATCGCGCGCGAGCGCGCCTGATTCATGAGCCAGCCGACGACCGAGCCGCCGGCCGGACTGTACCCCGATGCCCGGCGCCAGACGTCGTGGAAGACGTCGAGCGTGAGCTCCTCGGCGGTCTGCCGATTGCCGGTGATCCGCACGATCAACGTGAACACGAGTCGGTTCGTCTGCGCGAACAGCGCGTGGAGCGCCAGCTGATCGCCGGCGGCGATCGCCTGGACGAGCGTGACCCAGTCCCTCTCCGGGAGGGGCGGGGGCGCCCCCTGGGTGTACACGACATCGCCGAGGGTTCTTCTCCCGCGGTCGGGACCGGACGCGGTATCCACGGTACAAGGATCATGGCGTCGGCGCCGGCGCCGGTCAAGGCGGGGCGGCTCACGGCGGCCGCTCGGGTCGCGATCACGGCGCCATCGCCATCACGGCGCCGCCGACGGGGCGCTGTCCACCACGGTCCTGTCCATCTCCCCCCGCTCGCGCCCCTGGCGTTGCTCGGAGTCCCACGCCGTCCAGCAGGCGAGGTGGAGATGGTAGGTGGCGAGCTCGCCCCGATCGCCGTCCCGGGCGAACGCGATCTCGAACTCCAGCTCGTCCCGCCCGACCGGCGCACAGCAGATCGGACACTCAGCGCCGGCGCCCGGCCCGCCCCAGGTCTGATCTGGGCGGCAGCCGGGCAGCCGCCCCTCCTCGATCGCTTGGCGGGCTTTTTCCCGAAGATCCGGATCGCTCACTGCCTGCCTCCGGGTCCGAGTGTGAGAGATGCCGCACCGGCGGTCCCGGATACAGCGGGCCTCGAGCCTCCCCCGGCGAGCGCCGCCGCGGGCCTCGCCGGGAACGTCTCCACCCAACAAAACGTCAACCAGGCTCGCCCGGATTTCGCGTGGAGAGGCTGGCCTCGTATCTCAGGGGGCGGGCGCCCCGGGAACGGGCCCTCGGAGGCGTCCCGGGCACCGGGGGGGGCGCCGGCCCCGCCCGCTCAGGCGCCCGGGCGCGCGCGGAGGCGCAGGAGCGCGATGACGCTCCCCGCGTCGAGGATCTCGCCGGTCGCCGCCATCCGGTAGGCGTCCTCCCGCGCCACCGGCACGACCTCGATGTGCTCGTCGGCGTCGAGCGCCCGGACGGCGGGCCGGAGGTCCCGCGCGACGAAGAGGAAGATCCGCTCGTCGGTCAGCCCCGGGTCCGCCAGGGCCTGGCCGAGCGGCTCCAGCCGCGCCGCGTCGTAGCCGGCTTCCTCGCGAAGCTCGCGCCGCGCGGCGGCCTCGGGCGATTCACCCGGCTCCAGCGTCCCGGCCGGGAGCTCCCACAGCTCGGCGGCCACGATCGGCCGGTACTGCCGCAGGAGCACGACGCGCCCGTCGTCCAGCAGCGGCACGACCGTCACCACGTCCCGGTAGCGCACGACGTCGAGCGCGGCCTCGCGCCCGTCCGGGAGCCGGTGGCGCTCGCGGCGCACCCGGACGACCCGGCCGCGGTACTCGGAGGGTCCGCTCGGCTCCGGTCCGCGTCGGGGCGCCACCGCGCGCTCAGGCCCGGGCCCGCTCGCCGGCGGGATCGTACAGGGGCGCTGCCGCGACCTCGGCGGGGACGCACCGGCCGGACGACTCCACCTCGACCCGCGCTCCCGGGATGGCCAGCGCAGGCGGCAGGTACGCCAGCGCGATGGTCCGGCCGGTCGTGTGGCCGAACCCGGCGCTCCGCACGCTGGCGACCGCCCGGCCGCCGGCCAGCACCGGCTCGCCGCCCCAGAGGACGCCGGCCTCCGGGTCGAGCGTGAGCGGCACGAGCCGCCGCGTCGCCCCGCGCGCGCGCAGGCGCAGGAAGGCGTCGCGCCCGAGGAAGTCCGGCTTGTCCGCACGCACGCACGACGCGAGGTTCGCCTCGAGCGGACTGTCCCCCGGGCCGATGTCGCGGCCCCAGGCGCAGACGGCCTTCTCGAGCCGCAGCGTGTCGACGGCGTAGAAGCCGACCGGAGCGGCCCGGAACGCAGCGCCGGCCGCGACCACGGCGTCCCACGCGCGCGCGGCGAGCTCGCGAGGGGCCACGAGCTCCCAGCCGAGCTCGCCGACCGCGCTCGTGCGGTCGGCGCGGAGCCGGACGCCGGCGACGTCCATCTCACGCGAGGCGAGCTCCGGAAACCCCGCGCCCGACCAGTCGCTCGCGCTCACCGCCGCCAGCGTCCGCCTGGCGTCCGGGCCCCAGACGCCGATCCCCGCGTACCGCTCCGTGACGTCCCGCACGTCGACCGAGCCGTCGTCGGGCAGGTGAAGCCGGATCCACCCGAGAACGCTCGCGGCCGATCCGGTTCCGGTCGTGACCCGGAACACGGACTCGGCGAGGCGGGTCACCAGGACGTCGCACTCGATCCCCCCGCGCCGGTTCAGGCACTGCGTCCGGACGATCGCGCCCACGGGCCGGTCGACGTCGTTGGCGCAGAGCCACTGGAGGAACCGGGGCGCCCCCGGGCCCGAGACGTCGAGCCTCCCCCAGGAGGTCGTGTCGAGCAGGCCGACCCGCTCCCGCACCGCGCGGTGCTCCGACGCGACCCGCTCGAGGTAGCCCGGCCGCCCCCACGTCCGCTCGTCCGCGCCCTGCCGGCGGCCGGGCCGGCCCGGCACGAAGTAGTTCGGGCGCTCCCAGCCGTCGTGCTCGCCGAACACGGCCCCGAGCTCCTCGAGCCGCGCGTGGAGAGGACTCGTCCGGAGCGGCCGGCCCCCCTCTCCCTCGTCGCACGGGAACCGGAGCGCGTAATAGTAGCGGTAGACCTCGCGCGCCTTCTCGGTGACGTATCGGCGGGCCCGGCAATGGGCGCCGAACCGGCGCACGTCCAGCTCCGCGACGTCCAGGGACGGCTCCCCCTCGACGATCCACTCCGCGATCACCCGCCCGACTCCGCCGGCCCCGGCGATCCCGTTGATCGACATGCCGGCGGCCACGTAGAGCCCCGGCACCCCGGGGATGGGGCCGAGGGCGTACCGCCCGTCCGGCGTGAACGCGTCGGGCCCGTTGACGAGGGCGAGGCTCTCCGCGCGTTCGAGCGCCGGGAAGCGCCGCATCGCGCCGGCCAGGAGCGGCTCGAAGCGGTCCCACTCGGGAGGGAGGAGCTGCTGCGTGAACTCCCACGGGACCCCGTCGACCGCCCAGGCCCTCGGCTCGGGCTCGAATCCTCCGACCAGGTAGCCGCCGACCTCCTCGCGCACGTACACGAGGTGATCGGGATCGCGGATCACGGGCGTGCTCCGGGGGAGCTCGTGCCCCGGCACCGGACGCGTCACCAGGTACTGGTGCGCGAGCGACACGAGCGGCAGGTCGGCCCCGGCCATCGCGGCGATGCGCGGCGCCCACTGACCGGCCGCGTTCACGACGCGCTCGGCGCCGATCGGCCCGTGCGTCGTCTCGACGCCCCGCACGCGGCCGCGGCGGTCGAGCGCGATGCCGGTGACGCGGACCCCGGTCACGATCTCGGCGCCGAGGGCCGCCGCGCGGCGCGCCAGCTCTCGGGTGAGCCCGGTCGGCTCGACGTAGCCGTCGCCCGGCACGTACACCGCCCCGAGGAGGCCCGCGTCGCTCATCGCCGGGCAGAGCGCGCACGCCTCGGCCGGCGTGAGGAGGACGGCTTCCATCCCGAGCGCGCGGGCGCGGCCGGCGCCCCGGCGAAGCGCCTGGAGCATCGCCGGGCTGGACGCCAGGCGCAGGCTCCCGACCTCTCGCCACCCGGCGGCCTCGCCGGCCTCGGCGGCCAGCTGCCGGTAGAGCCGGATCGACTCGCTCATCAGGAGCATGTCGGTCGCGGACGTCCGGAACCGGGAGACCAGGCCGACCGAGTGGAACGTCGTCCCGCTCGTCAGCTCCCCCTTCTCCAGGAGGACCACCTCGCGGAGCCCGGCCCGGGCCAGCTGATAGGCGACGCTGCAGCCCACGACGCCACCGCCGACCACCACGACGGCGGCGCGGTCCCGCACGCGTCAGCCGCGGAGCACGCCGCCGCCGGCCGGCGGCGGGAAACCCGGTCCGCCGCCCCCTCGGCGGCGGGTCTCCCCCGCGCGAGCCCGTCCGGGATGCGCGGCGCTCCGGGGTCCTCGACCGCCCCGCCTCACGAGAGGATCTCGTCCAGCACCCGCCCGTCGACGGGTCCGGGACCCACGCCGAGCAGCCGGCACACGGTCGGCATCAGGTCGACGGTGCGGCCGCCGCGGATCTCGGATCCCGCCCGCACGCCCGGGCCGGCCATCAGCATGGGGATGCGCTGCTCGTGCTTGGAGCCGTGCGAGCGGAGGCCCGTCTCCGGGCGGTCCGACGGACCGTCCGCCCAGACCCCGAGCGCCACGTCCCGGGCGGCCCAGCAGATGAGGTCGCCGACCCGCTCGCGCGGCAGGTGGTCGCGGCCGGCGTCGGCGTTCGCGACGACCTCGTCGATCCCGGGCGTCCGCGCCAGCATCGCCGCCGCCTCGGGGGCCGCGCCGGGGTCGCGGAAGTAGAGGTAGAGCGCGCCCCCGAGGTCCCGGTGATGCGCGTAGAGCCCGTCCCGGATGAGCGGGACGCCGTGGACCTCGAGTCCGGCGTCGGCGAGCACGCGGACCGGCGACACCGAGCGCGTCTTCGCGTTCATGCCGTGGTCCGCGGTCAGCACCACCAGGGTCTCGTCGAGATCGTAGGCGTCGAGGATCTCCCCGAGCGTGGCGTCGCTCGCCTCGAGGTAGCGCTGCATCGCGGGCTCGTCGGGACCCAGCCGGTGCTGGGGGTAGTCGGTCGTGGCGACGTACAGGAAGTCCGGCCGGTCGCGGCGGGCGACCTCGCGCGCCATCCGGAGCACCCACAGGTTGATCTCCAGGGAGAAGATGTCCGGCGGCGCCCCGGCCGCCCGGCGGTGCGGCTCGGGATGGGTCTTCATGTCGACGCAGAGGTCCAGGCCGCGGCGGAGGAGCTTGGTGAGCTTCTCCTTGGCGGTGACCAGCGCCGTCGACCAGCCGGCCGCCTTCAGGCGCTCGAACAGGAGCGGCTCCTGCACGAAGGAGACCTGCTCCATGAACACCTCGGACCGGGTCGCCCGGTCGTAGAAGAAGTTGGTCGAGAGCCCGTGCCGCGCCGGGTACGTCCCCGTGAGGAGCGAGACGTGGTTGACGTTGGTGAGGCTCGGCAGCACGCCGCGGCCGTCGAGCGTGGACGCCCCGGCCTTCATCAGCGCCGCATGGCGCGGCATCCGGGCCGGCTGGACGTACACCGGGTCGAACCCGTCGATCAGGAACATGAGGACCTTCTTCGGCCGTGTCATCGCTCGTCCCTCCGTCCGGCGGCGCCGGTCACCGGCCGGCCCCGACCGCCAGCGCCGCGAGGCTCGCCCGGAACGCCTCCACGACCCCCGCCATGTCGCGCGGGGTGAGGGTGCCCATGTTGGCGACCCGGAACGCGTAGCGCCGGATGTCCCCCTGCCCGGCGTAGATGATGTAGCCGCGTCCCTTCATCGCGTCGTGCAGCGCGTCGTACTCGAGGCCCGGCAGGAGCCGGAAGGTGGTCAGGATGCTCGAGCGCGCGCCCTCCGGGACCAGGACCTCGAACCCCAGGGCGGCCATCCCGGCCCGCAGCACCCGCGCGTTCTCGGCGTAGCGGGCGATCCGGCGCTCGACCCCCTCCGCCTCCAGCTCGCGCAGCGCCTGCCGCATCGCGTGCAGCACCTGGACCGCCGGCGTGAACGGGGTGTTGTCCCGCTCCTGGGCGACGTAGTGCTGGTGGAGGTCAAGGTAGACGCTCCGCGGCGGCTGGCCGGCCAGGGCGTCCAGCGCGGCGCGGCGCCCGAGCACGAACGAGATGCCGGGGATGCCCTGGAGGCACTTGTTCGCGCTCGCCGTGACGAAGTCCACCCCGTCCGCGTCGACCTGGAGCGGCTCGCCGAACAGCGAGCTCATGGCGTCGATCACGACCCGCCGCCCGCCCGCGGCGGCCACCCGCGCCACCTCGCCGACCGGGTTCAGGAGGCCGGTCGTGGTCTCGTGGTGGACGAGCGCCACGTGGCTGATCTCCGGCCGGGCCGCCAGCGCCCGCCCGACGTCGGCCGGCGGGACGGGCGTGGTGATCCCGTACGCGAGCACCTCGGTGGGGATGCCGTGCGCCCGCGCGATCCGGACCAGCCGGTCGCCGTACACGCCGTTGTTCACCACCAGGAGGGTGCGCCCCGGCGGGACCGCGGACGCGACCGCCGCCTCCACCGCGGCCGTCCCCGAGCCGGTGAACAGCACCGCCGCGAAGCGGCCCGCGCACCCGGCGAGGCGCACCAGCCCCTCCCGGCACTCCCGCATCATGTCGAAGAACTCGGGCTCGCGGTGACAGAGATCCGGGGTGACCAGCGCCTCGCGGACGGTGCGCGAGGTGTTCGCCGGGCCGGGGTTCAGCAGGACCCACTCGCGGTCGCTCATGGCTCCCTCCTCGAGGTGCCAGGCTAGCCCGCCGGCGCCGCGCCGTCCACGGCCAAATCGGCGGGCCGGGGTAGAATGCGCGCGCGGTGAGACGCCGTCCGCAGCGCCGAGTCGACCGCGCGCCCGCCCGGTCGGAGCCGCGACCCGCCGCCGCGCGCGCCCTCGGGGACCCGGCGGGCCACGGCGAACGCGGCGGTGGGCCGTGTCGTCCGCGCCCGAGCGGCCGCCGGCCGGCGCGGGCCGGCGCGGCGCTCCGCGCCTTCCGGCTCCCGGCGGCGAACGGCCGGCCGAGCGGGGGCCGCCCGTGAGGGTCCTCCGGGCCCTGGCCATCGCCATCGGGCTGGCGGTCGTGGGCTGGCTCGTGTGGCGCATCGGGCCCGGAGCCCTGGCGGCGGAGCTCCGCCGCCTCGGCTGGCGGCTCCCGCTGATCCTGCTGCCGCCGGCGGGGACCAACCTCCTCCAGACCCTCGGGTGGCGCTTCGCATTCCCGCGGCGCCGGCCGCGACTGCGCGCGCTGATCCCCATCCGGCTCGCCGGGGAGGCGATCAACGACACGACCCCGACCGGCACGCTCGGCGGGGACGCCGTGAAGGCGCTCCTGGTCGCCCGGATGCCGACGGGGGTCCCGATCGCGGAGGCGTTCGTCTCGGTCGTGCTGGCGAAGAGCATGCTGGTCGCGGCGCTGGGGGCGTTCCTGGCCGCCGGGCTGGCGCTCGCCTGGCTGGCGGTGGGCGCCTCGGCGGCGCTGCTGTCGATCCTGGCGCTGCTGGCGGCGTTCGCCGCCGGGTCGGGCGTCGCGTTCGTGGCCGCGCAGCTCCGGGGGCTGTTCCGGATGGGGGGGCGCGCGCTCACGTGGCTCGGGCTCGGCGCCCGCGCCGCGTCCGTGACCCACGGGCTGGATGCGGAGCTCCGCACCAGCTACCGGAGCCGGCGCGGCCCGCTCGCGATCAGCCTCGCGCTCCACCTCGCCGGCTGGGCCGTCGGGACGTTCGAGACCTGGCTGGCCCTCGCCTTCCTGGGAGCCCCGGTGCCCCTCGCGACGGCGCTGGTGCTGGAAGCGGGCGCCACCGGCGTCCGCTCGGCGGGGTTCCTGGTGCCCGGCTCGCTCGGGATCCAGGAGGGCGGGATCGTGGGGATCGCCACGCTGCTCGGGATCCCGCCGGACACCGGGCTCGCGCTGGGTCTCGTGCGCCGGATCCGCGAGGGCACGTTCATCGCGCTGGGGTACGCGTGCCTGGCCGCGCTGCCGGCCGCCGCGCGCCGGCGCACCTCGCCGGCCGTCCTCCCCGAGCGCTGACCCGGGGCGGGACTCGGCCGGCCGGGCAGCGTAAGATGGCGGGGATGTGACCCCCACCGACGCGCCCGGTGGCGCCCGCCCGCGTGATGCGGGCATCCTCGCGCGTGACGCCGGGCGATCTGCGTCCCGAGGCTGGCCGGCGGCGGCGCTGCTGAGCGTCCTCTGCGGGCTCGCCTACTTCGCCTCGGCGCGGCTCGGGCTGAGCCTGGCCGTCGTCGCCGAACAGGTCACGCTCGTCTGGCCGCCGACCGGCATCGCGCTCGCCTCGGTGCTGCTCGGCGGCTCCCGCGTCGCGCCGGCGATCTGGATCGCCGCCTTCCTCGCCAACTCCGGCGTGCACGAGCCGCTCCTGACCGCGGCGGCGATCGCGACCGGGAACACGCTGGAGGCGGTCGTCGGGGCGGCGGCGCTCCGGGCGCTCGGCGTCCACCCGGCGCTCGCGCGCCTTCGGGACACCCTCGCGTTCATCGCGGTCGTCGCGCTGGCCGCGACGCCCGTCAGCGCGACCGTCGGCGTGACCAGCCTCGTGCTGAGCCACCTCCAACGCGCGTCCGACTTCGGAACCCTCTGGCGGGCCTGGTGGCTCGGCGACACCGTCGGCGCCCTGGTCGTGGGGGCGCTGCTCCTGGCCTGGGCCGGGGCGCCGCTGGCGCGGTGGTCGACCCGGCGCCTGCTCGAGGCAGCGACGCTGGCGGCGGGAACGCTCGCCGCCGCCGGCGTGATCGCGGCCGACCGGCTCGGACGCCCAATGCCCGCCTACCCGCTCGAGTACCTGATCTTCCCGTTCGTCACCTGGGGAGCGCTCCGCTTCGGGGGCCGGGGGGCGACCTCCATCACCGCCGTCGCGTCCGCGCTCACGATCTGGGCCACCCATCACGGGGCCGGCCTCGGCCGGAGCGGGGACCCGGCGCGCACCCTGATCGTGCTGCAGCTCTTCGTCGGGGTGCTCGCCATGACCGGCCTGCTCCTGGCCGCCGCGACCCACGAGCGCGACGCGGCGGAGCGGCGGCGGACGGCCGACTACGCCGTCACCCACGTCCTCGCGGAGTCCACGACGCTCGTTGGAGCCGCGCCACGCGTCCTGCGCGCGGTCGGCGACAGCCTGGACTGGCAGGTCGGCGCGCTCTGGGCGGTCGACGGCGACGCGCGCGCGCTCCGCTGCGTCGCCTGCTGGGCGTCCGTGCCCGATCGCTTCCGGGCGTTCACGGCCCTGACCGGCGAGTCCGTGTTCTCGATCGGAGTCGGGCTTCCCGGGCGGGTCTGGGCCAGCGAGCAGGCGTCGTGGGTCTCGGACGTCACGCGGGACTCCAACTTCCCGCGGGCCGCGGTCGCCGCCCGCGAGGGGCTCCACGGGGCGTTCGCCTTCCCCGTCCGCGTCGGCGGGCGGCTCTGGGGCGTGGCGGAGTTCTTCAGCCGCCGCATCGAGCGACCCGACGCGGAGCTGCTGGAGCGCATGACCGTGGTCGGCACGCAGCTCGGGCACTTCGTCGAGCGGCAGGCGGCCGAGGCGGAGCGGGCCGCGCTGCTGGCCCGGGAGCAGGTCGCGCGCGGCCAGGCCGAGCGGACGGCCGAGCGGCTCCGGCGCGTGCAGGCCGTGACCGACGCCGCCCTGGCGCGGCTGGACCTGGAGAGCCTGCCGGGGCAGCTCCTGCAGCGGGTCCGGGGCGCGATCGGGGCGGACACGGCGACCGTGCTTCTGGTCGATGCCGAGCGGGGCGAGCTCGTCATGGCCGCCTCGGACGGCACCCTCGAGATGCCCCGGGACGGGGTTCGCGTCCCGTTCGGCCGGGGGTTCGCCGGCTCGATCGCCGCACGCCAAGCTCCCGCGGTGGTCGACGACGTCGCGACCGCCGACCCGGCGGCCGTGAGCCCCGCGCTCGGCGGCCTCCGCTCGCTGCTCGGGGTGCCGCTCCAGGTGGCCGGGGAGGTGCTGGGCGTGCTGCACGTCGGCTCCGTCCAGCCGCGGCGGTTCACGGACGGGGACGTGGCGCTCCTGCAGCTCGTCGCCGATCGCCTGGCGCTGGTGGTGCAGCAGCGAAAGCTCGCCCAGGCCGAGCGCGCCGCGCGGAACGACGCCGAGGCGGCGAGCCGGGCCAAGGACGAGTTCCTGGCGATGCTCGGCCACGAGCTCCGGAACCCGATCGGCGCGATCACGAACGCGGTCGGCGTCCTCGGCACGTCGGGCGTCACCGCCGACCACCGCCAGCGGATGCTGGAGATCATCGGACGCCAGGTCCGGCACCTCGCCCGGCTCATCGAGGACCTCCTGGACGTGGCGAGCGTGACCTCGGGCAAGGTCACGCTCCACCGAAGGCCGGTCGATCTCTCCGACGTGGTCGACCGGTGCCTCGCAATGCTCACCGAGGCGGGCCGATTGGCGCAGCATCGGCTGACGGTGCTGCGAAAGACCGCGCTCGTCGACGGGGACCCCGCCCGGCTCGAGCAGGTCGTGACGAACCTCCTGGACAACGCCGCCAAGTACACGCCGGCCGGCGAGCGGATCGAGGTGGAGGTCACGGCGGCCGCCGACGCGGCGGTCCTCCGGGTCCGGGATTCCGGCGTCGGCATCGCGCCCGAGCTCCTCCCGCGCATCTTCGAGCCGTTCGCCCAGGCCGCGCAGCCCCCCGATCGCGCGGCGGGCGGCCTGGGGCTCGGGCTGGCCCTGGTGCGGCGGCTCGTCGAGCTCCACGGCGGCCGGGTCGAGGCCCGGAGCCTCGGCCCGGGCCAGGGCAGCGAGTTCGTCGTCAGGCTGCCGCTCCTCCACGGTGCCGCCGTCGCGTCCGGCACGCCCGGCGGGCCGGCCCCCCGAGCCGACGCGCCGAGCCGGCGCGTGCTGATCGTCGAGGACAACCGCGACGCGCGCGAGAGCCTGCGGGTCCTGCTCGAGGCGCGCGGCCACCTCGTCGAGGCGACGGCCGACGCGCCGAGCGGCCTGGCCCGACTGGCGGCGTTCCGCCCGGACCTCGCCCTGGTCGACCTGGGCCTCCCGGGGCTGGACGGGTTCGCGGTCGCGCGATGGACCCGCGCCGCGGCCGCGCCCCTCCGCGGCTGCCTGCTGGTCGCGCTGACGGGTTACGGGGACCGCGAGGCCCGGGAGCGGGCCCTCGCGGCCGGGTTCGACGCCCACCTGGTCAAGCCCGTGCACTACGACGAGCTGGCGCCGTTCCTCCGCGCCGCCCCGGACGGCGACCGGCCCCCCGACGGGGCGCCGTCGGATCCCGGAGCGCCCTAGGAAGCCCCCGGGGGCGCCGCCCGCGAGCCGCCGTCTCCGGCGTCCCGCGGGCGGGTCGCGGGCGCCTCCGGGACCGCGCGGGCCGCGCCGTGACCCCGACCACGCAGGCGACGTCGTCGATCCGGACCGCCGCGACCGTCCACGATGGCGGCCAGGGGCGGGCGGGTGGCTCGCGGCGGACGACGTGTCCCTCTCGGCCGCGGCTCGCGCTCATCGGAAGCGTCCAGCGCGTCACGGCCGTCCGGGCGAGCTCCCGGCCCACGACGCGCACGACGTGGCCCCGGAAGGCCGGCGCCGGGCGGCTCCCGCGGGAGCGGCGCCCGGAGGGCGCGGCCCGCGCCCCGGGCGTGGCGTGGCGCGTCATCCCGGAAGAACGGCCGTCAGCGCCGCGCGGCCGGCGGGGGGGCAGTCAGCGGGGAGGACGTTTCTCGAGCGCAGCAAGACGGGGGGGTCCAGAAGCCCTGTCGAGCCATTTCTCCCGGTTACTTTCGGAGGGGATCGTCGCGCCATTAAGCGGTTACCCGAGTGCGGGGCGGGCGCGGGCGCGGGCGCCGCAGGTGGTTCCCGAAGGTGAAGTCCCGTCGAGGCATCGGTCGGGACG
>DASRDR010000075.1:0-4373 GCA_035652475.1 Candidatus Methylomirabilota bacterium | reverse complement strand
AGGACATCGCGGTGGCCGGCGAGGCGTTCGCCGAGAGCTTCTTCCTCTACCTCGAGGACGTCGACGTGGACTGGCGCGCCCGGCTCCGCGGGTGGACGGCCTACTACGTCCCCACCGCGGTCGCCCGGCACGTCCGCGCGTACCGGGGCGCCGGCCGTCCCCGGAACCCGACGATCCTCCGGCACTCGCTCAAGAATCGCTACCTCATGATGATCCGGAACGACGCGGCCAGGGACCTGGCGCGGGACGCCTGGGCGATCCTGCCGATGGAGATCCTCCGGACCCTCGACTTCCTGGTCACCACGCCACGCTCGCTCCGCGGGTTCATCGACCTGCTCCGGCTCGTGCCCGCCGCTCTGGAGCAGCGCCGCCTCATCCAGGCCAGGGTCCGGGTCCCGCGCGCCGCCCTCCGCCGGTGGCTCCGCCAGTACCCGTACCGGGCCCGGCTGGTCCGCCGCGCGCGCCTGGCCCTGGCCCGCCGGCCGAGCGGCGACTGAGCGCGCACGCGGCTCGCCGCGCGCCCGGACGCTCGAGCGCGCGGGCCGGCGGGGCCGCCACGGGCGCCCGCCCGGCCCGACCGGTCACTCCCCGCGGCGGTAGCGGGCGCGGATCATCTCCAGCGCGCCGCTGGCGAGGAAGCCGAGGCCGACCGCCGCCAGCATCGCCGCTCCGTAGGGCTCCGTCCGGATCGCGCGCAGGGTCCCGGTCACCCCCCGGGCGACGCGGGGATTCGCCTGGAGCGCCGCCAGCAGCAGGAAGCCGGCGATGATGCTGTAGACCACCGCCCGGGTGGCGAGGCCGACCCCGTTGAGGACCCGCGTCACCGCCCGCGTGTGGGGCGGCATCCGTCCCAGGTCCAGCCAGGGATCGAGCGCGGCCGCGCCGGCCCTGGCGATCAGCACGGCGACCACCGCCAGGAGCGCGAGCCCGACGAGCGCGACCAGCCAGCGCCCGAACGGGGCCGCCATGACGGTCGCCGTCCAGGCCTTCGTGTGCGACTCCGGCCGGCCGGGCGGTCCGTGGCGCGCGAGCTGCAGCGCCAGCACGCCGAGGCCGAGGTGCGTCAGCCCGCTCAGGAGCCAGCCCATGCGCTCGAGCGCGCCCCGGAGGCCGGCGCCCGCCAGGTCGGCGTTGGTGGCGGCACGCATCCCCTGCCAGAGCGCGTCCACGACGAGCCCGACGCCGAGGCCCAGCAGGAGGACGAGGCCGAGCGGGCGATCGCTCAGCTCGTAGAGCGCGCCCTGGGAGCCGGTGGCGCGCGCCCCGGGGTCGAGCGCCGCGGTGAGCGCGAGCGCCCCGACGAGGCAGTGAACGGTGCCCGTGCTCACGTGGCCGAGACGGGCGGCGGGCGTGATCCAGGCCGGCACGGCCAATCAGCCCGGATCGCGGCAGCTGCGCGGCGCGCCCTCGCCCGTCCCCGCCGTCGCGGAGCTGGACGGAGAGACGGACCGCGCGGGCATCCGGGACGCGCCTCCCCCGGGACGGTCGACGTGAACGACCATGCTCAACACTGGCCCCTCGCGACGCGTTCGGCAACGCCTCCGCGCCACCGGGGCGGCGGTCGGGCCCGGTAGCCCGTCCACGGCCCGGAGGACCCCGGCGGCGCGGGCTGACCCTCGCCGCGGGAGGCCGGCCGCGCCGCCCGGATCACGCGTCGCGGGCGGTCAGGGCTGGGTCGGGGCGACGAGCTGCCGCATCTGGCTGCGGAGCTGCCGGAGCTCCGTCCGGACCTGCGCCGCCTTCGCGAGCTGGTCGGGGGTCAGGAGCGCCAGCACCTGGGCCGTGGCCTGGGCCCGGTTCTGGAGCAGCTGGCTCCGCAGGCCGTCGATCTTCGCCAGCTGGGCCGAGACGTCGGCCGAGGGCGAGGCGAGCAGGGCGTCGCCCAGGGCGTCCTGCGCCTGCCGCATCTGCTGGAAGAGCGGCCGGGCGTTCGTGAACGAGGTGGACAGGATCGACCGGACCTGGGTCTGCTGGTCCGGCGTGAGGTTGAGCGCCCGGAGCGGCACCCCGAGGAGAGGTCCGCCCCCCGCGTGGCGCCCCCACCCGCGCTCCTGCGCCTGCCCGACGCCGCTCGATGCGACGAGGAGCGCGAGGCCGGCCACCACGCCTCCCAGGATCCGCGCTGTCTGTCGTCCAGTCATGACGTCCTCCCGTGTCGGAATCGTCGAGGGGGCCTGCCGCCCCCGTCCCTCTTAGCCATCTGACGGAGAACTCGCGGCCCGATTCCTCGGCGGTCGCTCACGGGCCCTCGGGGCAGCGCTCCCGAGGATCCGGTCGGCCGACAAGCGGGCCGGCCGCCGAGCACGACCAGGGCGAGGGCGACCACCCGGTAGATCGGGTCGAGCCCGTACCCCGTCCGCCGCCCGCCGCGGCTCACGAACGGCACCCCCGGCCGGGAGCTTGACCGCGAGCGTCGTGACCGCCACCTGGGCGGCGATCGCCGCGCTCCGCTACCGGGTCAGCCACGACCACCGCCCGGCCCCCGGAGGCGGGCTTCGCGGCGCGGAATCGTCGGGGTCGATCCGTGCTGACCCGGCCATTCGGGCCCGGCGGGCGAGCCGCCGGCGGGCTCGCCGGCGTCCGGGCGGCTCGCCGGATCCGCGGCGCCGGATTCGCGCGGAGGTGCCGCTGCTGGACCGCGGAAGTCGCGCACCTGATCGCCGCCGCCGGGCCCGGCGCACGTCCCGGACGGCCTCCAGGACGTCGCGCCCCGGCCGGCAGCCGTCGGCCGGAGCGGCCGAGCGGCGCCGCGGCAGCGCGCCGGCTACGGCGGGGGCGCCGGTGCCACCCCGCCGCCGGTGGAGGCCTGCTGGACCTGGTTGCGGAATCCGAGCGGATCCCGCACCCGGCGGAAGACCTCGCGGGCCCCGCCGGTCCCCGTGACGACCAGGTCGCCGTAGTTCAGGAGACGGCCCGGCAGGGTCTGCTGGACCCCGATCGACTCCACCTTGGCCAGGAGCAGCTCCGTCGTGTACCGCGCGACCAGGCCCACCTTGAAGATCAGGCGCGTGCTGGTGACCGCGAACTCGGAGGTCATCAGCTCGACGTAGCGGGCGAACGTCCACGCCGCCCCGGCCGCGAGGACCGCCAGGCTCGCGTGCCAGAGCCACTCGACCCGCCCGGCCGCCCCGACGCCCACGACGAGGGCGGTCGCGAGCGCCGTCGCCGCCACCGGCCGGGCGAACAGCACCCAGTGGAGGCGCGTCCTGTAGAGCACGCGCTCGTTCGGCAGGAGGTGCCGCTCGACGTAGCCCACGCTCGCCCTCCGCACGCGCGGCGCCCGGAGGCGCCTCGCCTCCCCCGCGCGGACGCGCCATGCTAGCATGACCGGGTTTCGCCCATTCTCGCCCGAGGGAGGTCCCACGATGTCCGGCACCGGCCGGGCCGCCGTCTTCCTGGGCCCGGGGCGCCCGTTCGAGCTCCGCGAGCTGCCGCTGCCCGAGCTCGAGCCGGGGGCGATCCTCGTCCGGGTCACGCTCGCGAACATCTGCGGCTCGGACCTCCACTTCTGGCGCGGCGACGCGCCGCTCGCGCTCCCGCCCGACGGGTGGATCTTCGGCCACGAGATGACCGGCCGCGTCGCGGCGCTGGGCCCCGGCGTGCGGAGCGATTCCCTCGGGGAGCCGCTCCGGGAGGGAGACCGCGTCGCGTACTGCTACTTCTACCCGTGCGGGCGGTGCCACGTCTGTGTCCGCGGGCAGCGCGCGGCGTGCCCGAGCAAGGTCGGGCGGGCGACCGGGCCCGGCGAGTTCCCCCACTGGGTGGGCGCCTTCGCCGAGTACTACTACCTTCGCCCCGGCGGCTACGTCTTCCGGGTCCCCGACGACCTGCCGGACGCGCTGGTCTCGCCGGTGAACTGCGCCCTCTCCCAGGTGATCCACGGGCTCGCCCAGGTCGGGCTCGGCCTCGGTGACAGCGTGGTCATCCAGGGCGCGGGCGGCCTGGGCGTGCACGCGACCGCGGTCGCCCGGGAGATGGGCGCGGCCACCGTGATCGTGATCGACCAGGTCCCCGAGCGCCTGGCGCTGGCGCGTGCGTTCGGCGCCGACCACACGCTGAGCCTGGCCGAGGTGCCCGAGCGGAAGGCGCGCGTCCGGCTCGTGCGTGAGTGGACGGGGGGGCGCGGCGCCGACGTGGCGTGCGACTTCGTCGGGTTCCCGGCCGTGGTGCCGGAGGGTCTGGAGATGGTGCGCCACGGGGGCCGCTACCTCGAGATCGGGTGCATCAGCCGGGGCCGCACGGTCGATCTCGACCCCTCGTCGCTCGTCTGGGGTACGAAGACGATCGTCGGGGTGGTCATGTACGACCCCTGGGTGATCCCGCGTGCCCTCGACCTGCTCCGCCGGACGCGCGCCCGCTACCCGTTCGATCGC
>DASRDR010000074.1:0-2743 GCA_035652475.1 Candidatus Methylomirabilota bacterium | reverse complement strand
GTCGATCCTCGTGAAGGGCTGGGCGATCGCCCGGCAGTACCCGGAGCCGGGGCTCCGGCCGTACACGGATCTGGACCTGATGGTCCCGCCGGGTCGGGCGGTCGCGGCCCGCGCGGCGCTGGTCCGCCCCCCGGCCATCCCGTGTCTCGTGGACCTCCACGAAGGGTCCGGGCGACTGGACGCGCTGGACCTCGACACGCTGCGGGAGCGCTCCGAGATCGCCTCGCTGGGCGGATGCCGGGTCCGGGTCCTCGGGCCGGAGGACCACCTCCGCGTGCTGGCGCTGCACGCGCTCCGGCACGGCGTGTTCCGGCCGCTCTGGCTCGTCGACCTCGCGGTCGCGGTCGAGCGGCGCCCCGCCACCTTCGACTGGGCCCGCTGTCTCGGCCCGACGCCGCGACACGCCGGGTGGGTCGCGACCGCGCTCGGGCTGGCGGCCCGCCTGCTCGGCGCCCGCGTCGAGGAGCCGCCGGCCCCGTCGCGCGGGGCGCTGCCGGGGTGGCTCGTGCGGGCCGTCCTCCGGAACTGGGAGCGCGGCGAGGGGACGAGCCACCTCGAGCCGGTCTTCCCGGCGCTGGTCGCGCGGCTCGGCGACCCCGGCCGCCTCTGGGCGGAGGCGCGGCGGCGCTGGGACCGGCCGATCGAGGCCACGCTCGAGATGGGGTGCGCCTTCACCCGGTTCCCGCCGTGGCCGATCCAGGTGGCCGCCGTCGTTCGCCGCGCCCCCGAGCTCGTGCGGGCCGTGCGGGCCGCCGGCACCCGCCGGCGAGGACGGTGAGAGGCGCGGGGGCGGCGGCGCGCCCCGGATCGCCTCCGGCGGCGTTCACCCCCGCCCCCGCCCGGGATCGATGTCGCCCGGGCGCGAGCTCCGCAGCCCCTTCCGCCGCTCCTTGTCCCCGCGCTCGCGGACGTCCTCGCCGCGGACGAGGTAGATCACGTCCTCGGCGACGTTCGTGGCATGGTCGGCGATGCGCTCGAGGTGCCGTGACACGAGGATCAGCGCCAGCGCCCGCGGGATCGTCGCGGGGTCGGCCATCATGTAGGTGAGCAGCTCCCGGAACACCTGGTCACGCAGGCTGTCCACCGCGTCGTCCTCGTCGATCACCGATCGCGCCAGCGCGGGATCCCGGCGGACGAACGCATCCAGGCTCCTTCGCACCATCGCCTGGACGAGCTCGGCCATGCGGGGAATGTCGATCAGCGGCTTGACCTCGGGCTGGGTCGCCAGCGCGCGCGCGCGCAAGGCGATGCTCACCGCCTGGTCGCCGATCCGCTCGAGGTCGCCGTTGATCTTGATCGCCGCCACCAGGAACCGGAGATCCGAGGCCATCGGCTGCTGGAGCGCGAGCAGGGTGAAGCAGCGGTCGTCGATCTCGATGCAGAGGAGGTCCATCTCCTCCTCGTGGGCGAGCACGTCCTCCACGAGGCGGGGCGCCCGCCGGGCGAGCGCCGCGACGCTCCGGTCGATCATGATCTCGGCGACGCTGCCCATGGCCAGGAGCCGCTCGTGAAGCGCCTGCAGCTCGGACGCCAGGTGCCGCTCCATCGCTTCTCGCCTCCGGGCTAGCCGAATCGCCCGGTGATGTACGCCTCGGTGCGAGGGTCCCGGGGCGTCCGGAAGAGCTGTCGGGTGGCGTCGAACTCGATCAGGTGGCCGAGGAGGAAGAAGCCTGTCCAGTCCGAGACCCGCGCCGCCTGCTGCATGTTGTGGGTGACGATCACGATCGTGAGCGCCGACTTGAGCTCGTGGACGAGCTCCTCGATCTTCGCGGTGCCGATCGGATCGAGCGCCGAGCAGGGCTCGTCGAGGAGCAGCACGGCGGGGTCGACCGCCAGGGCGCGGGCGATGCACAGCCGTTGCTGCTGCCCGCCCGAGAGGCTGGTCCCGGGGCGCCCGAGCCGGTCCTTGACCTCGTCCCACAGCGCCGCCTGCCGGAGCGCCCGCTCGGCCGCTTCGCGGAGCCGTTCGCGGCGCCGCACGCCGGCCAGGCGGAGCCCGGCCACGGTGTTGTCGAGGATCGACATGGTGGGGAACGGGGTCGGGCGCTGGAACACCATCCCGACGCGGCGGCGCACCTCGACCGGATCCTGGGCGTAGACGTCGGCGCCGTCCAGCCACACGGCACCGCTGACGCGCGCCCCCGGGACGACCTCGTGCATGCGGTTCAGGCACCGGACGAACGTCGACTTCCCGCAGCCCGAGGGCCCGATGATGGCCGTCACCGCGCGGGGCACGACGACCAGGTCGATGCCGTTCAGCACGTGGGCCTCCCCGAACCAGGCGTGGAGCTTCTCGACGACCACGCCCTCGGCCGTGCTCACCGGCCCGCCCCCCCGCCTCCGCGGGTCGCGGCCCGGGCGGCCACGCTCACGACGAGGACCAGGCCGATCAGGAGCAGGGCGCCCGCCCACGCCTGGCGGTGCCACTCGTCGTACGGCGAGATCGCATAGGCGAAGATCTGGAGCGGGAGCGCCGCGATCGGCTGGTCGAGCCCGCTCGGCCACAGCCGGCTGCCGAGCGCGGTGAACAGGAGCGGGGCCGTCTCGCCGGCGACCCGGGCCAGCGCCACCAGCGCGCCCGTCACGATCCCGGCCCGCGCGGTCGGCACGACGATCCGCAGGGCGACCGTCCATCGCGGGAGCCCGAGCGCCAGTCCGCCCTCCCGGAGCGCGGCCGGGACCAGGCGGACCATCTCCTCCGTGGTCCGGAGGACGATCGGGAGCATGATGACCGCGAGCGCGA